>NZ_JAQJIO010000003.1:0-447595 GCF_027947415.1 Cobetia sp. MMG027
GCAGGTAGTAGGTTGACAAGTTCAAAGCGTAAAGAGTGCTTTTGCTCAACGTATTCATTCGGTATATTTAGATTATTTCCAATTTGATGGAGGACCCAGTCAATCGATTTTTCTTTTTCGATAAGTTCTTTTGCTACGACAGATTGAGCTTTTGCAAAAGAATGGCCTACTTCAGCTCCCATGAAAGAGCCTTGAAATGTAACTCGAGGTCTTTCAATGACACCGCTCTCAATTAATATTTTTTCGTCAGGCAGTCCAACGTAGATTAGATTATTTCCAGGTATGACAATTCTATCCCAATATAAGGCGTAATAACGAATTTCTTGCTCTGAAAGTCCGCGTTCCATTACAAATCCATTGCCTTGGACGTTGATTATCGCAGGTGCTGCAATTACTCCACGGCTCATATTGATCCCCTCGCGTAACTTTCCGATGATTGTTATCTGTTTTAACTATGTGGATGTAGCACAAATAGTAAGTTATGATTTCTAAATTTATTGATGTTTACGATAGTTTAGCTCGAGTGCAAGTCGTTTTCGCGATTATTTTTAGTAACTGGTTCAGTAAAGTGTCTAACGAGAACTCTACGACCACTGGCTACGTTGATCCTTGGCGCCACTAGGCCGATGCTGTGGGTGGTGTCCGGTTTTCCGGACGCTGGCCGCGGAATGGCGCGGCACACAACAATCAGATCCGGCGGGTGTGGTGGCAGCATGACGGCTACCCACGATGACCGGACACGCCAAGGGAGAGCCGATCATGGCTCAGCAGATGCCAGTGTCAGGCGCGGCGGGTGGAGCGAAGGCGGCTGCTCCGCTGCGCAACGATTCACCTGCCACCTCGATTCATGTCGAGCGGGCGCGTCGCGAGTTGCTGCGGGCCGCGATGGATGCGGTGGAGGAGTGGGTGGTGGTGGTGGATGCCCAGGGCGGTATCCAGTTTCTGAACGCCCCCTATGCCGAGTTTCTCGGCGTCGAGGCCAGCGAGGTGCTGGGGCGCGATGTCAGCGAGGTGATCGAGAACACCCGCATGCATGAGGTGCTGGAAAGCGGACGCGCGGAGCTGGCCCAGCTGCAGTTGATTCGTGGCCACCACATGATTGCCCACCGTTACCCCATCTTCCGCGATGGCGAGCTGATCGGCGCCATCGGCTCGGTGCTCTATCACGACACCTGGGAATGGCGGCAGGTGAATGCTCAGGTCCAGGCGCTGGAAGCGGAGGTGGACTACTACCGTCAGGCGCTGGAAACCCCCAACGGCGCCCGCTGGCAGTTGAGTGACATCATCGGGGATTCGCCCGCCATGCGGGAGCTGGCCAGCAAGGTACGCAAGATCGCCCCCGGTGGCGCCTCGGTATTGATCCGGGGCGAGTCCGGTACCGGCAAGGAGCTGTATGCCCATGCGCTGCATCGCAGCTCGGCGCGTGCCAAGGGGCCCTTCATCAAGCTCAACTGCGCGGCGATTCCCGAAGCGCTGCTGGAGGCGGAGCTGTTCGGCTATGAGGAAGGCGCGTTCACCGGCGCGAGACGAGGCGGCAAGCCCGGCAAGTTCCAGCTCGCGGATGGCGGCACGCTGTTTCTCGATGAGGTCGGCGACATGCCGCTGGCGATGCAGGCCAAGTTGCTGCGCGTGCTGCAGGACCGTGAAGTCGAGGCCGTCGGCGCGACACGGCTGGTCACCGTCGATGTACGAGTCATCGCCGCTACGCACCGCCCGCTGGAGGCGCTGGTCGAGAGCGGGGAATTCCGCGAAGACCTCTTCTATCGCATCAACGTGGTGCCACTGCAGGTGCCGCCGCTGCGCGAGCGCCGTGACGACCTGCCGACCCTGGCCACGCATCTGCTGTCACGTCTGGCGCGTCGCAGTGGCCGTCGTCCGCCGATGCTCTCCGAGGCCGCGTTGGAGCGCCTGTGTGCCCATCACTGGCCCGGCAACGTGCGCGAGCTGGAAAACGTCCTCGAAGCCGCCTTCTATCTAGGCGGTAGCCATATCCAACCAACCGATCTGCCGGATGCCATCGGTGCCCGGCATGGCGATGCGCGGCATGGCGATGCCCGCCGGACTGAATTATCCACACCCCCCTCGGATTCAGACGTGCTTGCTGCTTCCGACACGCCAGTGGCAACCGGCTCGCTGCGGGAGGCGATGGCGCAGACCGAGCGACGCCTGATTGAGGCCGCCCTGTCTGCCGCCAATGGCAATCGCACCCGCGCCGCCCGTCAGCTCGGCATCGCCAAGTCCTCGCTCTACGAGAAGCTCAACCGTCATGGCCTGTTGGCCGAAACGCCCTGATCGAGAGTGGTTTCACCTTCCCGCCACAGACGAGGGGTCAAAGCGTCCGGAAACTCGGTCAGTGACCGAAATTCCGGACGCTTTGCGTGTCACGCCACCCCACGCCGTGCCTACCCGCATGGGGTCTGCCTTCCACTATCGGCATATTCGACTGGAGTCGTAGACCGAATTCATGTCAGCGCGCGACCTTGGTCGCAGCCTTGGCGACCCGCGTGTCCGGCTTTCCGGACGCTGCCGAGCATGGATGGCGGCATCGAGGACATCGTGCGGCTACTCGTGCGTGATTGGCTCTCGTAGCTCTCTGAAATCATTGGAATTGTTGTGGCGTGGTCAGGCGCTTGCGTTGTCAATGGGTAAGTTGACGTAAGCGTCAGCTTATTGCGTGCCTTATCGCCAGAAAGCATCGAGCCGTACGACCAGCCAGTACAACAACAAATCAGGGAGCCGTGCCATGTTGCATCACGCCACGCCGCGTCACACGACGCCGACTCGTCGCCTGCGCCTCGGAGCCGCCATCGCGGCGGCCGTCGCCACCACCACCTTGATGGCCGCCGCACCTGCTCAGGCGGAAGGGCCGAAGCAGCTCGACGTCGCCAGTACCTTCTCGACCAAGAACTTCCTGGGCGCCGGGGCCGTGCGTCTGTCCGAGGAACTCAAGAGCGCCACCGGCGGTGAAGTCGGTCTGCGCGTGCACGAGCCGGGCGATCTGGTGCCGGCCTTCGAAGTCTTCAACTCCGTCTCTTCCGGCGCGATCCAGGCCGGTTGGGACTGGATGGGCTACTGGGCCGGCACGGTGCCGATCACCAACCTCTACGGGGCGCTGCCGTTCGGCCCGAGCCCGGAAGCCTTCATGTCATGGATGTGGGCCGGTGAGGGCACCGAGCTGATCCAGGCGGCCTATGACCCCTACGGCGTGAAGGTGCTGCCGTGCTTCATCTCCCCGCAGGAGACGGGCGGCTGGTACAACAAGGAAATCAACTCGCCGGATGACTTCAAGGGCCTGTCGATGCGCATCTCGGGCCTCGGCGCCAAGGTGCTCAACAAGCTGGGCGCCTCCACCCAGCTGGTACCGGGCAGCGAGATCTATCTTGCACTGGAGCGTGGCCGTGTCGATGCCACCGAGTTCTCGGTGCCGCAGGTCGATCAGGCGATGGGCTTCAATGAAGTCGCCAAGTACTACTACTTCCCGGGTTGGCACCAGAGCGCCAGCTGGTTCTCGCTGTTGATCAACCAGCAGGTGTGGGACAGCTACAGTGACCAGCGCAAGGCGCAGTTCCAGACCGCCTGCCGCGCGACCCTGCAATGGGCGATGGCCGAAGCGCCGCCGGCTCAGGTACGTGCGATCCATGAGCTCGAAGCCAAGGGTGTCGAGGTCAAGCGCTTCCCGGAACCGGTGATGACCGCGCTGCAGAAGGCATGGGGGGAAGTGCTTCAAGAAGAGAAGCAGACCAATCCTGACTTCGCCAAGGCCTACGATTCGCTGATGAAGCATGCCGCACTGATCGACGAATGGTACGAGCTGCAGGCCATGCCGCAGCCGATGGCCATGAAGCAGGCCGGTGACGCTGAGGAGGGTAGCGCCCAATGACCGACCCCCGCCTTGCGCCCTGGCGGGCACAGGGCGGGGCGGTGTGTGACGCCCTGGGCCGACCGCTGGTCGGCCTGGGGCTATGGGTGGGTCGCCTGACCAGCTGGTTGGGTCTGGCGATCATCCTGGCCGTGCTCACCACCGTCACGCTCAACGCCCTGGGCATCAATGAAATCGCCAACTGGGGGTCGCCTGACGTGCTGCTGTTCGGCACCGCGATCACCATCAATTCCGTCACCGAGCTTCAATGGCATCTGTTCGGCCTGCTGACGCTGTTCGGTGGCACCTATGCCTTGCACAGCGACACGCATGTGCGGGTCGATCTGTTCTACCAGCGCCTCTCGCCGCGTGGGCGAGCCGTGGTTGATATCCTCGGCCACCTCATCATGCTGATTCCCTTCTGCCTGCTGATCGCCTGGCTGTCCAAGCACTTCGTCACCATGTCCTACATGTCCGGCGAGAAGTCCAACTATGGCGGGCTGGTGGACCGGTATCTGATCAAGGCGATGCTGCCGACGGGGCTGGTGTTTCTCGCCCTCGGCGCACTTGGGCAGATCTTCGAGAATCTGGCCTGTCTGTTCGACCCGGCGCGCACTCCTGAGCGCCTGAAGGACCACGAGATTGCCAGTCTTGCCGGCCTTGCACCTCAGGCAGGCAAGACGCAGGACACCGCTGCACACGAGACGGCCGGCACGACGGCACCCAAGGATCAAGCAGACGGGAGCCATGACGATGCTCGCTGAATACGCCTTGCCCATCACCATGGTGGTGGCACTTCTGATCGGTATCTTCTCCGGCTACCCGGTAGCCTTCCTGCTCGGCGGGCTGGGTATCCTGTTCGCCTTCATCGGTGACATCCCGCTGCCGTTTCTCGGCACCGTCGGCTCGCGCATCTTCGGCGGGGTGATCGAGAACTGGCTGCTGATCGCGATTCCGCTGTTCGTGTTCATGGGGCTGATGCTGGAAAGCTCCGGGGTGGCGCGCAATCTGCTGATGACGTTGCAGCGCCTGTTCGGTCGCGTGCATGGCGGTCTGGCCGTCTCGGTGGCGCTATTGGGCGTGGTGATGGCGGCCAGTACCGGCATCATCGGTGCCTCGGTGGTCATGCTGGGGCTGCTGGCGCTGCCGGTGATGCTGGGGCAGGGCTACAAGGCCGAGATGGCCTGTGGCGTGATCGCGGCCTCCGGCACCCTGGGCATCCTGATTCCGCCCTCGATCATGCTGGTGCTGATGGGCTCCATCCTGCAGATCTCGGTGGGGGCGCTGTTCAAGGCGGCGCTGATTCCGGGGCTGATGCTCGGCGCGCTCTACGTGGCCTATCTGCTGATCACCGCCAAGCTGCGTCCGGACTGGGCACCGCTGCCGGACCAGTCGCTGCTCGGCACCGACAAGACACCGCTGCCGCTGGCGCTGCTGCGGGATCTGCTCGGCCCGATGGTGCTGATCGTCGCGGTGCTGGGCTCGATCATGACCGGTATCGCCACGCCTACCGAGGCTGCGGCCATCGGCGCAGGTGGCAGTCTGCTGCTGGCGCTGGTGATGGGCGGGCTGTCCTTCGACACCCTGCGCAACACGCTCCGCGATACCTCGCGGACCAGCGCGATGATCCTGTTCGTCGTCATCGGCGCGACCTGCTTCTCGGTGGTCTTCAAGCGCCTGGGCGGCGACTATCTGATCGAGGATGTCATCACCGGCACCGGCCTGGGTCCCTACGGCCTGCTGTTGCTGCTGATGGGACTGATCTTCGTGCTCGGCTTCTTCCTGGAGTGGATCGAGATCAGCTTCGTGGTGCTGCCGCTGGTGGCGCCGGTGGTCGAGGCGCTGGACTTCGGGCTCGGGCTTTCCGGCCAGGGGCTGCTGGTATGGTTCGCGATTCTGGTCGCCATCAATCTGCAGACGAGTTTCCTGACGCCCCCCTTCGGCTACGCATTGTTCTATCTCAAGGGCATCACCGCCGGGCAGGTCTCCATCGGCACCATCTATCGCTCGATTCTGCCCTTCGTCGGCCTGCAGCTGGCGGGGTTGATCCTGTGCATGCTGTTCCCCGCGCTGGTGCTGTGGTTGCCGGGGCTGATGCCCTGAGTGCGGGCAGGGGGCGGGCAGGGTGCGGGCAGAGTGCGGGCGTGACATCGGCGCCGTGCCACCGCCACGCCGGGGAAGGTAGTCAGCAGGGCGAGGGGCATCACAGGGAGGTGATGTGCCACAGATCAGCCGTGATCGGCAGAGCGATCCATCAGGGAGAACGAGATGCTGCCACGACGCAGGGTATTGATTGCGGGGCAGGGGGAATGGCTGGAAGCCATGGCGCGCACCTTCCTGGAAGATGGTGCCATCATCGCCCTGATGAGCACCGCGCAGACGGATCTCGAGCGCGTGCTGGACGCGCTGGGCGGCGAGCAGTCGGATCGCTTCGGTCAGGTGGTGGGCGAGGGCTGTTTCGAGGTGCTGGTGGCGCGTCTCGGCCGTCTCGACGTGCTGGTCTGCATGCCGCCGCAGGCCGTGGCCGGGCAGTCGCTGGAGGCGTGTCTGGTCGCGCAGGTCGCCGGGCCCGGCGCCTTGCTCAAGGCGGCCTGTGCACGCATGTTGCGCCACGGTGGACGCCTGCTGGCCGTCGCGCCGCCGCTGTCCTCGCCGCTGCCCTCGCAGGAGCATCACGGCACTGCCATGGCGCAGGCGGCGCTGGGTGAGTTGATCCAGCGCCTCGCGCTGCGTGCCCCCGACAGGGTGCGCGCCAATCTGCTGTGTCCCGAGGGCAGCCGACCGGACGCCGTGGCGGAGTGCGCGCGCTTCCTGGCCGGTGGTGCCGGTCGCGCGCTCAACGGTCAGGTCCTGCACCTGACCGACTGATGTCGAATGGGGGCTCCCGGCCCTCGTTCTCTTGTCGTACCCCCGGCGCACGATAGCTGCCGGGCCTGCCTGCCATTCCTTCCCAAGCCTTGCCGATTCGTTTCCGCGGATGCGCCGCGTCCGCTGGTCCGACATATGGCCAATTTCATCAAATCTATGTCCAATTTCCTCAAACCACTTCGACGGTAGGGGCTTAAGGTAGAAGAGATTCCAGTCGGACCCGCCCCCGAGAGCAGGCACCTGCCAGGGAAAACAAGCGTGCCGCTCCCCAGCCGTGGAGAACATCGAGTGCCCAGCGCCCCCCTTTCCGTCTGCCTGACAGACTCCGGACGACAACTGCAGCTGAGCCACCCCGAGGGTGATCTGACCCTCGAGGCCCTCTGGCTGCGCGAGCGGAGTCCTGATGAAGCGACTCTCGATTCCCTGACCGGTCAGCGCCTGATCGAGGCGGCGGATCTGCCGCTGGATCTGCGCCTGAGCGAGGCGCAGCTCGACGGCGATACGCTGTCGCTGGCCTTCAGCGACGGCCACGCGGTGAGTGTCTCGTCGTCGGCTCTGCTAGCGGAGTGTCGCGCGCCACAGGCCTACCAGGGCATGACGTTCTGGAAGGGGGGTCTCGCCCAGCTGCCCGAGGCTGACTTCGCGGCAGCACTGGACGATGACGCGGCCTTGCTGGACATGCTCGAGCAGTTGCAGCGCTTCGGCTTCGTGCGGGTCAGTGGCGTGCCGGATCACGAAGATGGCATGCAGAGTCTGATCCATCGCATCGGCCCGCTGCGACGCACCAACTGGGGCGGCATCGCCGACGTGAAATCCGTCGCCAACGCCTACGACCTCACCATGACCCAGCGCGGGCTGGAGCCGCATACCGATAACCCCTATCGCGATCCGATTCCCGGCTATATCTGGCTGCACTGCCTGCGCAATGCCGCCCAGGGGGGTGACAGTACGCTGGTGGACGGGTTCAGCGCGGCGGAGCATCTGCGTCGTGAAGACCCCGAGGCCTTTGCCTGCTTAACCGAGGTCAGCCCCGGATTCCGCTATCACGATGCCACCACGCGGCTGGAGAGCGAAGGCCCGTTGATCGAGCTGGACAGTCGGGGGCAGGTGGCCCGTGTGCGCTTCTCCAATCGTACCGAGCGGGTGCCGGCGTTGCCGAGCGCGACCCTGCGCCGTTACTACGCGGCCCGTCAGGCGTTCTACCGCCTGATTGCCGGTGACGACTTCACGCTGCACCTCAAGCTGGCGCCGGGCCAGATGCTGATCATGGACAACTACCGGCTGTTCCATGGCCGCAGTGCCTTCCAGCTGGAAGGCGGCATCCGCCATATGCGTCAGGGCTATGTGGATCGCGACTCCACGGCCAGCCGCCGCCTGCTGCTGGCCGACCAGCTTGCCGATCAGCTCAGCGGTCAGCCGGACAACCGGGAGGAGGCCACCGCATGAGCCAGCAAGATACCGTCCCGATGACCCAGGCGCGCTTTCGCAGCTTCGCGGAAAGCACGCATGCCGAATGGGCGCTGATCGATGCGCACTTCCGGGAGTATCAGTCCGATGCCTGTCGGCGCGTGATCGCCCACCTGGGCTGCCTCCAGGGAGATCACCATGGCTATCCGGTGGATCGCTACGAGCACTGCCTGCAGACGGCGACCCGCGCCTTGCGTGCCGGCGCCGATGAGGAGATGGTGGTCTGCGCGCTGTTGCACGACATCGGCGATGATCTCGCACCGGCCAATCATGCCGAGATCGCCGCGGGTATCCTCGAACCGTTCATCGATCCGCTCAATGTCTGGATGATTCGCCATCACGAGCTGTTCCAGGGCTATCACTACCGGGAATTCTTCGGCCAGGACCGCCATGCACGTGATGCCTACGCCCACCACCCTGCCTATGAGCGCACCGTGCGCTTCTGTGACGAGTGGGACCAGACCAGCTTCGACCCCGAATACGACACCCTGCCGCTTGCGCATTTCCTCCCGATGCTTGCGCGCGTGATGGGGCGTGAGCCCTTTGGCGGCCTGCCGAAACTGGTGGCAGCGCCATCGGCTGCAGTCGCGCAAGGCATGCAAGACCCCGCTTGACACTCCCTATAACAAGGCCCGGCGCGACCGGTGCTGACAAGGAACGACAAGATGAAGCGACCCCTGACCTGCCTGACCTCTTCCCCGTTGCGCGGCACCCGCCGCGGACTTCTCACGCTCGGTGCACTGCTGCTCAGTACGGCGCCGCTGGCGGCTTCTGCCCAGGACACGGACGACGCCTTGACGCTCATCGTGCCGCCCTGGCCCGGTGTCAGCGTCAAGAGCGAGATCGTCGCCCAGATTCTCGCCCCGATGGGCTATGACGTGGAGCGGCAGGAAGTCAGCTCCACCGTCGGTTACAACACCCTGACCACCGGCGACAGCGATGCCTTCCTTGCCGGCTGGCTGCCGGCCCAGAAGGACAGCTACGACGCGGCCATGGCGGCCGGCGCGATCACGGATCTCGGCAACAACGTCACCGGTGCCCGGATGGGCTTCGCGGTGCCGGGCTATGTCTATGACGAGGGTATCCACAGCGCGGCGGATCTGGCCGCCCACGCCGATGAATTCGATGAGACCATCTACTCCATCGAAAGCGGCTCCACCATCAGCGACATGCTCAACGGCGCCATCGACGACGATGTCTATGGGCTGGGTGACTGGGATGCGATGGAATCCTCGACACCGGGGATGCTCAGTGAAGTGCGCGCCGCCGAGCGCGAGCAACGCTGGATCGCCTTCTACGGCTGGACGCCGCACTGGATGGTGCCGGAATTCGACACCCATATCCTGGAAGACCCGGAATCGGTCTTCGGCCCTGACAACGGCGCCAGTGACGTCAAGACCGTCGTGCGGACCGCCTACGCCGAGGCCAATCCCAACCTGACGCGCTTTCTCGATCAGCTGGTCTTCAGCTCCGATGAGCAGAGCGCCTTCATCCTCGACTACAGCCTGAACGAGCGTGACCTCGATGAGGTGGCGCACGACTGGCTCGTCGCCCACCCGGAGCGTCTGGCGGAGTTTCTTGCCGGCGTGACGACCCGCGATGGCGAAGATGCCGTCGCTGCCGTGAACGCCAGCCTGCAAGACTGACGTAGCCTCCCTACCGCGATGACGGCATGGGGCGAGAGCTGACAGATTCCTGCCCCGTGTGGCATTGCTGCGTCGCCTCAAGGCTTGCATTTCGTGCTGATAGTGCCTGCCGCACCCGTCCGTGGTGTGGGGAGTCGTTATGTGGAACGCCTATTGCTATACAACTGTATCAATTGTTGTTCGCGCTACCGCTGATGTCGCGACGGGTCGCGGCAGATCGCGGCAGGGCAAGCACCATCTGGCCATCGGTCGCTTCGGTCAGGCAGTCGCGCAGCGCATCAAAGTAGTGCGTCATGCCGATCCCCGCTGCACGGTGCCCCATCCCAAGCCAGCCACAGCCACCCACTTGTGAGTCGCTCATGACTATCTCGCCCTCGAACGTATCTCCCATGACCCGCTCGATGAAAGCAGACAGCAACGGCATCTCTCAGCCTCAGGAAGTCTGCCTTGAAGGCAGGGCAGGGCCCTCGCGATCCTCATCGAATCGGGTCATCGTCGAAGCCAGCAACATCGTCAAGCACTACGGTGATCTGGCAGTGCTGCATGACGTGTCATTGCGCGTGACGGAAGGCAGTGTCACCACCATCATCGGCGCCAGTGGCTCCGGCAAGAGTACCTTGCTGCGCTGCATGAATCTGTTGGAACGCCCCAACAGGGGGGAGCTGTCGATCGCCGATGAGCATCTACGTTTCGATCGCGACAGCCGTGGTGGCCTCATCGGGCTGGATCGTCGTCAGATCCAGCGCCTGCGCTCCAAGGTCACCATGGTCTTCCAGCAGTTCAATCTGTGGCCGCACCTGACCGTGCTCGGCAACGTCACCGAAGCGCCGATGCGCGTGAAAGGCAAGTCTCGGCGTGAGGCGACTCGCATCGCGGAACATTACCTGGAGCGGGTCGGCATGCTGGAGCGCGCCGACAGCTATCCGGCGTTTCTCTCCGGGGGGCAGCAGCAGCGAGTCGCGATCGCGCGTGCGCTGGCAATGGAACCGCGTGTCTTGCTCTTTGATGAGCCGACATCCGCTCTGGACCCGGAGCGGGTCAGTGAAGTGCTCAGTGTCATCCGCAGTCTCGCCGATGAAGGACGCACCATGCTGATGGTGACCCACGAAATGGCCTTCGCCAGAGAAGTGTCCGACCAGATCGTTTTCCTCGATGAAGGCCGAGTCGGGGTGGCAGGCAGTCCGGCGGAGGTCTTCGAGCAGACCCGCCATGAACGCTGCCGACGCTTCATCGCACCGGCAGCTTGAGGAGGCCTCCACTGAATTGCCCCGGCATGGACTTCCCCACCATGCCGCTGATGGAACCACAACAATTGCCAGGAGATGGCCTGATGATCTTGATGAACGATGCTGGATTCGCTGCCAAGATACCTTCACTGACCGCGCGTGGAACGCGTTCTGCCTCGACTTCCACATCTGCGCTGCGCAAGCTGGCCGGTGCACTGATGATGGGGGGACTGGCACTGGGTGGCCTGACGCTTGGCGCCGCCCAGGTGCACGCCGCCGACACTCTCAAGGTCGGGATCTCCGCCGAACCTTACCCGCCCTTTACCTATACCTCCGCCAGCGGCGAGTGGACCGGCTTCGAGGTCGAGCTGGCCAACGCGATCTGTGACGCCATGCAACGTGAGTGCGAGATTACCCCCACAGGCTGGAGCGGCATCATTCCTTCGCTGAAGGCCGGGCGTATCGACATGATCATGAATTCGATGACCATCACCAATGCTCGCGAGAAGGTTATCGACTTCAGCATTCCCTATTACCATTCATCGGGTGCCTATGTGGCCGCCAGCGACCTGGATATCGATATTCCAGAAGGCCTGGATGGCATGGTTCTCGGTGCCCAGGCGGCGACCACCCACGCCAACTTCGCGCGCCGGGCATTGAGGGACAGCGGTGTCCAGGTGCGCCTCTATGACCAGCAGGAGCAGGCCAACAGTGACCTGTTTTCCGGTCGGGTGGATGTGATTCTGGCAGACGAGATCGCCATGAATGCGCTGATCAAGCGCGAGGAGGCACACGGCTTCGAGATCAAGGCGACCACGCCGCAGCACCCGGCCTATGGCGAGGGGGTCGGCATCGGGATTCGCAAGGAAGAGGGGGCGCTGAAGGCGGCGATCGATGATGCCATCCAGAAGGTCTACGCGGACGGTACCTGCACGGCGCTGTCGAACAAGTACTTCGATACCGACGTCTGCCTGGGCTGATCACGAGCGTGCTGGCCCGATGGCTGGTGTCGTCTGGCCAGCACGCTTCCCGTAGTGCCTTCCTCCTATTCACCTGATACGACAAGGCTTCTGATCATGTCCCAGTTTGCCCAAGAAGGGCTTGCCGATTGGGCCGGCCCTATCCTGTCCGGTGCCGTCACCACCTTGCAGATCGCCTTTGCTGCCTATGCCATCGGGTTGCTGCTGGGGTTGGTCGGCGCAGCGGCAAGACTCAGCCCATGGGCGGTGCTGCGGGCGCTTGCCACCAGCTACTCGACCGCCGTTCGCGCGGTGCCGGAACTGCTGCTGATCATCCTGCTGTATTACGGTGGCTCCCAGGCACTCACTGCGCTCATGAACGCGCTGGGTGTCGCGGGCCAGATCGAGATCAGTGGCTTCGTCACTGCCGTCGGCGTGCTGGCCTTCGTCCAGGGGGCCTACATGACCGAGGTCTTCCGGGGCGCCATTCTGGCCATTCCCAAGGGCCAGCTCGAGGCCGCCGATGCCTATGGCTTTTCTCCGCTGGCACGGTTTCGCCATATCACGCTGCCCGGCATGCTGCCCAATGCACTGCCCGGCATGTCAAACCTGTGGCTGATTCTGATCAAGGACACGGCGTTGATCAGTGTCATTGGCTTCAGTGAGCTGTTCTTCACCGTGCAACAGGCGGCGGCCAGCACGCGCGACTACTTCCTGTTCTACAGCGTGGCAGGACTTCTGTATCTGCTGATGACGCTGACCTCGAGCCTCGCGTTCGGCCGGCTGGAGCGCTACGTGCGCCGTGGCGAGCCCGTCATTTCTGCCCAGGAGGCGTGATATGGACTTCAGCTGGTTGTCGGACCCCTACTATCAGGAATCATTGTGGCGGGGGTTGTTCAATACCCTGTTGTTGCTGGTGGTGTCGGCCGTGCTGGGTTTCACGCTGGCGGTCGGCATGGCATTGGCGCGCATCAAGGGCCCCAGGCCCCTCGCTTGGCTAGCCAATGGCGTGACCATCGTGATGCGAGGCACGCCCCTGCTGGTGCAGTTGTTCTTCTTCTATTACGGCATCGGTCGGCTGCTGGAAGGCATCCCCGGCATTCGCGAGAGCCTGTTCTGGGGCGTTCTGCGTGACCCGTTCTTCTACGCCACCCTGACCTTCACCCTCTCGGTGGGCGCCTATACCGGCGAAGTCCTGCGCGGTGCGCTGCTCAGCGTGCCACCGGGTGAGCGGGAAGCGGGGCGTGCCTTCGGCATGAGGCCCTTCCAGGTCTTCACTCGCCTGTGGTTGCCGCGTGCCATCCAGCTATGCCTGCCGACCCTGACCGGCGAGATGATCCTGCTGCTCAAGTCGGTGCCGCTGGTCTCGACGATCGCGATGATGGACCTGCTGCAGGTCGCCAACATCATTCGTGACGAGAACTTCCTCACCTACGAGCCGCTGCTGTTCATCGGTGCCATCTACCTCGTGCTGACCATCGTGCTGACCCTGTGTCTGCGTCAGGTGGAACTCAACTTCCCCGGTGTGCGCGCCCAGGCACGCAATGGCGGGTGGTTATCACGACTGCGTCCGGCAGGTTCCGTGTAATGATGTGAGACATCGCGTATTACCTGACAGGCTGCCCTGACACTCCACACCAACGACAACAGCCCCACCCTCGAGTGTCGAGAGTGGGGCTGTTGTCATTGGTGCGTCAGTCGACTGTCACCGTTCACGACAGCGCTCAGGCGTCAGGCATCAGGCATCAGACAAGCTCAGTAATAGACGGCCTTCTTTTCTTCACGATCCACCATCACGGACAGCACATCGGGGCGGGCGTAATGCCCCACCGGATCGAAATCCAGCTTGCTGCGGATCAACGTATCGCGCGCAAGTGTGGCATGCAGGATGGTACGCTCATTGAAGACAGGGCCTGCGATGATCTCGCCGAGTGGTCCGAGAATCACGCTGCCGCCGCGCATCAGGACATGTTCCGGCGAGTCACCGAGTACGCAGTTGTAGTCATCTCCGAAGTCGCCACGTGTCAGGTACTGGCAGGCACTCAGGACATAGCAGCGGCCTTCCAGCGCGATGTGCTGCATGGAAGACAGCCAGGTATCGCGGTCATCAGCCGTCGGTGCGCAGTAGATCTCCACTCCCTGCCCATACATCGTCTGGCGCAGTGCCGGCATGTAATTTTCCCAGCAGATCACCGCGCCGACCTTGGCCAGTGAGCTATCCACGGCATCCAATGTCGAGCCGTCTCCGAAGCCCCAGATGAGACGCTCCGAGCCCGTGGGCATGAGCTTGCGACGCTTGCCGACAATTCCTGCCTGCGGATCGATGAACACCACGCTGCAATACAGGGTCGAGCCATCGCGTTCGATGATGCCCATGACGATGAAGACGCCATGTTCGCGGGCTGATTCTTCAATGCTGCGCAGTTCCGGTCCGTCGATTTCCACGGCGCCTTCAAAATAGCGTCGAAAGTCTTCACGTCCTTCCGGGAGCCGCGTGCCTACCGGGGCGCCGAATGTCAGCCCCTTGGGATAGGTACCCAGAAACGCCTCTGGAAATACCACCAGCTCGGCCTCTCCCTGCGCAGCTTCCTCTATGAGACGGCATGCCTTGAGGGCTGTCTTCTCGGCATCGAATGGCACGCTGCTGTCCTGGATCACTGCAACTTTTACGTTGTCTTGCATGAGAGTCACCTATGAATTGGAGATAAAGGACGCCATGAGAATTCAGCGCGAAGGTTGAGTGCTTGAGGGAACAGGCGTGTCGCAGTTGTCGCGCATGTATTCATCGAACATGTCATGGAATTCATGCTGTGATCGTTCACAGACCGGAGCTGACAGACGACTGACGACCATCATCACGACAAGGTTGACGATGAAGCCTGAGATACTGGGGCCGATGACGATATCCAGTTGCAAGATGGCCAGGATCGCCATCACCGCAGTCCCCGAGAGCAGCCCTGCAAAGGCACCGGCTTCCGTGATTCGACGGAAATGCAGCATGCCGAGTGCGGAAGGCACCAGTTGCAGACCGAGACCGAAGCCGAGCGAAGCGATGGGCACCAGATAGCCTGCACCACTGGGCAACATGGCCAGCAGGAAGACTAGTACGGTCAATGACGCCACGACTACACGCGTGATGAGCGTGATGCGCTGACTGCTCAGCGGCTCCTTGGTGAAGCTGTTGACGATGTCTTCCGCCACGATACTGGCCGATGACAGTAGCTGGCTGTTGATGGTCGAGATGGCGGCGGCCAGGATGCCGGCAACCACGAAGGCGCCCAGCAGTGGCAGATGCTCGTTGAAGATCAAGGGAAGAATGGTGTCGCTGCTGCTGGCATCGAGGCCCGGAGCCACTCCGGGGATCACGGCCGCCAGACCCACGAGCAGCGGAATGATCGCCATCATCCAGGAATTCCAGAACGGGGTGGCCATGGCGACCTTGCCGAGTACCTCTGCGGAGGAGGCGGAATAGAACTTCTGCCACATGTGCGGCAATACCCAGGCACCGAAGCCAAGTCCCAGCCAGAGTTCCAACATTTTCAATGGCTTGCCGGAATTGACCAGCAGCTCTGGTTGAATTTCGGCCACGGCTGCGAACATCTGACTGCCGCCGGCAAGATTCATCACATAGATGGCAGTGAAGATGAGAATCGAGGCAAAGAAGATACCCATGAAGGAGTCCGTCCAGGCGGTGCCCTTGAAGCCGGCCCACAGCACGATCACACCGACCATGATGGATGTGACGGTCACACCGACAACATAGGGAATGGCTCCCCCTGACAGGGCATCCAGTGCCTTGGCACCTCCGATGACCTGGATCAGCATGACAGGCACCAGAGCCGTGATGCCGGTGACGGCCACGGCGATCTTCAGGCGCTTGCTGCGGTAGTAACGCTCGACCATCTGTCCGGGAGTGATGAAGCCGAAGCGCTTGCCAGCCAGCCAGATGCGGGTGCCGAACATCCAGATGAAGATACCGTGGAAGATGGTCCAGACGGCAAAGCCGACGAACCAGATGCCTTCGCGATAGTAGGAACCGAAGGCCCCGAGCAATGTCCAGGTGGAGAAATAGGTTGCGCCCATGGAGAGCACCAGCACCAGAGTGCCCATGCCTCTCCCGCCGATGACGAAATCCTCGGAAGTCGTGGATTGCGTATTGTTGGCACTGCGTTTGGCGAATAGCGAAATCAGGATGAAGACACTGATGAAGGCGACAAGTACAGCAATCGTGACGGTGTTATTCATGTGAATGCTCCTCCACGATGGGCCTTGCTTTCAGTGCATTCATCAAGGGCTTGAAATACAGGGGATATAGCGAAATGACGCAGAGTGTGAGCACCGCATTGCATACCAGCGTCAGTGCCAGCGGCTGGGGAATTCCCCAAATCAATTTCGAGGAGTTGAATATTCCAATATAAGGAAGCCATGTCAGTAATAGACAGAGAGCGACCACCCACCATACGAACTTTCTTATATTTCTTATGCTCATCATGTTTCCTTGCATATGACATGCAGGTCAGGATCGTTATTTATCGTGATGAAATCTTCCGGGAGATGTCCTGTTCAGAGTAAACGCGACTCCCTGTATGGGAAATTAGAATCTTGAGCACGCCGCGTTGACGTAAAGTACACACCTGACAACGTTCTGAACGTCAGAAGTGCGCTTAAATGGTGCTGACCAACCGCCCCTCGATCAGGAGGCTCCCATTCAGATACTCACTTATCGTTATTTCCTGGCTGTCGCGGAAACCGGGTCAGTTCGTCAGGCGGCGCATGAGCTGCATGTCAGTCCGTCGGCCATCAGTCGCCAGATACAGAACCTGGAACATAGCTTTCAGACGGCTCTCTTCGATCGTCGTTCTTCGGGCATGTTCCTGACGGAAGAGGGGCGCATCCTGGAAGCTCACATGCGCAATACCCTGAGAGAGATGGACCTTGCGAAGTCGAAGATTCAGGAAATCCATGGTCTGATGGCGGGGACCGTGCGCTTCGCCACCATAGAGGGGGTGATGAGAACCTGGCTGTCGCCGGCCATCGCCCGTTTCCAGCGACAGCATGAACAGGTCACCTTCTCCGGTACCGTCACGGGAAGTCCGGCGGTCTATGACCAGCTGAGTTCGGACGCGGTGGATATCGGAGTTGCCATGGAAGTGGATCTGCCTGCCGATATTGAGGTCATCGAGCGTTACCCGACGCATTTCATTGCTGTCGCGCGGCCCGACCATCCACTGGCCGGGTGCGATTCGATCACCCTGGAAGCGCTGGTGGGGTGCTCGCTTGCGATGCTGAACGGGAGTTTTCTTACGCGACAACTGGTCAATGCAGCCTCCGTCAGGATCGGCAAGACGTTCAGAGTCATCTTTGAAATGGACAATATCGAGATGCTGAAGCTGCATGTCCTGGCCAATGGAGGCATGACGATATTGCCAAGTTACGCGATCAGTCAGGTGGAGCTGAGTCGCGGCGACCTGGTCGCCATTCCGATGCAGGGTACCGCCTGCCTGGCGTGTTCCACGGTAT
Organism: Cobetia sp. MMG027; assembly: GCF_027947415.1. Taxonomy (NCBI): domain Bacteria; kingdom Pseudomonadati; phylum Pseudomonadota; class Gammaproteobacteria; order Oceanospirillales; family Halomonadaceae; genus Cobetia; species Cobetia sp. MMG027. The sequence goes on from NZ_JAQJIO010000003.1 coordinate 17,546, forward strand.
TGTGCAAACGCCGTGATCGGCGGATGACCCATGCAGCCAGGGCCTTTGTCGAGACGCTTTGTACTGTTCCCATGACGACGCATCCATAACCTCATCGGCGGGGCTGGGTCATCACGTCAGGGGCCCAGTGTTCAGGCCCCGAAACCCGCGATGAAGACGCGCACGCAGCGCCTGACGTGTGGTCGCAGGCTTTCCGGGTCGGCCGGTTCGGGGAAGCTGCCCAGCAGGGCATCGACATGCAGCGGGTTGAGCAGCATGCCGGTCAGCAGGTTGGCGGCGGCCAGCGGTTCCTGCCCGAGGCCGGAGCCTGGCAAGTGGCCCTCCGCCACCTGTCGTGACAGGTAGCCTGCCAGCCGCTGGCGCGTCAGCTTGGGGCCATTGTCGAGGAAGAGCTTGCCGAGCTGCGGGTTGCGGCCGCTCTCGAAGGCGAGGCCACGAAACAGCCGGATCAGCTGTGGTTCGAGGGCCAGTGTCAGCATCGCCATCCCGAAGTGTTCCAGGGCCTCGTCGACGCGACGTGCCTCATTGACCTCGTGATCCATCACCGACCATACCGACTGTGCTTCCTGCTGCATCACGGCGAGGAACAGCCCCTCCTTGTTGCCGAAATTCCGATAAAGCGTCGTCAGTGATCCGCCGGCCTCCCGTGCGATCTCGTTGATGCTGGTCGCGGCGTAGCCATTTTGCAGGAAGTGTTCTCTGGCGACTTCCCGCTGGCGTCTGCGGCGGGCTTCCCCGCGCGGGGAAGTGCGGGATGTGGAGGTGTCCGGAGCACTCTGCGAGGAAGGGGAGTCCGTCATGTCTGTGTCCTCTGGTGAAAGGGGCCGACTGACGCCGTCAGGGTTGCGATATTGCGAACGAGGCACGCTGTCGGTTGACGCTGTCGGGGGTGGCTCAATGAAGTGTAGTATTCATTACACTTAGTGGCGGTGCAAGATGGCAGTCCCGAGCGCAGGCGTTGCGTCATCGAGGCCGGCCACCGTCAGACGGTTTCCCTGCCTGGCACTGACAGGCAGCAACAGAGAGTCGCCGTATGAACAAGGCAGGCAAGGGCGCAGTGGCGCTCCTCGTGGTGGCGGGCGTGATCGCGGGTGGCGTGATGGGAGTCGAGTGGTGGCAGGTCGGGCGCTTCATGCAGGAGACCGACAATGCCTATGTGCGGACCGACAGCGTGCCGGTACGTTCCGAGATCACCGCGCGTGTGACGCGCATGCTGGTGCATGACAACCAGCCGGTGAAGAAAGGGCAGTTGCTGGTTCAGCTGGACGACGGGGATGCCAGGGCCAACCTGGATCAGGCGAGCGCCGCACTCGACAAGGCGCGCACCGGGGAAGTCCAGGCCGAGCGTCAGCTGGATCTGCAGAGCGCGAAGATCGATGTGGCCAAGGCGGCCCTGGCCTCGGCCAAGGCCGAGCGCGATCAGGCCGCGCTGCATCTCAAGCGCTCAAGGAGTCTTGAGAGCCGCAGCTACGCCTCGCGGCAGTCCCTTGAAGATGACCAGGTGACCCTGCGCACCGCCGAGGCCAGCGTGGCGCAGCAGCAGGCGTCGCTGGTCTCCGCGCGTCAGCAACTCGAGGTCTACAAGGCACAGCTGGACTCGGCCCGCGCCGAAGTGGTGTCAGCGGCGGCGGATCTCGCCTACGCGCGCCACCAGCTGGAGAAGACCTCGATTCGTGCGCCCCAGAACGGCGTGGTCGGCAATCGCAGTGTCGAGGTCGGCACCATGGCCAGCGCCTCGCTGACCCTGATGCAGCTGGTGCCGGTGGAAAGCGCCTACGTGGTGGCCAACTACAAGGAAACCCAGACCGAGCGCATGCGTGTCGGGCAGCCGGTCCACCTTGAGGTGGATGCCTATCCGGACATCGAGTTCGAGGGGGTGGTGGACAGCCTCGCGCCGGCGACCGGCACCGAGTTCAGCCTGCTGCCGACGGACAATGCCACCGGCAACTTCAACAAGATCGTCCAGCGCGTGCCGGTGCGTATCCGTCTGACGGGCCCGGAAGCGGCATTGCCACGCCTGCGGGCGGGGCTGTCGGTCGTGCCGTCCATCGACACCCGCGAGCTGCCGGAGACCGGCACCTATGCGGCCAGTGTCACCGCGCCAGTCATGGCACCTGATAGCGTGCAGGCCGCCTCCGATGTCGCGGCCACCGCCGAACACGGAGCGCAGTGAGCATGGCCGAGGCAACCGCAGCCCCGGCAGGGGCTGCCAGTGACATGCCGTCGCGCCGTCAGCAGATCGGCTTCATCGCGGCGGTGTTCGGCATGTTCATGGCGATCCTGGATATCCAGATCGTCGCCAGCTCGCTCAATGAGATCCAGGCGGGCCTGGCGGCCAGTCCCGAGCAGGTCTCCTGGATCCAGACCAGCTATCTGATCGCCGAGATCGTGATGATTCCGCTCTCGGGCATGCTGGCGCGCATCTTCTCGACCCGCGTGGTACTGACCGTCTCGGCGCTGGGGTTCACGCTGGCGAGTCTGGGCTGTGCATTGTCCACCTCGCTTGAGGCGCTGATCGTGCTGCGTGCGGTCCAGGGCTTCATGGGCGGGGCGATGATTCCGCTGACCCAGGCCGTGAGCTTCTCGATCTTCCCGCGGCGCAAGATGGGCACCATTCAGGCGGTGATCGGCCTGGTGGCGACCATGGCGCCGTCCATCGGTCCCACCGTCGGTGGCTATCTGACCGAGTATTTCAGCTGGCACTGGCTGTTTCTGGCCAATCTGCTGCCGGGCATCCTCGTGGCCAGTCTGGTGTGGCGCAATCTGGAGATCGACAGCGGTGATCGCGGACTGCTCAAGCGTCTGGACACGCTGGGACTGTCGTTGATGGCGGTGTTTCTCGGCAGCCTCGAATACGTGCTGGAGGAGGGGCCGGGAGATGACTGGTTCGCCAGCACCCCCATTCTGCTGTGGGCCATCGTCTGCGCGCTGAGCTGCGTGGGCTTCTTCTGGCGCGTGCTGAGTGCTGACAACCCCATCGTGGATCTGCGCGTGTTCAAGAATCGCAACTTCGCGCTCGGCGCGCTGGTCGGCTTCTGGCTGGGCGTGGTGCTCTACGGGCTGGTCTATCTGGTGCCGCTGTTCCTCGGCAGCGTGCGTGGCTTCTCGAGCCTGCAGATCGGCGAGGTGATGTTCGTGGCGGGCGTGGCGATGTTCCTGATGGCACCGCTGTCGGGCAAGCTCTCCGATCTCATCGATCTGCGCCTGATGATGTTCATCGGTCTGGTGCTGACCGGTGTCGGCACCGGCATGAATGCTCATCTGACGTCGGGCTCGGGCTACAACGAGTTCTTCTGGCCGCAGGTCATCCGTGGCGTGGGCCAGATTCTGGTGCTGCTGTCGGTGTCACGCCTGGCGATGGGACGACTGGCGCCCCACGAACTGGGCAACGGCAGTGGCCTGTTCAACGTGATGCGCAACCTGGGCGGCGCGGTGGGGCTGGCGCTGATCGATACCGTGCGCGACTGGCGGGAGGACTACCACTGGAACCAGCTGATCGGCTCCATTGACCAGAGCCGTCAGGTGGTGATCGACCAGCTGGCCAGCTATCAGGTGACCTTCTCGGGCCTGACCGACCCCTGGCAGGCGGGCGTCGCGATGATCGCGCAGCGCATCAGTCTTCAGGCCGAGGTGCTGGCCTTCGACAATATCTTCCTGTGGCTGGGTGCGGTCTATGTGGTGGGCAGTGTCGTGGTGATCGCCTTCCGTCGCCCGGAGAACGAGGGCAGTGACGAAGGCGGCGCTCACTAGCGTGGCGTCCCGTGGCGTCACCGCCGCCCCGGCCAACAAAAAGACCCGCCTTGATGGCGGGTCTTGTCGTTTCAGCCTTCGGGTGACAGCGTCTCACCAGCCCCAGAACATCAGGTACCAGACCCCCAGCGCGGGCAGGCAGGCCAGTGCGACGCTTGTCGTGCCGACCAGTCGTGCGGCGTTGCCGGCGAGCCGTCCACCGTTGCGCTGCTCGCCGTTGCGCTGCTCGCCGTTGCGCTGCTCGCCATTGTACTGCTCGCCAGTGATGCGCCAGGCCAGTCGCAGGCCCCACAGGCAGGCCAGTGCCAGCAGCACGGCACGAAGATCATTGGCCCAGGTGAGGTTGATGCCGTCACCGCGCAGCAGCGTCATGGTGGTGGCGGAGAGGCCGAGGAACACGCCGAGCCCGCCCAGCGGAATCAGGCTCAGCGAGAGATGCCACAGGCGTGACAGCGTCGCCTTGCCCCCCATCAGCCAGTTGCCAAGCAAGAGCGGCAGGCTGGTGAGTGCGCCCAGCAGACCGCCGCCCACCACGATCCACAGCGTGATCAGACTGCCATCGAGCAGATTGAAGACATCGTTGTGCTCGGGGTAGTTGGTCAGGATCCAGGTGGGCAGGGTGGTGGTCAGCGGCCACATCAGGTCATGCTCGATCAGCCAGACGGCCAGCTGCTGCTTGAGCGCGACGAACCACGGGCTGGCGCTCCAGCTGAAGGCGCCGATGGCGATGCCGAGCAGGCCGAACACCAGCACCGAGTAGTGGGTGAAACGCACCGGCTGCGGCGGTTCGACCAGCTCCACGCCCGGCGACCGCCATTCCAGCTGCATCGCGTCCTTGTAGCCACTGCAGCGCCCGCAGACATGGCAGTCGCCGGCACTGTCGAGCTGCTTGAGCGGAATCAATGGCGCGCAGTCAGGCGCATGCGTACGCACGGCATTGCCCTGGCGCACGGCGCGGTTGTGGGCGTTCCAGCGCGCCTGGTCGGTACGGAAGTGGGTCGGCGAAAGGCGCGCCAGCAGATTGAAGACGCCATTCACCGGGCATAGCTGACGGCACCAGACACGTGTGCCCTTGCCGTAGATCAGCCCGACCACGATCGCCGCCACCGTCGAGCCGCCCAGTACCACCAGCGCGCCCAGCGGGTACTGATAGACGCTGGCCAGCTGACCGTAGAGCGTGGTGCCCAGGAAGGCCACGAAGGGCCAGCCTCCCCAGCGCATCCAGCCCGGAATCGGCCGGCCGAGCCCGATGCGGCTGGCGGCCTCCGTCAGGGTACCCTCGGGGCAGAAGACCCCGCACCACACCCGGCCCATCAGCACCATGCTGATCAGCACGAAGGGCCACCACAGCCCCCAGAACACGAATTCGGCGAACACCGTCAGATTGGTGAGGATGTGCGCCTGATAGTCGGGCAGCGGCAGCAATGCCGGCACCACCAGCAGGAAGGCGTAGATGCCCACCACCAGCCACTGGATCAGCTGGATCAGGCCGCGCCGCTGTTGCATCGCCTGGCCGAAACGCGCGATACGCGTGGCTCGGGAGGCGCCGGCTCCGGCGTCACTGGCGATGATGTCCGCCCGTGCGTCGGGGCGTGCGGAGTGTGTACTGCAATGGGCCATGAACGCTTCCTCTTCTCTCACTGGGCAGTGCGCGGGACGGGCATCAGCTGCGCGCGCGGGCGGTGAGCTGCTTGCGCTGATCCTTGCGCTCCACCTTGCGCTGGCGCTTCATCAGAGTGATGACGATGACCCAGTAGAGGGCATAGCCCAGCACCATGGTGGTGGCGGGCCAGGCGCGATAGCCGGCGAAGGTCGCCAGCAGGCCACCGAGACCGCTGCCATCATCGAGCAGCCAGCTGGAATCCCACAGCGGGTCGAGACCGGCCGGCAGATAGCCCAGGCCGATGAGCTGCTCAAGCCCTGACATCAACAATGACGCGGCCAGCAGCAGCAGCAGGACTTCCGTGACGCGGAAGAACAGCTTCCAGGAGAACAGGCGCGAACCCAGCTGCAGGGCCATGAAGGTCGCCACTGCCAGCGCGAAACCGATGAAGGCCGCGAGAGAGAAGCTGCCGATGCCACCGGACTGCAGGCTGGCGGCGCCCATGCCGTAGAGGAAGACGACGGTTTCCGCACCTTCACGTGCCACGGCGATGGCGACCAGTACCGCGACCCCCCAGTAGCTGCCGGAGGAGACGGCCTCGGCCAGGCCGCTCTCGAGTTCTGCCTTGAGAGTCCGGCCCTTGGTCCGCATCCAGAGCACCATCTGGGTGATCAGCAGGCAGGCGATCAGTACCAGCGCCGCCTGGAAGACTTCCTGGGCGGTGCCGGTCAGCCAGGTGTTGGCGCCCATCAGGGCCGCGCCCATCAGCCCGGCCAGCACCAGACCGGCAACGACCCCACCCCACAGGTAGCGCAGCCCGGCGCGCGTGCCCGACTGCACCAGCCAGGCATGCATGATGCCGATGACGAGAATGGCTTCGACGCTTTCGCGCCAGACGATAAACAGAACCTGATCAAACATGGCGGGACTCTCGGGGACAGCGGGCAGGGTGAGGAATCGGCAATGCCGTTCGTGCCCTGACAGGGAAGAGGTGGCAGGCGCGGCAGGGGACGAGACGAGTGACGGCGGACATGTGCCTGTGCCTCAGTCTTCTGCGACGACCTTGCCGCGGGCATCCGGCAGGTGGAAGTCATCGAAGTAGTCGTAGCTGCCGGCACGCAAGGGGTGGATCACCACGAAGGATTTCACGCCCGGGGCCAGCACCTTCTCCTTGCGCAGCGAATTGCTCTCGAATTCGGCGGGCGTGTTGCCCGCGTTGTGCAGCTGGATGACGAATTTCTCGCCGGCCTTGACCTTGAGCACCTCGGGACTGAGCTTGCCGTTGGTGAGCGTCAGGTCATAGGACGGCATGTCGCTGGCCAGCGTCACGCGCGGCAGCAGTACCGCCAGCAGCAGAGCGAGGGTCGGCAGCAGCGCAGCGACGGACTGCCGGGCAGAGCGACGACGAGGAAGGCGCATGATGGGCTCCGGGATAGTGGGGTAGGCACTCGGCAGAGGCACGAGGGAGAGTCATTCGGACGTGGCACTCGCGGGCGCCAGGTGCCAGGGATGGAGGGTTGCCGGCAGAGCGACCAATGGCCGCGAGCGCTTTTCAGCACAGGCGGCCATTGGAGACAGCGGGCGGACATGCCGGCGGATACGAGATGGCGCCGTCATGTCCGCCACGTGCAGAGGCTGGTGCTCAGTAGCCGCCTTTCTTGCCGACACCGGCATACACGAAGTCGTAATCGGTGGTGATGGTGTCCGGCCACTCGGCGACACCGGTTTCCTTGTCGATGTGACGCGGCATGTCCGGGTGCTGGATGTCGAAGGTCAGGTGGTACTTGCCCGGGCCATCCAGCTTGACGTTCTTGCCATAGTGGGTGCCGTCGTTGGCGATCATCGGTACCAGATCGCCTTCGATCGGGGTATCACTGCCCTGCTTGGTCAGGGTGTAGTGAATGCCCAGATAGGGAATCCAGTCGCCCGGCGCGAAGCCGTTGTCGTTTTCCATCAGTGCGTGGATATCGGCTTCCAGATGGATGTCGGCCTGATTGGCCGGCAGCTTGCCTGCCGGGGCCATCACCACTGGCTGCAGATAGACGGCCGCGATTTCCATGCCGCCTTCCTTGACCGGAGTGCCGATCGGGTATTCCAGTGCCGAGGCCTGGCCCGCCACGAACGGTGCCGCCAGGCTCAGGGCGAGCAGGGCAGGCTTGAGCGCGCGGGGCAGAGTAGTGGTGACGAAATGACGCTGTGGCATCGGGGATGGCTCGCAATAATGGGAAGTGGAGCTTCATTATCCTGATAGGCATAAATATAACCATTCTCATTCTTGCGCCGCCTGCGTTGCCTATCTTGCAACGGGGTGTTTTTAAATATGAGATATTACTTAAGTAAAAGGACGTTGAGAGAGAGGGCTGCCCGGCGTGACTGGCCCCTGGCCTCCCGTCATGGGGATTCCAGCACCATGTCTGGTCTGCCACGTCACCATGCGGCATGCTGCGCGCCATGATGACGACTTCTTCACGTTACCCCGCCCCATTGGACCCTCCCGCCATCGATGCCTGGTGCCGGACACTGCATGAGCGCCTGCTCGCGCGGCATCAGCGCGCCTGTCTGTGGATCAGCGGCGGAGAGGGCACGAGCGGTGATCCCTGCGCTGCTGCGCTGGCGATCTGTGATCTGTGGCCAGCGCGTGAGCCTGCTCCACTGTGGCTGGGAGCCGGAGAGGCGATCACGACGCCGGGCGGGACACACGTGCGCTCGCTGGCGATGGCCAAGGCTGCCACTCAGCTGGGCGGCGAGCAGGCATTGGTCGTCTTCGATGCCGCACATCCACAGAGTGGTCTTGATCCCGATGCCTTCGGGGCCGTGGCCGGCACTCTGATGGCGGGAGGACTGCTGGTGCTGGTGACGCCTGCCGCCTGGGCCGACGCCGAGCCAGCGCCAGCGCCGGATGGCGACTACGCGCGTCTGGCGCACTGGCCGTTCGCGCGTGAGCAGCTTGCGGCGCGCTATCTGGCGCGGCTGGCACGGCGTCTCCAGGCGGATGCCAGCGTACTGCACTGGCCGCAGGGCGAACCGTTACCGGCGCTGCCACCCGCCGGGGAGGCAGCGACCCGTGTCGGTGAGGTCACGGACCCTGATTGCCTGACGTCGGATCAGGCCGAGGTGGTGGCCGCGCTGGCGGCACTCCGCCCGAACCAGCCGGTGGTGATCAGTGCCGATCGTGGCCGCGGCAAGAGTGCCGCGCTGGGCATCGCCGCGGCACGCTGTCTGGCAGCGGGGGAAAGTGTCTGGCTGACGGCGCCACGGCCGGCGGCGGTGGCCGCGGTCTTCGCGCGTCTGGCAGCGCTGCTGCCGCGGGGGCGCCGCGAGGGCAATGCCTTTCGGCTTTGCGTGCCGGCAGCACCCCCCGCGCAAGGCGGGTGGACAGCTGATGGAGCGGAGGTTGCGAGCGAGCTGCGTTTCCTGGCGCCGGACGCCATCGCCGCCGCCCGCCTTGCCTGCCCGGAGGGGCCGCTGCCGCGCTTGTTCGTCGATGAAGCGGCCGCCATCCCCACCCCGTTGCTCAAGGCGTCTCTGGCGCATTTTCCGCGCATCGCCTTCGCCACCACCGTCCATGGCTATGAAGGTACCGGGCGAGGGTTCCAGCTGCGTTTCCGCCAGCATCTCGAGCGTCAATGCCCCGGCTGGCAGGCGCTTGAGATGACCACGCCTGTCCGCTGGGCGTCCGGTGATCCGCTGGAGGCGCTGACCGATGATCTGTTGTTGCTCTCGGCACTGCCATCAACGTTGGCGCCGGTCATGGAGGGTCGCAGCGATGTCGAGCAATGGCTGGCCGGCAGTGAGGTCGTCGTGCTGGATCGGGACGCTCTGGCACGCGATGAAGCGATGCTGGAGTCGCTGTTCGGCCTGCTGGTGCAGGCGCATTACCGCACCACGCCGGCGGACCTGCGCCAGCTGCTGGATACCCCGGGGCTCAGGCTGCTGGCGATTCGCCATCAGGAGACCGCCAGTGGCAAGCCGGCATGGCTGGGCGTCGTGGCGGCCGTCGAGGAGGGCGGGTTTCCTGCACCGCTGGCAGAGGATATCTGGCGAGGTCAGCGGCGGCCGCGCGGGCATCTGCTGGCGCAGTCTCTGGCGGCGCATGCCGGTCATCAGGCGGCCGCCGAGACGCGCTGGTGGCGGATTCTGCGCATCGCGATACATCCCGCACTGTGGCGGCGTGGGCAGGGGGCGCGCTTGCTCAATGCGCTGGAGCAGCAGGCACGGCTGGCGGGTGTCACTCGTCTCGGCACCAGTTTCGGGGCCGAGGCGGGGCTGGTGGCCTTCTGGCTGTCCCAAGGCTTCATGCCACTGCGCATGGGGCTCAAGCGGGATGCGGCCAGTGGCGAGCATGCGGTGATGATGGGCAAGGCGACGGGGGAGTCATGCGATGGCGCAGGCGAGGCCTCGCCGGGAGATACCTTGCTCGAGGCGCTGCATCAGGACTTTCAGCATCTGCTGCCGAGCCTGCTGGCGCATGAGCTGGCCGGGCTGCCTGACGTGCTGGCATCGCGGCTCGCCCTGGGCGGTCAACTGGCTCAAGGCTGTCAACCGGCTCAAGGCTGTCAACCGGCTCAAGGCTGTCAACCGGCTCAAGGCTGGCCGCAACGACTCGACTGGTATCGGCGCGGTGGCGGAGGTCTTGCCCTGGTGCGGCCGTGGCTGCAGGCCGCGCTGAAAGCCCACGGCTCCCCGGATGAGCAGTGCGTCGGCTCATCCGGACTGGATGAGGCCGCGCGTCACGGGCTCGCACTGGCCCTGGCCGGCCAGGATGCACCAGCCTTCATCGACTGGGCCCAGCGTCAGGGCATCGTGGGGCGCAAGGCGCGTGATCGCTGGTGTCGTGCGGCGGCAGGGCGTCTCGTCGATGCGCACGGTGCCCTGCCTGCCGGCGATCATTGATCAGAGGCCGGGGATGCCGATCGGTCCCGGCATGTCGGGAATCGGCGAGCAGCCGCTCAGCATCAGCAGGCCAGCAGTGGCGGAAAGGACGGATAACAGCAGAAGTCGGCGGGGCATGAGGGCTCCGGTTGTCAGGGGCTGGAAGTGCACAGCGTGGCCGTGTCGAGAGATCTCATCCTTGCATATTCGCAGTCACTGATCGACAGGCACCGACAACCACTAGCCACGGCCGTGGACGGTTCCGTATGCTCGGGGATGACAAGAACAGGAAACTTCGCCATGAATGAGCATATCGACACGTTGGAACCCGCCATTGTCTGGCGTCATTTTCGTACCCTGTGCAATATCCCGCGCCCTTCCGGGCATGAAGCGGCACTGGTTGAGCATCTGATTGAGTGGGCGCAGTCGCGCGGCCTCGCGCATGACCGCGACGATTTCGGCAACCTGCGTCTGCGCAAGGCGGCCACCCCCGGCCATGAGAGCGCGCCGGGGATCGTGTTGCAGGGGCATCTCGACATGGTGGCCCAGGCGGCCAGCGACTCCCGCCATGACTTCACCCGTGATGCGCTCGAGACCTATCTCGAGGATGGCTGGCTCAAGGCGCGCGGCACGACGCTAGGCGCCGACAATGGCCTCGGCGTCGCCGCGGCGCTGGCGGTGCTGGAAGACGAGACGCTGGTGCATGGTCCGCTGGAGGCGTTGTTCACCCTCGAGGAAGAAACCTCGATGGGCGGCGCATTGAATCTGGCCGAAGGCTGGCTGGAAGGGCGCTATCTGCTCAATCTGGACTCGGAGGACCGTGGCCAGGTCTACATCGGTTGCGCTGGCGGTGCGGACATCAATGTCGCGCACGAATTCGCCACGTCCTCGTTGAAGGATGCCGAGGCGGAGCTTGAGCTCACCATCGGCGGGCTGGTCGGAGGACATTCCGGGCTCGACATCCATCGTGGGCGCGGCAATGCCAACCGCCTGATGTCACGGGCACTGGTGGCGCTGGCGGAATTCTCGCCGCGTCTGGTCAGCTGGTCTGGCGGTACGCTGCGCAATGCACTGCCACGCGAGGCGACCGTCGGCGTGGTGCTGTTCGATGAGCGTGTCGCGGCAGCCCGCCAGCGCTTGGCGGAATTCGAGGCGCAGATTCGCGATGAGCTGCGTGACACGGACCCGGACGTCACCCTCAACGTGACGCGCGGCAATGCCGAGAGTGCCCTGTCCGTCGAGGATACCCAGCGGCTTGTCGCCGTACTGGATGCCGCGCCCTATGGCGTGGAGCGCATGAGCGCAGCCGTGGAAGGCGTGGTGGAAACCTCCAACAACCTCGGCGTGGTCCAGCTGCGTGAGGGGAGTTTCCATCTCTGTGCCCTGGTGCGCTCGCTGCGTGATGATGCGGTCTCCATGATGGAGCAGCGCATCCGCGGGCTGTTCGGCCTGTTGGGGGCGCACACTCAGGCCGAGAATGCCTACCCGGGTTGGCAGCCGCAGCCTGAGGCGGAGCTTTTGGCGCGATTCTGCCGCCTGCACGAGCGCGTCACCGGCCGCGCGCCGGAGATCAAGGTCATCCATGCCGGTCTGGAATGCGGCATCCTGGGGGCCAAGTATCCCCAGCTCGAGATGATTTCCTTCGGCCCCTTGATTCGCGGTGCGCACTCGCCCAGCGAGCGCGTCGAGGTCGACTCGGTCGGGGAATTCTGGCAGGTGCTCAAAGGACTGATCACGACGCTTGCCGAGCCGCGCGACGCCTGATCCGGGCCGATTGACTCCCCACGACACCGCCCCCGCAGGTAGCCTGCGGGGGCGGTGTCGTATCTGGGCATCAGGCTCTCGTTGAGCTTCCTGCGGGGGCGCTGGCTGGGCACTTCGAGAGTGCGTCAGCTCAGTGGATATTGATGCGTATCGCCGGGAAGCCGATGCTCACGCCATCGTGACGGCGGCGCAGGTCATGGCGGCGCGAATCGTATTGTCGATACTGATGAGGCGCGTAGCGCTCATGTTGGTAGTAGCGGCGCTGGGGAATGCGGTGACGTGTGTCGTGGCGAGAGTGATGGCGCTCCACCCGCGGCTCGTCGAACATCCTCAGATGGCGGCGCTTGATCGCCTCATGGCGGCTTTGCGGCGTGCTGTGACGCTCGATGGTCTGTCGGCCGTGATGCTGCTGACCCTGTGAGCGATGACGATCATCCGCGGCAACGACACCGGGGATGGCAAGGCTCAGCATGAGTCCCAGGCTCAGCAGGACTGGTGCCATTGTGATGGTGTGCATGGGGTGGTCTCCCGTGTTGTCGGATAGTCACCCTTCTTGATCCCTGTTCACACGATACCGTGTCGCGGACACTTTGACGAACAGCGTTCTCTGATGTGTCGACGTCTCCCTGAGTCCATGTCGTGATCTTCTGGCCTTCATGCTCTATGGCGCTCAAGGTAAGTGCTTGCTCGCAAATGCTTTTCCCGCGATAAGCGTCAGTCTGCGGTGCAGAGCGCAAAAAAACGCCCCTGCCGCGGGGGCAGGGGCGTTTTCGGGTGCTGTCGACGGGGACGAGATCAGGCGTGTTGATGCTGATGCTTGCCCTCGGCGAGCTCCTCGAGCAGCTTGGCATTGAAGGCATCGAGGTCATCCGGCTTGCGGCTGGTGACCAGCGCGCTGTCACACACGACGTCGCTGTCCTGCCACTCGGCACCGGCGTTCTTCAGGTCCTGTGCGATGGAGGGGAAGGAGGTCATCTTGCGGCCTTCGACCACCCCGGCGTTGATCAGGATCCACGGCGCGTGACAGATGGCGGCCACCGGCTTGTGGGCCTGGAAGAAGCTGCGCACGAAGTTCAGTGCGGTCTCGTCCTGGCGCAGGGTATCAGGATTGAACAGGCCGCCCGGTAGCACCAGGCCATGGTAGTCGTGTTCGCTGGCATCGCTGAGCGAGGTGTCGACCTGGTAGGTCTCGCCCCAGTCGGTTTCGGCCCAGGCACGAATGCCGTCCTTCTCCGGCGAGACGATGTGTACCTCGACGCCCGCCTCCTGCAGTGCGGCGCGCGGCACCGCGAGCTCGGATTCCTCGAAGCCATGGGTCGCGAGAATGGCCACGCGCTTACCTTGCAGTTGTTGACGTGTCTGCTGATCGGTCTGCTGTGTCATGCAAATCTCCTTTCCGTGCTTCGGCTCTTGCGAGCGTGTTGGGCAGAGAAGGGAAAAATTCTGCTCTCAGCATGCGTTACTCACTGAGGTGAGCGCCCCATGTTGATGCAGCGAATTCCCGTCCTTTCGTGCCCTGACACTCAAGACATGGATGCGCGATACTGACTTTCAAGGGGGTGACCCCACTGCGTTTTCACCGGCCATGGAGTGCCCGATGCCTCTGCTTTCTGAATCTTCCGCCGTGATGTGGTTGCTGGTCGGCGTGCTGTTGATGCTGTCGTTGATCCTGGGGTTGGGCTGGCGGCGAGCCCGCGAGCAGCTTCACGCTCTCGAAGAGAGCAGTGACGAAACCCGGCAGGCGTTGCAGCAGACGCTTGAAGAGGCGCGGGATCTACGGCAACAGGCCGAGCAGCGGGCGGCCCTGGTCGAGCAGCGTGCCGCACTGGATGGGCAGCAGGCGGAGCAGCAGCAACGCTATCTGAGCCAGTCGCTGGAGGAGGCGCGCCAGGCGCGCGATGCGCTGACGGAACAGCTCGCCACGCTGCGCGAATCGCTGCAGGGACGGCTTGATGAACAGTCGCGTGCGCTGAGTGAACAGCAGACGCTGGCACGCAGCCTGACCCGCCAGCAGGAAGTGCTGGAGGCCCAGCTGCTGGAGCGTGAGGAGCGTCTCGAGACATTGACCGAGCGCTACGCCGAGCTGCGCGAGACCCATGCCTCGCTGGTCACGCGTCAGCGTCAGGAGGCCACTCATCACGCCGAGCAGCTGGCACTGCTCAACGACTCCCGCGAACGCCTGAGTCAGGAATTCGAGCAGCTGGCAGGCAAGGTGTTCGAGGAGCGCCAGCAGCGTTTCACCGCTGCCAGTGGTGCCCAGCTCGAACAGTTGCTCAAGCCGTTTCGCGAGCAGGTCGGGGACTTTCGTCAGCGCCTCGAGCAGCTGCATGGCGAGGAGGTACGCGAACGCACCAGCCTCAAGAGTCAGCTCGACCAGCTGGCGGGACTCAATCGCCAGATCACCGAGGAAGCGGCCAATCTGTCACGTGCGCTCAAGGGCGACAGCAAGATGCAGGGCAACTGGGGCGAGATGATTCTGGAGACCGTGCTCGAGCGCTCTGGCCTGCGAGAGGGGATCGAGTTCAAGCGTGAGGTGTCCTTCAGCGGTGAAGGCGGGCGCCAGCGCCCGGATGCCATCGTCTATCTGCCGGATAACAAGCATCTGATCATCGATGCCAAGGTCTCGTTGAGCGCCTACACCGACTACGTCAATGCCGCGGATGAGACGGCGCGGGCGCGAGCCCTGAGGGCGCATCTGACCTCGGTGCGCGGCCACGTCACGGGACTGGCGCGGCGCAACTATCCCGCCATCGAGGGGCTGGGGTCACCGGATTTCGTGTTCCTTTTCCTGCCGATGGAGCCCGCCTTCGCGCTGGCCTTCGAGCATGACGACAGCCTGTTCCAGGACGCCTTCACCCAGGGCGTGGTGATGGTGACGCCGACCACCTTGCTGGCCAGTCTGCGCACCGTGGCCAGTCTGTGGAGTCTGGAGCGCCAGAACGACAATGCGCGCGTGATCGGTGAGCGTGCCGGGGCGCTGCTCGACAAGTTCCGCGGACTTGCCGAATCCCTCGAGGAGCTTGGTAGCCAGCTGGGCCGTACCCGCGAGGCGCACGATACCGCCATGAAGCGTCTGGCCAGCGGGCGCGGCAACCTGATCAGCCGTGCCGAGGAGCTGCTGGAGCTCGGTGCGCGCATGAAGAAGCCGTTGCCCGAGACCCTGGTGCGTCAATCCCGTGACTCCCTGCATCACCAAGGGCCGGTCTCTGGCCCGACATCGCAGTCCGATGCTGCTATTGAATCTGATCCTGAGACTGAGACTGAGACTGAGCCTGCCTCTGGCTCGACGGCGGACAAGGCTCAAGGTGCCACGCTATCGCGCTGGGAACATCTGGAGCGCAAGTGGCAAGGGGACACCCCGTGAACCGGCACATCTCGCTCATTGCCGGCTGACACTCGGTGGCATGCCATCTCTCGTATTCCCTGTTCTTTCTCGACGGCCCTCCAGCAGGGCCGTTTTTCTTGAGATGCAGGGTCAACGCAAGCTCGGACTATCGTGTTCTGACGCGGCGAGGAAGGAAATATCGTGAGTGATGCAAAAAATTCGACATCTTCTGCATCCGTTCTCCGGACCTCCCCGTAAGTTGGTTTGAGCCTGCGGTAATGGGGCGAAAATGACAAATGAACAACTTTCAGCTCATGAATGAGCGTTTTCTCAGGAGATGTGCCCATGTCTACCAAGTCCAACAAGTCCGCCAAGACCGCTTTCGCCCTGGCTTCCGCCCTCGGTACCGCCGTAGCGCTGTCTGCCGCCGTGGTCTCCATTCCGGCGCATGCCGCAGACATGGAAAAGTGCTATGGCGTGTCGCTGGCCGGTGAGAATGACTGCGCTGCAGGCCCGGGCACCTCCTGTGCCGGCACTTCGACCGTCGATTATCAGGGCAATGCCTGGAAGCTGGTCCCGGAAGGCACCTGCACCTCCATCGAAACGCCCACTGGCACCGGCAGCCTGGAAGAGATCAAGTAAGCATCACGCCTCGGGTCTCCCCCGAACCTGACGTCCGGTGGGCGGGTGTCTCACCCCTCCGCCGGACGCTCGCAGAATCGAGAGGTCGTCATGCACGAGTCATCCCCCACCTCCCGCAGCCCGGATTTCGGTACGGCCTTGCCGTCGTTCGATGACATGGCCACGGGAATCAGCCTCAAGGCGCAGCATGTCAGGGAGCTGATGTCATCACGGCCGGCGCTGGGGTTCCTCGAGATTCATGCCGAGAACTACATGGGCGCAGGCGGAGCTCCCCATGCGCGGCTGGATGCGCTGCAGGAGTATCCGCTGTCGATCCATGGTGTCGGCCTGTCGCTGGCATCGGATCGTCCGCTGGAGGCCGCGCATCTGGCGCGCCTTCGAGCGCTCTGCGAGCGTCACCCGCCCACCAGTGTGTCAGAGCATCTGGCCTGGGCCGGCCATAGCGGCCACTTCTACAACGACCTGCTGCCGGTGCCATTGACCGACGCGATGCTGGCACGGGTCAGCGATAACCTGATGCGGCTGCAGGACTGCCTGGGCCGCCAGGTATTGATCGAGAATCCCGCACACTATCTGCGCTTTGATGCGCAGGCTCTGGGCGCGGAGTTGATTCCCGAGACGAATTTCCTGACCCGACTGGTCGAGCGCAGCGGCTGTGGACTGTTGATCGACGTCAACAATGTCTTCGTCTCGGCGCACAACATCGGTGTCGATCCTGCGGCCTGGCTTGAGTCGATCCCGGCCGCGGCCGTCGGCGAGATCCATCTGGCGGGTCATGTCGTCGATGAGCGCGAAGGCCTGCTGATCGACAATCACGGTGCGCCGGTCTGCGAGGCGGTATGGGCCCTGTATGCCGACTTCATCCAGCGAGTCGGGCCGCGCCCGACCCTGATCGAGTGGGATACCCAGGTGCCGGCGCTGGAGGTGTTGCTGGGGCAGACGGCTCGGGCCGAGCAGATTCTGCAGAGCGCCTTGGTTCAGCAGGGCTCTCGGGTTCCGCAGACCTCTGGTCCTCAGGTGGAGAGTCCGCGATGAGCACGCCAACGGCCCCCATGACTGACCATGATCTTCTCGCCTGGCAGCGGGCCTTCATCACGGCGCTTGAGCAGCCTGACCGTCATCTGCCGGGCATCGAGGCGGCACATCAGGGGCGTCTTGACGTCTATCGCAACAATGTCTGGGCCAGCCTGATCTCCGCGCTGCAGGACGCCTATCCCGTGACGCGTCAGGTCGTGGGCGAGCGCTTCTTCGCGGCGCTGGCGCATGATCACTCACGCCGTCACCTGCCGGAATCGCCCTTGATGATGGAGTACGGGGCGGGGCTTGCCGAGACCTTGCACACGACTCTGACGACGCTGGTCGAGCATCGACAGGCATCGGCCGCTCAGCTGCCGTTCTACGCGGTGGATCTGGCGCGGTTCGAGGCCGCGCGTCTCACGGCCTATCACGCCGCCGACGCTGAAGTGCTGGCACCGGCCAGGCTGGCGCAGCTGTCACCTGAGGCGGTGATGGCGCTGACCTTCCTGCCTCATCCCGCGGCAGGTCTGCTGCGCCTGGAGCATGCGATCTTCGAGGTCTGGCAACGCCACCAGCATGAGGGAGCCAGCCTTGCAGGCCTGGATGTCGCGCGGCCCGAGAACCTGCTGATCACCCGTCCGGCCCTGGAGGTTCAGGTGACGGTGCTGTCAGAGGCGGCTGCCTGGTTGCTCGACCAGCTGTTGGCGGGTGAATCGCTCGCGGATGCGGCCGCCATGCTGGCGGATGTCCATCCCGAGCAGGACCTGGGGCAGCTGCTGGCCCCTCTGCTGGCAAGTGGCGTGTTTCTCGCGCCGGACTAGTGTTGCCCCATGATCTTTCGTCCATGCCAGTCTCCTGCCGACCTACCCGGGCCGAGCTGGCGCATCCCCTTTTTCTCGCGCACTGGCGCATCCTTGAGGAGGCCTCATCATGAGCCTTGAGTCATCCACGACGCCCGCAGTCCGTACCGGTGTGGCGGGGCAAGTCCTGAACGTGTTCGTCTGGCTGGAAAATCTGCGCATGGATGCCGTGCTGATCCTGATGCGCATCGTCATTGGCGCCGTGTTCTTCATGTCAGCGCAGACCAAGGTCGATGGCTTCGCGCTCAAGGAAAGCACCTTCTTCCTGTTCGAGTACGAATACGCGTTACCGCTGGTCCCGCCGGTACTGGCCGCCTATCTGGCCACGATTGCCGAGCATCTCTTCCCGCTGATGCTGTGGCTGGGCCTGGGCTCCCGCCTTGCCGCGCTGGGTCTGGCCGGCATGACATTGACCATTCAGCTGTTCGTCTACCCGGAAGCCTGGGTGACGCACGGTCTGTGGCTGTCCAGTCTGCTGGTACTGGTGCTGCAGGGCCCGGGGCGTCTGTCACTGGATCACCTGATTCGCTCACGTATCGCCTGATCTTGCCCGCTGGCCACAACGCAAGACGGAGACCTCAGGGTCTCCGTCTTGCGTTGTGCGTATCGTGGGTCGTCGTGGGTCAGACAGGCTCTTCGGCGCGCTGATGCTCGATCTCGGCACGTACCATCTCGACACTGGCGGCATCGATGTAGTCATTGGCGTGTGCATGATGCGCCATGTCGAGGCTGTCGGTGCTCAACAGCATGTCGCAGCCCAGTGCGGAGAGCTCCTCGCCCAGCGTGGCCAGCTCTGCCTTGCGCGATTCGGAGTCACCGATCTGGCGAATGTAGATGGCGCAGATGCGGCCCGGGTAACGGCGCACGACATCGGCATAGACCTCCGGATCATGCTGACCGCTGTCTCCGATGAGCAGGAACTGCATCTCGTCATACAGGTCGAGCATCTTCTCGATCAGCGCCTGCTTGTGGTCTTCCGAGCGCTTGGGCAGGGGGCGCTGCAGCGTCAGCCCCCATTCGCGCAGGAACAGGATGGGGCCGACCGGGATGCGGTTGTGCTGGAAGAACACCTCGAGCATCTCATAGATGCTCCAGGGGCCGCGTGAGACGTAGAGCAGCGGGCGACTCTGCTGACCGTCGCTGCCCTCGTGGAGCGCCTGATAGAGCGCGGCGACTCCCGGGAAGGCAGTGCGTCGCTCGGCGGATTCGATGAACAGCCGATAGAGCATCTTGAGCTTGTTGGCGACACCGGTGTACATCACGGTGTCGTCGATATCGCTGATCACGCCCAGTCGGGTACTGGCCGGTGGCAGGTAGACCTGGGCCTCGCCCTCGACAGCGGCCTGCTTCGGCGGCCGGGCGGTGATCCGTGCCGTCTGCCATTGGCCTTGATCTGCCAAGGGCGACAGCAGAGGCAGGTGGACGCTGAAGTAGCCATCGCGATCAGTGACGACGGTGGTCTGGTTGCCGCCAAGGCTGACGTCCACCTCCACGCCGCCCTTGCCCCAGCGCAGCAGACGGCGGCCGACATCCATCAGATCGCGCCCGGCCCCGGGCGCCAGCTGACTGCGCGAGCCGGGCTGCTGAAAGATGCGGCCCATCAGAAAGGCTTCATTGTGTGAGCCATAGCCACGATAGGCATGGATGACGCAACCATCCTTGCCCTGGGCATGGCGCATGGGCTTGGCAGCCACATGCAGCAACTTGCGTAGCAGACGTGTCAGCGGCAGTGACATGCAACCCTCCTGGTATGACGCCTGATCAACCTGCCTGATTGGCAGCCACCCTGCGTGTCGCGTGATGATGCGCTTCCGAGCATGGTCCTGCGCCTCTTGCTCAAGTGCTTCTCGGGCTCAAGTCCTTCTCGGGCTCAAGTCCTTCTCGAGCTCAAGTTCTTCTCGAGTCTGCCCCTAGAGTGGTGTCCGACCCACGAAAACGCCGCCTTCCGGACACCGCGCAAGCACGGGACAGAAGGCGGCGTTCACGGCCTGCCGATCACGCTGGCGGCAGTGTCAGACACGCGATGGTGTCTTGGTCAGAATCACTCGCCCAGGTAGGCGGACAGCATCCAGACCGTCTTTTCCTGCTCGCGGATGTAGTCGCCGACCAGCGAGGCAGTCCCTTCATCGTCGGCATCGGAGGCGACGGAGAGGATTTCACGCTGCAGCTCGATCAGGGACTTGTAGCCGGTGAGCAGACCCTTGACGCAAGCGGTGCCATCGCTGACGTGGGTGTCTTCCTTGATGGTCGCCACGCGAGCGTAATCGCTGTAGGCGTGCATCGGCTCGTGACCCAGGGTCAGGATGCGCTCGGCGATCTCGTCGACCTTGGTCAGCAGGTCGGTGTAGGTTTCCTCGAACTTCACGTGCAGCTCGAAGAACTGGTTGCCCTTCACGTTCCAGTGATAGCCACGCGCGTTCATGTAGAAGGTCTGGTAGTTGGCCAGCAGCACATTGAGGTGCTCCGCCAGCTGGGTTGCGCTGGAAGTATGCAGGCCAATGGCATTGGTATCGGTGGACATGAAGACTCTCCTTGAGAATGGGCGACGTGAAATGTGGTTGGAATACGTGGTGAGGCAGGGCGCGGGCACTGAGGACAAGCAGGCGATATCCCTTACCTTCGAGTGCCTCAGGTTCATGAAGCCAAGCCCATGGCACCAGGCCCGAGCAACCGGGTCGATGACACCAGTGTAGAGGGTGACGGTGCCGTGCAGTAACGAATTCGCTGCATCGTCGTGATCGTCTGGTGCTATGACGTGTTCCGGTGCGAATGATCGGATGACTGAGCCATCCAGTGCCTCACGATGAATCCGTGATCAAGCGTCTTTCTGGTACATGCGGCTCAGGATGACGCTTTTCAAGGTGGCACGGCAAGGTAGCACGCAGTTCATTGCCGGGGCATGACCGTGAGAAACGCAAAGGCCCCGCACGGGGCGGGGCCTTTGCGACAGCCAGACCAGCAGCTGTCATCACTTCAGCAACGCTCAGGCGTCAGTTGCGCGCCATGTGCAGGAAGTGCATGTGCTTCTCGTACTGATCCAGTACATCACCGATGACCTGCTCCTTGGTGTAGCCCATCAGGTCATAGGTCTGGCCGCCTTCGCGCAGGAAGACCTCGGCCCGGTACTGGCGCTCCACGTCACTGGTGCCCTTGCGCTTGACGTTGCGCAGCGCGAAGGCCGGTGCCGCATACTCGCGGACACGTACGCCATAGATGAAGTCGATCTCGTCGCCATGGCTGACCTGCAGATAGCTGCGGTCATCTTCGTCGTTGACGCGCACATCCAGTCCCTGCGCCTCGAACTCCTTGGCGACATCCGACAGCGCCGGCGTCACGACATCCGACAGATACTGCTCGACATTCTTCTGCTGCGGCGTCTCGACCAGGGTCTGGACGCGCTTCTGCCAGCTGCGTGCACCACCGGCGGTATGCCCCGGCGTGTTGCTGAGATGCTGCATGGAGCGCTGCTTGACGCCTTCAAGACGCAGCGCCTTGAGCAGGCCGTAGCAGACGAACATCAGGATGATGGCGAAGGGCAGAGCAGAGGCCAGCGAGGCGGTCTGCAGTGCGCCGAGACCCCCGGCCATCAGCAGCGCCACGGCCACGAAACCTTCGGACACGGCCCAGAAGATGCGCTGCCAGACTGGAGATTCATCGCCTTCCTTCGAGGTCAGCATGTCGATGACCAATGAGCCGGAGTCGGAGGAGGTGACGAAGAAGGTCACCACCAGCACCGTGGCCAGCAGGGAGGTCACGCTACCGAACGGGAACAGTTCCAGGAACTTGAACAGTGCCACGGAGGCATCCGCGGAGACGGCCTCGGCCAGATTGCCAGCGGCGTCGGTCATCAACAGGTGCAGTGCACTGTCGCCGAAGAAGGTCAGCCACATGAAGGTGAAGCCCATCGGCACGAACAGCACGCCATAGACGAATTCACGGATGGTACGACCACGCGAGACGCGTGCGATGAACATGCCGACGAACGGGGACCACGCGATCCACCAGCCCCAGTAGAACAGGGTCCAGCCACCCAGCCACTCGGACGGGCCGTCTTCCGGGATGTAGGCGAACATGTTGAAGGTCTTGTCGACCACTTCGCTGAGGTAGCCACCGATGTTCTGGATCAGGGTCTGCAGCAGGAAGATGGTCGGGCCAACGCACAGCACGAACAGCATCAATGCCAGCGCAAGACCGAGGTTCAGCTCGGAGAGACGACGGATGCCGCCGTCCAGCCCCATGACCACGGAGATGGTTGCCAGGCCGGTGATGATGGCGATCAGGATGACCTGGGTGGTCAGGCTGTTGTCGATATCGAACAGATAATGCAGACCGGAGCTGACCTGCAGCACCCCCAGACCCAGCGAGGTGGCCACCCCGAACATGGTGCCGAAGACGGCGAAGATGTCGACGGCATGACCGATCGGGCCGTGGATGCGCTTGCCGATCAGCGGGTACAGCGCGGAGCTGATGCGCAGCGGCAGGTTGTGGCGGAAGCTGAAGTAGGCCAGCGCCAGTGCCACGACGGCATAGACGCCCCAGGCGTGGATGCCCCAATGGAAGAAGGTGGTCTTCATGGCCTCGCGAGCGGCTTCCACGGTACCGGCATCGCCCACGGGCGGTGCGGTGAAGTGGAAGACCGGCTCGGCGACACCATAGAACATCAGGCCGATACCCATGCCCGCGGAAAACAGCATCGCGAACCAGGAGCCGTAGCTGAAGTCCGGCTCGGAGTGGTCCGGCCCCAGCTTGATGTCACCGGATTTCGAGAAGGCGAGCCCCAGCGTGAAGACCACGAACAGCCCCATGGCCAGCAGGTAGAACCAGCCGACGGTATCGATGATCCAGGTCTGGACGTGGCCGAAGACCACGTTCGCCGTCTCGGGCATGGATACGGTGAAGATCACGAACGCCAGTATCACCACGGCGGAGCCGAAGAAGACTGGCGGATTGATCTTCGCGACCGTAGGTTGGTCGGCATTTTCTGACATAAATTTCTCTCCCTGATTGCCTGTTCGACGATAATGGTAACTTATTGAACCTGTGGCGTCGTGAGTTGTCCGCGCCATATCGTTTCCATGTGTAACCGATGATGAGGCCATGGAAATGCGATGGGGACGAAAGCGCTCCGGCACGCTGATGCCTTGGCGCATCGCGGGTCAGGCGTCGTGCCAGCCGGGACTGGCCGTCGCCCGGGAACATGCATGAGGTAGGCGTTGGCGTGGTGGCGAGCTAAGATGAGACCGTCTGCATTCAGGCCCCTTTACTGCTTGATACTATAGTTATGCACAAATCCTACAAGGCTTAAGTGTCAGTCTAGTGGCTTTGCGCCATCTCGCGGATGAAAATCGTGATGGATCGCCAAGTCAGATGGCTGACCGGAGACGTTCGCATGTTCTCTCGACTTTTCTTGGCTCCCTCTCGGATCGAGGCAAGCGCTCGAACGCCGCAGGCCGGAGCGGTGTCTCGCACGGGGCTGCTCATCTCGGGCCTGCTGCTGTTGAGCGGCTGTTCCACGCTGACGAGTCAGGACCCGCTATCTGCCCATGACAGCGAAGCGCTGCCTGCGGCCTGCATCTTCCCGCGTCAGGGCGATGCCGATCAGTGGCTGCGCGCCGCCGCCGAGGTCGTGGAGGCCCGTGGCTACAAGGTGCGCGAAAGTGAGCTGTCGCTGGGCCTGGTGACCGGGGAGCGCAAGGTCGACCAACCGGGACTCGGGGCCATCGAGGGGCCCTTCGGCTCTCGCATCGGGTTCTCGGTGGGCTACGGCGTGGCCGCCGGGCGTGGCATCGGTGTCGGGGTGGGCAATGACGTCTATCGGGACGACCCGATCAGCTTCGAGCGCATCTCGCTGGTGGCACCGGACGAGCGAGTGCGCGTGATCCGTGATGAGCAGGTCATCAACCAGGGCGGGTATGTCATCGATGCCCGACCACAGAATCTCAGCGAGAGCTGTCAACAGATCGAACGTCAGCTGGAAGCCGCGCTGGCGGGCCGTGACCCTCGAGAGGTGCGCTGATGAATCCTTCCCTTTCTCGCTGCCTGCGTCTGGTGGCCTGTCTCGCCCTGCTGTCGCTGGGCGGCTGCATGACACAGCCGACCCATGCGCCGGACTCCCGTACCGCGGTGATCGCGCCCGACAGCGGCACGCTGACCTCCCGGCAGGTCTTCGTCACGCTGATGACCACGCTTGCGGAGCGCGGCTTCATCATCGAGCGGGCAGACCCGGATCTCGAGCGGCTGGATGCCAGCTACGCCGCCAGACCACCGCTGACCCTCGACGCCTGGGTGAGTGAGGTGAACGGCCAGATTCGTCTGAGCGTGACGGGTGACAGCAATGGCGCCGAGATCGCGCCGGGGCGTCTCGACAACCTGCTGGTGGACGTGGCAGTGGCGCTGAACGCACGTACCGTGCCGGTGATCGGCACGCCATGATCGCCAGCACCCCATGACATCGCGCCATGCCCCGGGGCGTGATCGGGCATCTTCCGATCGCTTGCGCCCGGAGGGATTGAGTCTGCACCGACGACGGCGCCTGGCCTGGCTGGCACTGGGCGCCAGCCTGTTGGCCGGCGTACTGGTGCTGTTCGCGCTCTGGCAGTGGGAGTTCGCCCGCAGCGAGCGTGAGGCACGCCAGCATGCGGCCACTCGGCTGCACTTCTATGCCAGCACCCTCAATGCGGAGTTGTCGCGCTTTCAGTGGCTGCCCGCCATGCTGGCGCGACAACCGCGCGTGCGTGCCGCCTTCGATGACACGGCCGATATCGCCGAGTCCGGCAATCGTCTCGACTGGCACCTGCAGCGTGTGGCCCGGGAATCCGGCGCCGCCGCGATCTTCCTGACGGATGCCTCCGGCGTGACGCTGGCCGCGAGCAACTTCGATGAATCCGACAGCTTCGTGGGCCATCGCTACGCCTACCGGCCCTATTTCCTGGATGCGATGGCGGGCGGGCGCGGGGAATTCTTTGCGGTGGGCAACACCACGGGGCGCCCCGGCTACTTCGTATCCGCGCCCGTGGCGGGGGCGGACGGCCAGCCGCTGGGCGTGCTGGTGGTCAAGGTCTCGCTGGAGGCGCTGGAGGATACCTGGCGCCAGGCCGGCGAAACGGTACTGCTGGCCGATGCCAATCGTGTCGTGCTGCTGGCCTCACGGCGGAGCTGGAAATACCGCACCCTCGAACCTCTCGCGCCCGCCGCTCTCGACGACATCCGGGCGCAGCAGCAATTCCGCGGGGCGCCGCTCTCCCCGCTGGCGCGCTCGCTGGAAGACGGCAGTCTGGTGCTGGGGGCGGGAGAGGCGTCTTCCCGCTCCTCGACTTCCGTCGGCCAGCGCTATCTGGATGAGTCGCTGTTCAGTGGTCCGCTGGCCTGGCAGCTGCACTTTCTGATGCCGCTGCGGCCTCTCTATATACAGGCGCGCAACACCATGCTGGCCGGGCTGGCGGTACTGCTGGGGCTGGGCATGCTGGCGCTGTGGATGCGCGAGCGTCAGGCGCGCCTGCGGCTCATCCGGCGTGAGGCGGTGGTCATGCGTGAGATCAACGAGCGTCTCGAGGAGCGTGTCGCCGAGCGCTCCCGCGAGCTTGAGGCCACCCGTGACGAGCTGGTGCAGGCGGGCAAGCTGGCGGCGTTGGGCACCATGGCTGCCGGCATTGCCCATGAACTCAATCAGCCGCTGGTCGGCATTCGCACCTATGCCGCCAGTGGCGGGAAGTTGCTGACGCGTGGCGTGTCTCAGGCGACGACCCGCCCGGAGCTGCTGCCACGTGCCGCCGAAGCGGCGAGCGGCAATTTCACGCGTATCGCGGCACTGGCCGAGCGTCTGGGCGACATGATCCGCCAGTTGCGGGTGTTCGTGCGGCCGGCCAGTCAGCAGCCGCCAGCGCCGCTGGCACTGGTGCCTCGCATCGAGTACGCCCTGGAACTGCTTGATGAGCGGTGCGAGCTTCTGGGGCTCGTGATCGAGCGGCAGGGACTGATGCCAGAGGTGCGGGTGATGGGAGAGCAGGCGCGCCTCGAGCAGCTGCTCACCAACCTGATCCGCAATGCCGTGGATGCGCTGGAGGGTCAGCAGCGCGATGGCACCCTGGACGGGGTCGCCCGTATCCGGCTGAGCTGGCAGGCCTGGCCTGAGGTTGCCTGGCTCGAGGGGCGGCCCGGCGGTTGCCTGCGCATCGAGGACAATGGCCCCGGGATCGACCCGGCATTGCGGGCCACCCTGTTCGACCCCTTCACCACCACCCGCGAAGTGGGTGACGGCATGGGCATGGGGCTCTTTCTGAGCTATGGCATGGCACGTGACCTGGGCGGTGTCCTG
This sequence comes from Cobetia sp. MMG027, assembly GCF_027947415.1. Taxonomy (NCBI): domain Bacteria; kingdom Pseudomonadati; phylum Pseudomonadota; class Gammaproteobacteria; order Oceanospirillales; family Halomonadaceae; genus Cobetia; species Cobetia sp. MMG027. Next base: position 43,693 of record NZ_JAQJIO010000003.1, read on the forward strand.
CGGCTTTCGGACGATGCCCCGCCGGGTGCGCTGGGCGGTGCCAACTTCGAACTGTGGCTGTGCACGCCCCCTGATGACGCGGGCAGCCCGACACCCACTCGACTGACCCCGGAGGCACCTGACCATGAGTGATGCTGCCTTCGAGACAGGCGATGAGCGCCTGACTCAGGATCATGAGCTGACCCGCGAGGCGCCCATCTGGCTGGTGGACGACGACCCGGCCGTGCGGGAATCGCTGTCTCAGTGGCTGGAACTTGCGGACCTCAACCTGCGCTGCTTCCCGCGGGCCGAGGCCTTGCTGGAAGCGCTGGCCGCCGGCGAGCCGGTCAGTGTGGTGATCAGTGACATTCGCATGCCGGGCATGGATGGGCTGACGCTGCTGTCACGGCTCACGCTCGAGGCGCCGGAGCTGCCGGTGCTGATGATGACAGGGCATGGCGATGTGGCCACTGCGGTCTCGGCCATGCAGGGCGGAGCGCGCGATTTCATCGAGAAGCCCTTTGACCCGGAAGCGCTCGAGCTCAAGCTGCGTCAGGCGCTGGCAGGCCGGCGGCTGAGCGATGAGAACCAGCGGCTGCGTCGTCGCCTGAGCGTGCGGGGGCTTGCCGGTCTGCTACGTGGTGAAAGCGCGAAGATACGTCAGTTGCGCGAGCAGATACTGGAGCTCAAGGGGCATCCGGCACGCGTCTGGATCACGGGGGAGTCGGGCAGCGGGCGGACCACCACGGCGCTGGCACTCGCCGAGCATGCGCCGGCGGAGGGAGAGGCCCAGCGCGTCGGCACATCGCCGGCCTCCGCGTTGCTGGCGAAGGTCGAATGTCGTGCCCTGGTCGGTATGGCGTCGAGCACCAAGGCGTCGAGCGGCGCGGCGTCGAGCGGTATGGCGTCGAGCGGCGCGGCATTGTCCGAGGCGATTGATGAGGCTCTTCAGGCCGCTCCCGAGATGAATACCCTGTTGCTGCATGACGTCGACGTCCTGAGTCGCGAGCAGTGGCAGTGGCTGGACGCCTGGCTGAACGCTCAGCCCGAGGGCGGACGTCGCGCGCCGCGGGTGGTCTTCAGCGCCGAGTGCAGCGTCCAGGCATTGGTGGCCTTCGGCACGCTGGGGCTGACGCGGGGGCACGCGCTGGCGGAGATCGAGCTGGTCACGCCGTCACTGCGTGAGCGGCGCGAGGATATCCCGTTGTTGATGGCGCATTTCAGCCGCCAGGCCGCCGACGTTCATCAGGTTCCTGAACTGCCCTTCGTCCGGGGCGAGCTGACGACCCTCATGGCGGCCGACTGGCCCGGAAATCTTGCCCAGCTGCGTCAGCTGGCCAGCCAGCGGACCGTGCTGGGTGAACAGGGGCAGGAGCCGCCGGCGACCGGGCAGGAAGTGGGAGAGGAGGACCCGGACGGGCTTGCCGCGCAGGTGGCGTTGTTCGAGGCGACGCTGATTCGAGCGGCCCTGACACGTGCCCGAGGCAACATTGCCCAGGTGCTGGAGGAACTGGCCCTTCCGCGCCGGACGCTCAACCTCAAGATGCACAAGTACGGACTGCGGCGTGATGACTTTCGTCATGGTGCGGACGGGGTATCGGAATGAGCGCCTGCTCGGGAATCAAATTGTCGGTCTGGCGTCGAAGGGGTGGTTCGTGCCCCCGAATGTTATAAGGTAACGACGATGTGCCACGCCTGGCATTCGCTTTTCTTCGTATCCGCCTTTCCGGAGTGTCTGCATGCCCCTTGCTGTTGATCATCGCGATGATGCGCGATCGTTTCCGCGCGCCTGGCGTCGTTGCCTGCGCTTGCTGACGGGGGCGTGGGTCGGCATGTTGGCCATCGCGTCGTTGATGGTCAGTCAACCGGCGCTTGCCCATCCGCATGGCTGGGTGGATCTGCGCGTGACCCTGCGCCTGGATGATCAGGGGCGGGCGGTGGCATTGCGTCAGTACTGGTTGCTGGACCCCTTCTATAGCCTGACGCTGCGGCAGGAGCTGGCCGCCCTGCAGGACGATACCAGCATGGAGCAGCGCCTGGATGCGCTGGGCAGCGAGATCCTCGCCAATCTTTCCCAGTTCGATTATTACACCCATGTTCAGCGTGACGGAGCGCCGGTGGCGCTGGGAGAGGCGACACGCCAGACCACCTGGCTCAAGGGGGAGCGCGTCGCCTTCCAGATGGAACTGCCGCTGGCCGAACCCGTGCCGATGGCCGGCCATACGCTCAGTTATCGCATCTATGATCCCACCTATTACATCGAGATCCTGCATGACCCGGATGCGATCGCCGTCCAGGAAGGGCTGGTGATCAAGGGGTTGTCCTCGCAGCAGGTGCCGATGGACTGTACGGCGAAGATCGCCAAGGCAGACCCGGATCCCCAGAAGGTCGCCGAGGCCTCGATGCTGGATATCAATGCCACCGCGCCGATGGATCTTGGCCAGTATTTCGCCGATGTCGGCAGTGTCCATTGTGAGTCGTCTCGATGAGCGATGAGCACAAGGACACCACCGGGCTTGGGGATGTCAAAAGCCTCAAGGGCATGCGTGATGGCCTGCTCAAGCCGGCCTCTTCGCGAGGGCGACGCCTGGCCGGCTGGCTGGCCCTCGGATTCGGATTGATCGTGCTGGGCATGGCCCTGTGGCCGAGCCTGGTACAGGCCTGGGGTGAGGCGCTGGGCTGGATCTTCGCTGAACAGTCGCGTTTTCAGCGCTCGCTCGGGCGCGCCATGAGCGAGCTTGCCGCGCACCCCGGCACCCCCTGGGCGCTGATCGGGCTGTCCTTCACTTACGGAGTGCTGCATGCGGCGGGCCCCGGCCATGGCAAGGTGGTGATCAGTACGCTGCTGGCCAGCCAGCCCATCGCGCGGCGACGTGCGCTATGGCTCTCGCTGCTGGCGGCCTTGCTGCAGGGCGTGAGTGCGCTGGTGCTGGTCGGCCTCGGGGCGGGACTGCTGGACTGGGCCGGGCGTGAGGTGCTCGGGCAGGTCGAGAAGGTCACTCTGCTCAGCCATGTCGGCGTACTGGCGTTGGGCCTGCTGCTGCTGTGGCGTGCCGCGCGTGCGTTGTGGCGGGCACTCAGGGCGCCCGCCACCACTGGCATGGAAGAGAGCGTGACGACACAGGAAGCGCCAGCGATGCAGGGACTGGCGTTCGAGCCGTCGCATGGTCGCGACCACTCTCACGGCCACGATCATTCACACGGGCATGACTGCGGTTGCGGCCATGCGCATGGCGTGACGGCGGAGCAGGCCAGCGGCGACTGGCGCACCATGGGCATGGCGGTGCTGGCGATCGGCCTGCGGCCGTGTTCCGGCGCGATTCTGGTATTGCTGGCCGCGCTGGCGCTGAATCTGGTCGGCAGCGGGGTACTGGCGGTGCTGGCGATGTCACTGGGCACCGCGCTGACGGTGGGCAGCGTGGCGATGGCCACGCTGCTGATGAAGGCCAGCGGGCGTCTGGCGGCGGGCACGGCGCGCCTGACCGGCAAGCGCGAAGAGGGCGGAGCGCTTCGCCAGTGGCCGTGGGCCGCGGTGATCGGGCTGCTCGGCGGGATCGTCATCAGCGTGTTCGGGACCTTGCTGGTCGCCAGCAGTCTCAAGGCGCTGGAATCCCCCACCGGACGCGGTGCCTCGCCGTTCGGGCGCGCGGCGCAGAGCGCGCCGTCCCCGCTGCGTGCCGCTCCCGCCACGTCTCTGGTGGCTCCGCGCCCCGCCGTCGAGGCACCAGAAGCAGACACATGACAGGTGCCTGGCGATCCAGTGTCCGGCACTCGGTGTCCGAGTGATGTCATGCTGACTGGCTTTCCTTCCCATCACGACAACGGGGCCCGCTGGGCCCCGTTGTCGTTGGCGCCTGAACCGGGCGCTAGAAGGAATAGGTCGGCAGCTCGGCGATCTTCATGCGTAGCGTGTCAATCAGCGTGGTGAGCGCTTCATTGTCATAGGCCTTCGGGCGTCCCACTCCCCAGACCGGCCCGGGCCAGGTGGCATCATCGCTGCTGCGGGCGATCACGTGTACATGCAGCTGTGACACGACATTGCCCAGGGTGCCGATATTGAGCTTTTCGCCGTCACTGAGCTGCATCAACAGCTCGCCGAGCAGGGTGGTCTCGTGCCACAGCTGGTGCTGGGAATGGCTGTCCAGCTCATAGACTTCGCGAATGTCCGCACGGCGTGGCACCAGCATCAACCAGGGATAGCGCGCATCGTTCATGAGGCGCACGCTGCACAATGCCAGATCGGCCACGAAGTGAGTGTCTGCCTCCAGCTGCGGGTGCAGGGTGAAATCATTCATTGTCGTTCCTCGTCGTCGCGGGGCTGGCGCGCCCGAATGGCCTCGGCTGGTCTGCCGGTCCGTCTGCCGGCGGGGCCGTCACGGGTGTCCCCAGGCCGGGTGTCTGAATGTCTCCAGTGTGACCAGATCGGCAGAATCCTGCCACTTTTCGGTTTGCGCCATGCCGGCCGGCCGTTGGCGCAATGCCCCCATCGCCAAATACCGCCCCTGCTCGACACTTGCTAGTCTTCACTCAAGGCTGGGCAGTACGACCTGACCTTCGCTGTCCCGTCCGCTATCGCCACGTCTCGCCTATTCCAACAATAAGGGTTCGCCTGCGTTCCGGCAGGCCCGCCAAGGAGTCATTCCATGCAAAAGCGCCAGTTCCTCAAGGCCGGCCTCGGTCTCGCCATCGCTGCCTCTCTGGGCCTCAGTGCCGCAGCCCAGGCGGAAGGCAAGTACATCATGGGTACCGCGACCACCGGCGGTACCTTCTATCCCGTCGGCGTGGCGCTTTCCACGCTGATCAAGGTCAAGCTCGAGCCGACCGCCGGCATCTCGGTGTCCGCGATCTCCTCCGCCGGCTCCGGCGAGAACCTCAAGCTGATGGAAGAGAACCAGGCCCAGTTCGGCATCATCCAGGGTCTCTATGGCGCCTGGGCATGGAATGGCACTCCGCCGGTCAACAAGGCGCACAAGGACCTGCGCAGCATCTCGATGCTGTGGCAGAACGTCGAGCACTTCGTGGCACGCAACGATGAGGTCAAGACCGGCACCATCGAGGACATGACCAACTTCTATGGCAAGAGCTTCTCCATCGGCAAGAAGAACTCCGGCACCGAGGGCTCGGGTCGCTTCATTCTCGAGCAGCTGGGCATCGATGCCGACAAGATGAATCTGGCCTACATGGGCTATGGCCCGAGTGCCGACGCGATGCAGAACGGCAACATCGACGGCATGAACATTCCGGCAGGCGCACCGGCTTCCGCCGTGACGCGTGCCTACGCCAACCTCGGTGACGAGATCACCACGCTGGACTTCACCGAAGAGCAGCTGGCCAAGGTCAATTCCCAGTTCGAGCTGTGGACACCGTATGAAATCGCCGCTGGCACCTATCCGGGCCAGGACAAGGCGATCAACACCATCGCCCAGCCGAACATCCTCGTGGTACGTGATGACGTCTCCGAAGAAGACGTCTACCAGATCACCAAGACCATGTACGAGAACCTGCCGTTCTTGAACAACATCCACCCGGCCACCAAGGCCATGGCACTCGACAAGGCCATCGCTGGTCTGCCGCTGCCGCTGCACCCGGGTGCCGTGCGTTACTTCAAGGAGCAGGGCATCGAGATCCCTGAGCGTCTGATCGCCGACTGACCCACCCCTGAGTCCGCTCCATCGCTGCCCTCATCGCGCGCCCATGGCCGCGGTGAGGGCTGTGCAGTCCAACAAGACAGTGCCGGTCCGGCGTCATGCTGCGCCTTCGTTTCGCAAGGCAGCCTCTGCCAGGCCAAAGCCTGCCCATGCATCACTGATGTCACCGACGTCAGTGATGAAGCAAGTCCGCATTTCCTCGCAAGCCCGGGCGCAGGTTGACGCCACACGTCGCCGCCGCGCCATCGCTGTCTGATCCCGTCTTGAGGCACCGCCATGCATGATTCCCGCTCGCCAGAGCCCTCTCGTCCCACTGAAGCCGTGCCGGATGCGCCGGACCTGTCCGGTGTGCGCGATGAATCCGTCGAAGCCGCGCCATGGCGCATGGAACTGCCCTGGCTAGGGCGGGCCGTGTTCGTGATTTCCATCGTCATCTGTCTGGCGCATCTGTACTTCAACACCATCTCGACCCTGTCGGAGCTGTGGGTGAGCGCGTTGCACTTCGGGCTGTTCGGCCTGCTGTGCGCGCTGACCATCCCGATGCTGACGCCGTCCAGTGATGGTGCCAAGCGCTGGGTGCTGGGTGTGGATGTCATGCTGGGGCTGGCGGCACTGGGTTGCGGTCTCTATCTGATCGGCTTCGAGGATGCGCTCTATGATCGTGGGGTCGTGTTCTCCCCCGCGGACTGGGTGGTCTCCATCGTCGCGGTGGGGCTGATTCTCGAGTTCGCGCGGCGCACCACCGGCTGGTTCATCCCGGTGCTGTGTCTGATCGCGCTGACCTATGTGGCCTGGTGGGGCAAGTATGTCGGTGGCGTGTTCAACTTCCCGGGCCTGACCTGGGAGACGGTGCTGTTCAGAAGCTTCATCGGCGGCGAAGGGATGCTGGGCTCCATCGCGCGCATTTCCTGGTCCTACGTGTTCATGTTCATCCTGTTCGGCGCCTTTTTGGTCAAGTCGGGCGCGGGTGACTTCATCATCGATCTGGCGCGCTGCGCGGCGGGTCGCTTCAAGGGTGGCCCGGGCTTCGTGGCCGTGTTCGCCTCCGGCCTGATGGGCTCGGTCTCCGGCTCCAGTGTCGCCAACACCGTCTCCACCGGCGTGATCACGATCCCGCTGATGCGGCGTGCCGGCTTCCCGGCGCGCTTCGCGGCAGGTGTGGAGGCCGCCGCCTCCACCGGTGGCCAGCTGATGCCGCCGGTGATGGGCGCGGGCGCCTTCATCATGGCGTCCTATACCCAGGTGCCGTACCTGACCATCGTCGGCGTGGCCGCCTTGCCGGCGCTGCTCTACTTCCTGTCTGTCGCCATGTTCGTGCGCATCGAGGCCAAGCGCTCCGACGCCACGGCGCTGGATGACCCGCAGGGCCCGCGCCTCAAGGACGTGCTCAAGGATGGCTGGCACTACCTGGCACCGCTGTTCGTGCTGGTCGGTGCACTGATCTACGGCTTCACGCCGACCTACGCCGCCGGCATCGCGATCCTGTCCGTCATCGCGGCCTCGTGGCTGTCGAAGAACCCGATGAAGCTCGGCGACATCATCGAGGCGATGCTGGCCGGGGTGCGCAACATGACCACCACGGCGATCCTGCTGATCACCGTCGGGCTGATCGTCAATGTCGTCTCCACCACGGGGATCGGCAACACCTTCTCGCTGATGATCACCGACTGGGCGGGTGGCAGCCTGCTGATCACCATCATCCTGGTCGCGCTGGCGTCCTTGATCCTGGGCATGGGGCTGCCGGTGACGGCGTCCTATATCGTGCTGGGCACGCTGTCCGCCCCGGCGCTCTACAACCTGATCGCGCACTCCCAGCTGGTGGATCTGCTGGCGGCGGGCAACCTGCCGGAGCAGGCCAAGGCCATCTTCATGCTGGCGGCACCTGACAAGCTGGACCTGCTGGGCGCGCCGATGAGCATGGACGCCGCACGTGAACTGCTGGCCCTGGTGCCGGATACCTTCCAGAGCCAGCTGTATGAGCAGGCGCTGTCGCCGCACGTGCTGACCATGGCACTGGTGAGTGCCCACATGATCATCTTCTGGCTGTCCCAGGACTCCAACGTCACGCCGCCGGTCTGCCTGACCGCCTTCGCGGCTGCCGCCATCGCCAAGACACCGCCGATGAAGACAGGCCTGATGGCGTGGAAGATCGCCAAGGGGCTCTACATCGTGCCGCTGCTGTTCGCCTGGAGTCCGCTGATCTCCGGCGACATCGGTGAGATGCTGACGGTCTTCGTGTTCGCGCTGTTCGGGATCTACGCTATCGTGGCGGGCATGGAAGGCTATCTGGAGCACGAACTGCCCTGGTGGCTGCGTCTGGCGATGTTCCCGCTGGGAGCGCTGATGCTGTGGCCGCATGGTCAGCTGACCTATGATATTGCCGGGCTGGCCATCTTCCTGGGCGTGCTGACCTACAGCGTGCGCCAGAGTGGCCGTCAGGAAGCCCTGGCTTCCTGAGTTCCGGCAGGTTCCGGCAGATGTGCCTGAATCCTGCATGACGTGACGCAATGCATCACCCACGATGCCCGGCATCCCTGCCTTCGCGAGGTTCCTGCGAGGAGGGTGTGTCGGGCATCGCGCGCTCTGAATGACGAAGTGGGTGCAGCGTGTCCCCCTTTTACGGCAAGACAAGGAATGTCGGCATGACAAGTGATGTGGCAGGGCTGGCTGGCGGCCTTGATCTGATCAGCGTGGTGGCGCTGATCGCGCTGGGTGGCGTGGCCGGCTTCATCAATGTGCTCTCGGCGGGTGGTTCGATGCTGACGCTGCCCTTGTTGATGTTTCTCGGCCTGCCCCCCGCGCAGGCCAATGCCACCAACCGCGTGGCGATCGCGTTGCAGAGTGCGACTGCCACCAGCACCTTCCTCAAGGCGGGGGCGCACAACATGGGGGTGGCCTGGCGACTGGCCGTGCCTGCCGTGCTGGGCGCGATGCTGGGGGCCTGGCTGGCGACCCGGATCAGTGCCGAGGCCTTCGAGGGCGTGCTGATCGTGGTGATGGTGGTGTGCTCGATCATGATGCTGCTGCCGACGCCGCGCATCGACACCCGTGAGCTGACCCCGGAACGCATCACTCCCATCGTGCTGCTGGCGATGTTCGGCATCGGTCTCTATGGTGGCTTCATTCAGGTGGGCGTCGGCGTGCTGTTCATCGTGGTGCTCTACCGGTTGCTCAAGATCGATCTGACCCAGGTCAACGTCTTCAAGGTCTTCATCGTGTTGATGTATACCCTGCCGGCGCTGGCGGTCTTCGTGTTCGATGGTCAGGTGCGCTGGGCCTATGGCCTGGTACTGGCGGTCGGCAACATGAGCGGCGCCTTCCTCGGTGCGCGGGTCAACATGAGTCCTGCTGGTGCGCGTTGGGTCAAGTGGCTGACGGTGGCGGTGATCTTCCTCATCGTGCTCAAGCTGGTGCTGACCTGATGCTGATTTGAGGCATGACACGGAGTAAGCTCGGGTCATTGCCGACATGGCGCCACCTTCGTGGCGCGGTGTCACCCAACTTTCATGACGGCGCCGTGCGGGCAGGGCGTCGCTTCTTTCTCATTGTTCAGGAGTCTTCCCACATGCAGGCCATGGTCATCGAGCAATACGGCGCCCCGGATGTGTTCGTCGAGCGCGAGCTGGACACGCCGACCCCGGCACGAGGTCAGGTGCGCATCAAGGTATCCGCCTCCAGCGTCAATCCCATCGAGACCAAGCTGCGCAGTGGCTTGGTCAAGTCGCACCCCGACTTCCCGGCCATCCTCAATGGCGATGTCGCGGGGGTGATCGACGCCGTCGGCGAGGGCGTGACGGATTTCTCGGTCGGCGATGAAGTGCTGGGCTGCGCCGGTGGCGTGAAGGGCTGGCAGGGCGCACTGGCGGATTACATGATCGCTGACACCCGTGTGATCGTGAAACGCCCGAGTCTGGCGGCGCTGACCCTGGAAGAATGCGCGGCCTTGCCGCTGGTGTTCCTGACGGCCTGGACGGCGCTGGTCTCGCGCGGTCAGATCAAGGAAGGCGAGCACGTGCTGATCCACGCCGGTACCGGAGGGGTCGGCCATGTCGCGGTGCAGATCGCCAAGTATCTCGGCGCACACGTCACCACCACCGTGTCCAGCGAGGCCAAGGCCGATCTGGCGCGCCAGCTGGGCGCCGACGAGATCATCAACTATCGCGAGGAAGCGGTCAGTGACTACGTGGCACGCCTGACCTCCGGGCGTGGCTTCGATCTCGTCTTCGACACCGTCGGTGGTGACAATCTGGATCGCTCCATCGAGGCCACGGCGATCTCCGGTCGGCTGTGCTCCATCAACACCCGCTCGACCCACGACCTGACCCAGCTGCACGCCAAGAACCTGTCGCTGCATGTCATCTTCCGCTCGGTGCCGCTGCTGACCGGTATCGGCATGGATGAGCAGCCGGAGCTGCTCAACGCCTTGAGCGAGATGCTGGAGGCCGGGGCGGTTCGCCCGCTGCTGGACGAGCATCAGTTCAGCTTCCGCGATATCGCCAAGGCACATGAATTGATCGAATCCGGCGAGGCACTGGGCAAGATCCTGCTGGTGAATCGCTGAGAATTGGCACTTTCCAGTGTCACGAAGGTCAGAGTGGCAGAGACGATTGATCAGGAATGCATGACATGCGAGTGACTCGCTTGATGATGGCCGCCTTGCTGGTGGCCAGCGTGGCCCTGACGGGCTGCAACACGGTGGCCGGCTTTGGCAAGGATCTTGAACACCTGGGTGGCAAGATCGACAACGCAGCCAGCTGAGCCTGACGGCCTGATCGACACCTTGCGTGCGATCAGGCACTTGAGAGAGGAATACCCATGCGACGCTTCATGATGATGACCGGTACGGCTCTGCTGTTCGGCCTGATGCTGGGAGGCTGCAACACCGTGGAAGGCTTCGGGGAAGATCTTGAGCATCTGGGGGGCTCCATCGAGGAGTCGGCCAGCTGAGCGAGTGAGGTGGCAGCGGATTCAGGCAATGAACGAAACATGAATTTCTCCCTTGAAACCCCGCAGGGTGGCCCAAGGTAATGGGTATCAGCGCAGGCATGACGCGTTGAATGGCAGGATCCATGATATCCATCACCACAAGGAGCATGACCATGTCCCGTACCATTGCACTGCTGTTCGCCTCTTTCTTCACTGTGGCGGCACTCTCCGGCTGCAACACCGTTGACGGTGCCGGCCAGGATGTCGAGCACGCAGGTGAAGCCGTTCAGGACGCTGCCCAGTAAGCAGGTCGCCAGACACGCCGCTTCACTGTCAGCACGAGACGTGAGGCATGAGGCGCGATGCAATAGCGGCCCTGCGCCGATGATGACGCCCGGTGATTTCCGCCGGGCGTCGTCGTGTCCGGCCTTCCGTCGTCGCGTGCATCTGCTCTGCGTGCCATTCACTTTCTCTACTCTCCCCCTCGCAAGGACCCCGTCATGGATCATGGGCAGTTGGGCTTTCTGGTCGCGCTGGCCAATGAACGCCATTTCGGACGGGCGGCGCGAGTCTGCCATGTCACCCAGCCGACGCTCTCGGCGCGTCTCAAGCAGCTGGAAGAGGAGCTGGGCACGGCGCTGATTCTCAGAGGGCATCGTTTCGAAGGCTTCACGCCGGAGGGGGAGCGGGTGCTGACGCATGCGCGGCGCATCATCGCCGAGCTGGATGAGCTCAAGGGAGATCTGTCACCCGAGGCCGTGCTGACCGGTCGGCTGACGCTGGGTGTCGTGCCGTCCGCGCTGGCGGCGGTGGGGGAATTCCTGCCGCGTCTGCGTGAGGCCTTTCCCCAGCTCTCCCTGCGCATGCGGGAGCTGTCCACCTCTTCGCTGGCTCAGGGGCTGGAGGATGGTGAGCTGGATCTCGCGGTCGGCTATCCGGCGGCACCCGCCATGAGCGGCTTCGCCTGCCGACCGCTCTATCAGGAGCATTCGGCGCTGATTGCCAGTCAGGCGCATTTCCTGCTGCCCGAGACACCCGCATGGGAGTGTCTGCGGGAGTATCCGCTGGTGCTGCTGACGCCGGAGATGCAGCAGCGACGCCGGCTCAATCAGCAACTGGCTCAGCTGAACCATCAGCCGTCGCCGTTGCTGGAAGCCAATTCCATCGCGGCGCTGGGCGTGATGCTGGAGGCGGGCCTGGGGGTGAGCGTGCTGGCGGAACACCTTGCCGACTCGCGTCTCGGTACGGGGCTGGTGGCGCGACGCCTGCCCGGGGAGGGCGAGACGGTGGGGCTGCTGTGGCGTAGCGGCCAACAGCATAGCCGTCGGCTGAATGCCGTGCTGGAGCTGTTGCGCTCGCTCCCTCGGTCGGCAGACGTGGACGGGTGATGGAGGGGGCAACGCAAGACACCCCGTGAAAACGGGGTGTCTTGATCAGTCTTCAGCCACGCACGAGGTCGGGGTCAGCCCTTGTCGGCGTCCTGCGTCTGCGCCTTGAGCGCGGCCAGACGAGCCGCTTCGCGCTGACGCTGCTTGGCGTCACGACGCGCCTGCATCTGGGCGAGCGCGTCCTTGCCCAGGTGCGCCTCACCCCGTTGCTCGGCGAGACGAATCTGATTCTCGCGCTCGGCAAAGCGTGCCTTCTGGGCATCGCTGAGCTTGTCGTAGCAGCGCGGGCAGCTGACACCCTTCTGGTACTTGTCGCTCTGCTTGTCCGCTTGCGTGATCGGCAGACGGCAGGCGTGACATTGGTCGAACTGACCGGGGCGCAACTTGTGGTCGACGGTGACACGGTCATCGAACACGAAACATTCGCCCTGCCACAGCGTCTCTTCCTGGGGCACCTCTTCCAGATACTTCAGAATGCCGCCCTTGAGGTGATAGACCTCCTCAAACCCCTGCTCCTTCAGATAGGCGGTGGATTTCTCGCAGCGAATGCCTCCGGTGCAGAACATCGCCACCTTGCGGTGCTGCTGCGGGTCCAGCTCACGGGAGACATAGTCCGGGAAATCACGGAAAGCGGCCGTGTTCGGGTTGACGGCACCCTTGAAGGTCCCCACTTCCACTTCATAGTCGTTGCGGGTGTCGATCAGCAGCACGTCAGGGTCGGAGATCAGCGCGTTCCAGTCCTTCGGCTCCACGTAGGTACCGACGGTATGGCGCGGGTCGATCCCTTCCACGCCCATGGTGACGATCTCGCGCTTGAGCTTGACCTTGGCACGCAGGAAGGGGGACTGCTCTGCCAGAGACTGCTTGGTGTCCAGTTCCGCCAGGCGCGGGTCTGCCATCAGCCAGGCCAGCAGGGCATCGATGCCGGCGCGAGAGCCGGAGACGGTGCCATTGATGCCTTCGCGTGCCAGCAGCAGGGTGCCGCGGATGCCATGCTCGTCCATCACTGCCAGCAGCGGTTCGCGCAGCGACTCGAAGTCCTCGAGGGTGACGAACTTGTAGAGCGCGCAGACGACATGCTGCGGCGCCAGCGGGCTGGGACGAGCGGTGTCGGCAGCCGGTGCGACGGTCGTGGGGGTATCGGTCATGCAGGAGTCCTCATGCGGGCCGGAACGTAAATCCGGAGCAGGATGATCAGAAGGGAAGGCGTGCGACAGCGCGTGAGTGCCGCGTCGTCCAGGCGAGCCTTCGTGGTTCGGCGGCATATTTTACGTGACTCGCGCACGAATTTCCTGCGCGGGATCAAGGGGTCGCCTCATGCTGGCAATTTCATTGATGGTGTCTATCAAGGTACGGGCGAGTTCAATTGGTGAGCGATCGATGATGACGCTATCGTATCGCCATGACGGCTTGCGTACATTCGCGAATCTGCACAGTGATGTCGCGCACAACGGGGTGTCGGAATGAGTGATTCACTCTATCAAGCAGCGACCGAGGGACTGCGTTATCAGGATGCGCGTGAGCGGCCCTTGCGAGAGCTGGATGGGCCCTCCGAGCTACCCGTGAGTCTGGTGCTCAATGAGATCCCGATGGGCACGCTGCTGGCGAGCCCCGAGGCGCTGGAGCCACTGGCGCTGGGGCACGCCTTCACCGCAGGCTGGATCACGCGGCGTGAGGAGGTCACCGCCATCCATCTCTCGCGGCTGCGCCATGGGCTGGCGGTGCGTCTGGATGTCAGCGAGTCGCTGGCGCGCAAGGCCGAGGGCCATCAGCGGCGCGAGAGCAGCGTGTCCAGCTGTGGCGCCTGTGGCGTGCAGGATGAGGCCGAGCTGATGGCTGGCCTGACACGCCTGCCGCCACGGGCAGCGCTCACACCTGAGGCGTTGATGCGTGGGCTGGAGCGCCTGGAGCGCGCGACACGGCGCGGCATGCACCTGGCGCTGGGGCTGGACGCCGAGGGCGGCCTGATCTCGCAGGGGGCCGATATCGGTCGCCACAATGCGCTGGACCGCGTGATCGGCATGAGTCTCGACAGCGGCGTCTGGCCCGAGGCGCTGCTGGTCTCCAGTCGCTGCAGTCTGGAGCTGGTCCAGAAGACCATCCGTGCCCGCATTCCGACGCTTGCCACCCTTGCTGTGCCTTCACGCCTGGCGGTGGAGACCGCGCGTGCCTGTGATCTCAACCTGATCTGTGCCCATCGCGGGCGTCGACTCGAGCTGCTCAGTGGTCAGGCCGACTGACGGCCCCTGGCGCGTACTCACGCCTGTCTGAACCTTTCCCGCCTTCCCCTTTTGCCTGTGGACCCTGACATGACTGATATTGCCGCCCCCGAGACGCCTGAGCACGCATCGGCTCGCCTGCCACGTGAGGATGAGAGGATGACGCGCCATCCCCGCATCGCTGCCTACTCCGGTCCGGCGGGCGGCTGGGGGGCGCTCAAGAGCGTCGGTCAGCATGTCAGCCACTCCAGGGCGCCATGGAAGAGCGTGCGCTCCCTGCTCAAGGCCAATCAGGACAAGGGCTTTGACTGCCCCGGCTGCGCCTGGGGCGATCCGGAGCACGGCTCCTCCTTCGAATTCTGCGAGAACGGCGCCAAGGCAGTGGCCTGGGAAGTGACCGCCAAGCGTGTCACGCCGCGCTTCTTCGCTCAGCACACCGTCACGGAGCTGCTGGGCTGGGACGACTTCATGCTCGAGGATCAGGGCCGCCTGACCGAGCCGATGCGCTACGACGCGGCCAGTGACCGCTACGAGCCGATCAGCTGGGAGGCGGCCTTCGCGATCATCGCCGAGCACCTCGATGCGCTGACGTCACCGGATGAGGCGCTGTTCTATACCTCCGGACGCGCCAGCAACGAGGCGGCCTATCTGTATCAGCTGTTCGTGCGTCTGTTCGGCACCAACAACTTCCCCGACTGTTCCAACATGTGTCATGAGGCCAGTGGCGTCGGCATGAAGGCGAGCCTCGGTGTCGGCAAGGGCACGGTACTGCTGGAGGATTTCGAGCACGCGGATGCCATCTTCGTGTTCGGTCAGAACCCCGGCACCAACCATCCCCGCATGCTGGGGGATCTGCGACGTGCCTCTCGACGTGGGGCGCGCATCGTCAGCTTCAATCCGTTGCGTGAACGGGGGCTGGAGCGCTTCGCCGACCCGCAGTCGCCGCTGGAGATGATGACCCTCTCCAGTCAGCCCATCAGCCATCGTTATTACCAGCCGCGGATGGGGGGTGACATGGCGGCGGTGCGTGGCATGGCCAAGGCACTCTTCGCCATGGAGGCGCGCGGCGAATTCACGCGCGCTGCTTCCTTCATTGAGCACCACACGCGGGGAGCGACGGCCTGGCAGGACGTGGTCGAGGCGACGGACTGGGCCACGCTCGAGGATCAGTCCGGACTGACCCGTACGCAGCTCGAGGAGGCCGCGATGATCTTCGCCGGGGCCGACAACGTCATCTGCACCTGGGCGATGGGCATCACGCAACATCTGCACGCCGTGGACAGCGTCCGGGAGATCGTCAATCTGCTGCTGCTCGGGGGCCATTTCGGGCGTCCCGGTGCCGGTGCCTGCCCCGTTCGCGGACATTCCAATGTCCAGGGTGACCGCACCATGGGCATCGACGAGAAGGCGCCGGCCGCGTTGATCGATGCACTCGAAGCCCGCTATGGCGTGAGCATGCCGCGTGGCCAGGGCTTCAACACCGTGGAGAGTCTGGCGGCGCTGGAACAGGGCAGGGCGAAGACCTTCATCGCGCTGGGCGGCAACTTCACGCGCGCCACGCCGGACAGCGAGCGCACCGAGGCGGCCATGCGCAACCTCAAGCTCAACGTCCAGATCAGCACCAAGCTCAACCGCAGTCATCTGGTGATCGGCAAGACGACGCAAGCGCTGATTCTGCCGTGTCTGGGGCGCAGCGAGATCGACCGCTCCGCACAGGTGGCCTCCCAGCACATCAGCGTCGAGGACTCGATGTCGATGGTGCACTCAAGCGCTGGCATCAAGGCGCCGGCCAGTGACGAGCTGCGCTCGGAACCCGGCATCATCGCGGGTATCGCGCGCGCCACGCTCGCCCGGGTGCTGCCACGGCGCGGCGTGAGTGACCCGGTCAACTGGGAGGCGCTGAGCGAGAACTATGATCTCATCCGCGACGAGATCGCGGCGGTGATTCCCGGCTTTGCCGATTTCAATGCCCGTCTGACCCACAAGCGCGGTTTCCATCTCGCCAACCCGGTGCGTGAGCTGCGCTTCCCCACCACCAGTGGCCAGGCGGAGTTCTCGGCGGCGGCGCTGCCGGGGTCCGTGCTGCATCAGCAGCTCGCGCGTCGGGAAGGCTGGTTGACCCTGCAGACCATGCGTAGCCATGACCAGTACAACACCACCGTCTATGGCTACAACGACCGCTATCGTGGCGTGTCGGGTCAGCGTCGAGTGGTCTTCATCAATGCGCAGGACCTTGCCCGCCTGGGACTGGCCGGTGGTGACTGGGTCGACATGGTCGGTGAGCCGCGCCCGGATGGCAGTGAGCGGCGTGCGCCTCAGTTCAAGCTGGTGGAATACGATATCCCGGCCGGTTGCATCGGTGCCTATTATCCGGAAACCAATGTGCTGGTCGCATTGGAAAGCCATGGCAGCGATACCGGCACACCTGCCTCCAAGGCGGTCCCCGTGCGGCTGGAGCGCAGTTCACGCATCGCCTGACGGTGCGAGGCGCCAGCAGTAGGATGCAAGCATCACCACATTGCCGCGTGGCGAGGAGACTCGTCGCGCGGCAGTCGTGTGTCTAGAATATTCCCGTACGCCGAGCCCGCTTCGCTCGGCGTACGTCCTTTCCCGTCTTCAGTGCCGGCTCATCCATCGTTCAAGAGAGTGATCCATGCAATATCTGCACACCATGCTGCGTATCCGTGATGTCGACGCTTCACTGCATTTCTTCCGTGACCTGCTCGGCATGGTCGAGATCTCGCGCAAGGATTCCGAGAAGGGCCGCTTTACGCTGATCTTCCTGGCAGCCCCGCAGGATGCCGAACGTGCCCGTGAGATGCAGGCGCCGATGCTGGAACTGACCCATAACTGGGACCCGGAAGACTATGAAGGCGGGCGCAACTTCGGCCATCTGGCCTATCGTGTCGAGGACATATACGCCACCTGTCAGCATCTGATGGACAATGGCGTGACCCTCAATCGCCCACCGCGTGACGGCCACATGGCGTTCGTGAAGAGCCCGGATGGCATCTCGCTGGAGTTGCTGCAGGCCGGCGAACCCCTTGCGCCGCAGGAACCGTGGGTCTCGATGGCCAATACCGGCAGCTGGTAACGCTCACGCCGGGGTCGCGATGCCCGACAGCGCTCAGGCGCGGGCAAGCGTCGCACAATGGTGACGCAATGTCGGTGCGGGGCTGGCGGAACCGGCATTTGGGCTTATGCTGTGATCAGAACGATAATGCTCGCCGCATGAGACATGACACGTCATGCGGTGGCTTTCTGGTGTTGTGCAGGGCTACCCCTGCCGTCCAGACAGGTGCAGGCTCCATGACACTCCCCCTGTCGCGCGCTGGCCGTGTCCGTGTCATGAGAGTTTCGCCCACGTGATGACCGCCGAATGGCAAGGACTGCCTGATGTTGAGTGTTGCTCGTGCCTGGTTGCGTCAAGAACCGCGTCTGCTCGCTGTCGAGCATCGCCGTTTCTATCATGCCTATCTGTGGGTCTATCTGATGGTGCTGGGCCTTTATGTGGCCTGGCTGCCTGTCTTCATGGTGCTCAAGGCACCACGCCTGGCGTTCGCCAGCGGGATCATGGTGCTGGTGGGGCTGCTGGGGGTGCTGTTGCATCGTCAGCATCACATGCTGATGGCTCTGGTGCTGGTACTGGGCAGTCTGACGTTGATGACCTGGCTTGCCTCCTACTGCTTCGGCAATGCCGCCGGCTACGAGTATTACTTCTTCATCGTGATGGCCGGTATCCATCTTGCTCCCCTGTCAGGCAAGGTGCGTGTCATCAGCACGCTGTCTCTCTTCGTCGCTGCAGTGCTGTCGCTGATGGTGGCCTCTCAGCATGTTTCCGATGGCTTCATCCCTGTCTGGATCATGCAGTCATTCAACCTGTTTGCCGTCTTCATGCTGATGGTCACCTTCCTGTGGCGCATGCTGGCACTCACCGAACACTTCGAACGCCAGTACCGCCAGGACGCCAGTCGCGATGAGCTGACCGGGCTGTTCAATCGGCGCCAGACCCTGCGCCAGGCGGAAAAATGGTGGCAGGACGCCGTGCCCTGCTCGGTATTGATGATGGATGTGGATCACTTCAAGCAGATCAATGATCTGCGGGGGCATGCGGCAGGTGATGAGGCCCTGAGACAGATCGGGCGCCTGCTCAATGCCACACTGCGCCAGGGGGATAGAGCAGGGCGTATCGGTGGTGAGGAGTTTCTGGTGCTGTTGCCGCGCAGCGGGCGCGGCGAGGCGATTTCCGTGGCGGGACGGATACGTTCCCTGCTGGCCAGCTCGCCGCCACAGTTTGCGGGAAGCGCCGTGCCGGTCACCGTCTCGATAGGGGTCGCCGTCAGTCATGAGTGTGAATCACTGGATGACCTGCTGCAGCTGGCGGATCGTCGCCTGTACCACGCCAAGCATCAGGGGCGCGACCGGGTGGTAGCGGGGGGGGAGCGGCAGCAGGAAAGGGAAGGCGACTCATGCAGCCTCTTGGCTGCCCCTGAGACGGCGCGCCAGGGGGATCAGGGTGAGCCCTCGGCAGAACATGGGCACTTCGCCGACAGGACACTCGTGGGGTGATTCGAGGCTGTCTTGCGCTCTCGAGTCGCTCTTCAGTTCTCGAGCGTGTGCCGGCCGAGGCCTGACAGGCAGCGCTCGATGGCTCTCGCCAGACGGCGCGCCACGGGCGTACACAGCACCCAGGGCAGAATGATCAGTGCAATGCTGAGCGAGCCCAGATAGACATCACTGAACCAATGGGCACCCACCATGATGCGTGGGGCACTCAATATCACCACGAATGCCAGACTCCACAGCGCGATGCGTCGTGGGGCGAAGGCCCACATGTAACCGGCGAAGACCATCAGCATCAAGCCGTGATCCCCCGGGAAGCTGTTCGAGGCCGAGTCCTTGGTCTTGAAGGACACCAGGTCGGAGAGATGCTGTGCGTGCTGGAAGACGCGAGTCGGACTGGCATGGCCGTAGCTGATGGCGCGCAGCACGAACAGCGAGATGATACCGGCGGTCAGCAGCATGGTGATGCCGAGGCTGGTCCAGCGCCGGTAGCGGTCGGGGCGCGAATCCTCAAGCATCGCCCAGCAGAACAGGACACCCATCAGGCCGAAGGCCGCAGCATCGAAGAATCGCGTGTTGAGAAGCCCCAGCAGGGTATCCCAGTGCGGATTGAGTGGCGTGATGAGGTGATTGAATGCCCAGAATACCCGGCCGTCCAGATCGGGCCAGAAATCCAGTGCCGGTACCCACCAGCTGATCAGCAAGGCGAATCCTGTGGCATTGAGTGCCAGTAGTCGTCTGGTCAGCATCTCCGTCCCTCCTGGTGCAGATGGTGCGAGGTATCATCAAGCATCAGCAAGCGATCCCTATCGCTGCCTTCACGGCGTATGGTAATTTCAAAGGCTCTTCAAGAAACACTGTTTTCGAATGTTCCAGGAGAGAAGCATCGTTGCGTCAGACGCGATCTGGCGGGCTATCGTCTCGCAAGCCAGTCGGCCTGTCGGGACCGGGATGGCGCAGGGCATCAAGGGGCTTGTGGTTTGTGCGACGGGTCTGCATGCTCGCGCCCGATCGTTTCATCAATGCCTGACATCGAGGCAGGCTCATCACGGGGGATCTCTTCATGAGCGTCATCTTGCGCCGTCTATCACTTGCCACTTCGCTGGCGATCGCGACTTCCCTGCTGGCCGGCTGCGCGGTCAGTCACTCAGGCGCGACGGACGCCGGGCAGGGCGGCGGGAGCGGTGCCGGCAGTGCGAGCCCTGCGCTGGTCGGTACCCCCTGGAGCTTCTCGAAGACCGAGGAGACCGGTGAGGCGCCCAATTTCCTGTTGCAGGCCCCGACACCGGAGCAGCTGGCGGATGAAGAGGATGACCGCCTGCGCCTGGTGGGCAGCAATGGCTGCAATCGTCTGATGGGGCCGGTGGTACTGGATGAGTCTCGCCAGACCCTGGAGATCGGCCCGCTGGCCTCGACCATGAAGATGTGCCCCAATCCGGAGCAGTCCAATGCCTTCAATCGCATGCTGGAGGAGGTGGCTCGCTATCAGATCGTCGGCAGTGGCGAGAGCGCTCGCCTGCGGGTGATGGATGACACCGGCTACCTGCTGGCGACCTTCATGCCTGTCGCGGCCAGCGACGACTGAGCGCTAGCGACGATTGAGCACCTGCGCCGACTCCCGTGACATGCCCGGAATGAAGAAAGCCCCCGGCACCTTTCGGTGCCGGGGGCTTTTGCCTGCGATCAAGACGAGTGTGGCTTACAGCGCTTCGATCTTGGCGCGCTGACTTTCCAGCAGTGCAAGCTCCGCCTGGGCATCGGCCAGCTTGGCGCGCTCCTTCTCGACCACATCGGCCGGTGCGCGACCGACGAACTTCTCGTTGCCGAGCTTGTTCTCGAGACCGGTGATGACCTTCTGCTGCTTCTCGTGTTCCTTGTCGATGCGCTTGAGCTCGGCATCCTTGTCGATCAGGCCTGCCATCGGCACCAGCACTTCCAGCTCACCGACGCGCTGGATGGCGGACATCGGCGCTTCATCGCCCGCCGCCAGGAAGGTGATGCTTTCCAGACGGGCCAGCTTGGACAGGAACAGACGATTGGCTTCCAGACGCTCGGCATCGCCGTCGGCACCGTTCTGCAGGTAGACCTCCAGCGGCTTGCCTGGGGACAGGTTCAGCTCGTTGCGGATATTGCGCACCGCGATGATGATGCCCTTGAGCCACTCGATGTCACGGATGGCCTGCTCATCGATCCGCTCGGCGTCGGCCTGCGGCCACGCCTGGCTCATGATGCTCTCACCTTCCACCGGCTTGCCGGCGTGAGGCGCGATGCGCTGCCAGATCTCCTCGGAGATGAACGGCATCATCGGGTGGATCAGGCGCAGGATGGTCTCGAGCGCGCGCACCAGGGTGCGACGCGTGCCGCGCTTGGCTTCCGCGCTGGCGTTCTCGTCCCATAATACCGGCTTGGAGAGCTCCAGATACCAGTCGCAGTACTCGTTCCAGATGAACTCGTAGAGCGCCTGGGAGGCGTGGTCGAAGCGGAACTCTTCCAGCGCGCGGGTGACCTGCTGCTCGGTCTGCTGCAGGCGCGCGATGATCCAGCGATCGGCCAGTGACAGCTCGACGGCTTCGCCGTTGACGCCGCAATCCTGGTCCTCGGCATTCATCAGCACGTAGCGCGCCGCATTCCACAGCTTGTTACAGAAGTTGCGATAGCCATCGAGACGGCCCATGTCGAACTTCACGTCACGCCCGGTGGACGCGAGTGACAGCAGGGTATAGCGCAGCGCATCGGTACCGTGGGGCTCGATGCCCTCCGGGAACTCGTTGCGCGTGGCCTTGGCGATCGCCTTGGCCTTCTTGGGCTGCATCATGTTGCCGGTACGCTTCTCGACCAGCTCATCCAGGCCGATGCCGTCGATCAGGTCGATGGGGTCGAGGACGTTGCCCTTGGACTTGGACATCTTCTGACCGAGGCTGTCACGCACCAGACCATGCACGTAGACCTTGCGGAACGGCACTTCACCCTTGAACTTCAGAGTGAACATGATCATCCGCGCCACCCAGAAGAAGATGATGTCGAAGCCGGTGACCAGCACGTCGGTGGAGTGGAAGGTCTTGAGTTCTTCGGTGTCCGCCGGCCAGCCGAGGGTGCCGAAGGTCCACAGCGCAGAGCTGAACCAGGTGTCGAGGACGTCTTCGTCCTGACGCAGTTCGACGTCGGCACCCAGCTGGTTCTCGGCGCGGACTTCTTCCTCGTTGCGGCCGACATAGACGTTGCCGTCGTTGTCATACCAGGCCGGAATGCGGTGGCCCCACCACAGCTGACGCGAGATGCACCAGTCCTGCAGGTCACGCATCCACGCGAAGTACATGTTCTCGTAGTTCTTGGGCACGAACTCGATGTCGCCGTTCTCGACCGCCTCGATGGCCGGGCGTGCCAGCTCCTCGACGGCCACGAACCACTGGTCCGTCAGCAGCGGCTCGATGACGTCGCCGGAGCGGTCACCGTGGGGCAGGGTGTTGTTGATGGTCTCGACCTGCTCCAGCAGACCCAGCGCGTCCATGTCGGCGACCAGCTTCTCGCGCGCGACGAAGCGATCCAGGCCAGCGTAGGCGGCCGGCAGGCTGGCATCTTCCTGGGGCTGCGGACGTCCCTGCAGGTCGTAGATCTCGGCGCGCTCCAGGATGGTGGCATCCTGGCTCATCACGTTGATCAGCAGATGGCCCTGACGCTTGCCGACTTCGTAGTCATTGAAGTCGTGTGCCGGAGTGATCTTGACGCAACCGGAGCCCTTTTCCATATCGGCGTGTTCATCGGCGACGATGGGGATGCGACGGCCGACCAGCGGCAGCTCGATGAACTTGCCGACCAGGCTTGCGTAGCGCTCATCCTTGGGATTGACGGCCACGCCGGTGTCACCCAGCAGGGTTTCCGGGCGCGTGGTGGCGACGACGACGTAGTCCTTGCCATCGGCGGTCTTGACGCCATCGGCGAGCGGATAGCGGAAGTGCCAGAAGCTGCCTTGCTGATCACGGTTCTCGACTTCGAGATCGGAGATCGCGGTGTGGAGGGTCGGGTCCCAATTGACCAGACGCTTGCCACGGTAGATGAGGTCTTCCTTGTGCAGGCGCACGAAGACTTCCTGCACGGCCTTGTAGAAGCCATCGTCCATGGTGAAGCGCTCGCGGCTCCAGTCGATGCTGGTGCCCATGCGACGCAGCTGACGCGTGATGTTGCCGCCGGACTCTTCCTTCCACTCCCAGATCTTGTCGGTGAAGGCTTCGCGACCCAGATCATGACGCGTCTTGCCTTCTTCGGCGGCGACCTTGCGCTCCACCAGCATCTGCGTGGCGATGCCGGCGTGGTCGGTGCCTACCTGCCACAGGGTGTTGCGACCCTGCATGCGACGCCAGCGCACCAGGGTGTCCATGATGGAATCCTGGAAGGCATGGCCCATGTGCAGGGAGCCGGTGACGTTGGGCGGCGGGATGACCAGTGAGAAGCTCTCGCCCTGGCCTGACGGCGCAAAGCGATTCTCGGATTCCCAGCGCTCGTACCAGCGCGTCTCGATGGCGTTCGGTTGGTAGGTCTTGTCCATGGGTCTGCAAATGATCCGGTTGGGCGGGACGTCCCGCGCCGGCTCAGTGAGCGGGGCAGCGCAGGCAGAAAATGGGCTCGATTATAGCGCCGCTGATGTCAGGCGTCATTCGGTCTTGGCGTGCAGGCTCTTGTGGCCCTCGCCAAGGGGACGGTTTCACAAAGCAGGCAACATCCACGCAATGATGCCGTATCCTGTCGCAACCTGCTGACGCCGAGGTGCCTCGCCTCGGAGTCTCCCTCCTGTTACTGCTCGCGGAGCCGCAATGTCCAAGCCTCGCCCCACGGATGGTGCACCTCGTCCGACCCGTCGCTGGGTCTGGCATGAACTGCTGCGTCATGCCCTGGTGCCACTGCTGGTGATGGAGGTGGCGCTGCTGGGCGGTTATCTGGGCTTGCACTGGCTGGTCGCGCAGCAGCAGGAAGCGACCCGTGAAGACCTGATCCGCACCCAGCTTGAGCAGCTGAGCCGTTATGAGGCGGAGCATGCCGGCATGGTGGTGGAGGATTGGCGCAGGGAAGTGCAGCAGCTGGCACACTCGGCACTCCGTGAGATGGATGCTCCCATCGCGCCGGGCGAGCGTGTCCGAGAGATGGCGCGTCATGTCTTCAGTGAGGATGGCACCCTCTACGTGGCCGAGGATGACGGGGAAGCCGGCTCCTATTATTCGTCGCTGGCCCCCAGTTATCTGCAGGACTACGGCAAGGTGGCACGGCTGTCGCGGCTGGATACGGTCATGCAGGACATGCTCGAGATCCGTCCCGAGCTGCGTCAGGCGTGGTTCTCCAGCTACGACGGCTATTTCCGTATCAAGCCGTGGATCGACACCCACGGCATCTTCACCCCCGGGGTGGATCTCACCAGCTACGGCTTCTATTACCTGGCCGATGATCGCAACAATCCCACGCGTGAGCCGGTCGTGACGCCAGCCTATCAGGACCCCGTCGGGGGAGGCTGGCTGATCTCGACCCTGATGCCGGTGCATCGTGGGGACTTCCTTGAGGGGGTCGTCGGTATCGATGTCACGCTCGATGCGCTGGCGAAGCATCTCGAGAGCACGCGACTTCCCTGGAACGCCTATCTGGTGCTGGTGAGTGGCAACAGCGTACTGGCCATGCCCGAGGCCGGTCAGAAGGATTTCGGGGTGCATGTCCCTCCGCGGATCGAGCCGACCCCGTTGACGCATGACCGCTTCCTGGAAACGGCACGTGATCAGAGCAAGTCGCCGGAGATGGTGCGCCTGCTGCATGGTATCGACGATGCTCCCCATGGCATGCGCAAGATACCGCTGCTCGCCGGTGAGCGGCTGGTGGCGTGGTATCCGGTGGCGGGGACGGACTGGCGGCTGCTGGCCGTGGTGGACCCGCAGCAGGTGGAAAGCGGCATCCAGCACTGGAATACGCGTTTCAATCAGTTGGGTTACGTGATGCTGGTCGGCCTGATCGCCTTCTTCCTGGTCCTGCTGGTGGTGATGCGCTGGCGGGCGGAGTCCATGGCCACCACGCTTTCCGAAGCCCTGGAACGCTTGAGTGACATGGCGCTGCGCATCGGTCGCGGACAGCCGGTGGTGCGTCAGCGTTTTGCCTTGCAAGAGCTTGATCAGGCGGGGGAAGCCCTGCGGGAAGCCGCATTGCGGCGTGATCAGATCGAGCTCGAACGCGCCGAGGATGCCCGGCATGTCGAGATGGTGATGGCGGCCTCCGGTGATGCGACCTGGCGGTATGACTTCGAGCGTGATGATCTCCACTTCCACGAGAACTTCTTCCTGATGATGGGACTCCCCATCCAGGCCAGCATGCATCTGGCCGATCTCGATGCCATGACACACCCGGAGGACCTGGCGGGGATGCTGGAATCCCGCTGGCGCGTGTTGCATGGCGACAGCTGGGCCGAGGCGCGTGACGTGCGTTACCGCCATGCCGACGGCAGCTGGGTGTGGATGCAGGTGCGAGGTCAGGTGACCCGCCGCGATGGTGACGGACGACCGCTGCGTGCCACGGGGGTGGTGCTGGACATCCAGCGTCACAAGCAGACGCTGCAGGTGCTGGAAGCGGCACGTGACAGTGCCACCGAGGCAAGTCAGTCCAAGTCGCGGTTCTTCTCGAGCTTCAGTCACGAGATCCGCACGCCCCTCAATGCCATCCTGGGCTTCACTGACCTGCTGGCGGACGAATCGTCCCTGACGCGCGAACAGCGTCGCTATGTGGATGAAGCGGGCCACGCGGCAAGCCAGCTCTCGGCGCTGATCGAGGACGTGCTGCAGATGTCGAGCCTGGAGGCGGGAGAACTGCCCCTCGATTGCCAGCCTCTGTCGATCGGCCAGCACCTGATTCGCCTCGTCAGTCAGTACCAGCCGCGGTTGGACCAGGCGGAACTGACGCTGTCACTGGCGCTGGAAGAGGCGTCGCTGTGGCTGAATGCCGATCGCCGTCGTCTGGACCAGATTCTCGGCAACCTGATGGGGAATGCCATCAAGTACAACCGCGCGGGCGGCTGGATACGTCTCGCTCTTGGGCGCGGTATCGACTCCCACGGCCAGGAGATGGCCTGGGTGGATGTCGAGGATGGTGGCTTCGGGTTTGACCCGAATCAGGCGGCTCAGCTGTTCCAGCCTTTCTCGCGTCTGGGCCGTGAGGATTCGGGAATCGAGGGCACGGGCCTCGGGCTTGCGCTGTCGCGTGAGCTGGCGCGGCGGATGCAGGGGGAGATCACCGCGCAGAGCGTACTGGGCGAGGGGGCCTGTTTCCGGGTATGGCTGCCGTTGGCGGATGTCAGTGCCCATGAACGGGTCGTGAAGGCGGCATGGTCGGCAGATCAGGCGCTGCCAGTGGCGTGTCGCTGGCTGGTGATCAGCACGCGCGCGGAGGACAGACTGCGCCTGGAAGTGATCGGCAGCCATGTCGCCAATCTGGACATCATCACTGCCAGCAGCGCGGCTCAGGCCTTGCGCCTGGTGCGCGATGTCAGTCCCTGCATGGTGATCTTCGGAGACGTCGCCGACATGAGCGTGGCGTCGCTGTTCAGCGAGATCCAGCGTCTGCCGCGTGAGGCGCCGTTGTGGGCTGTGCGTATCGGCGAGCGAACGGGCGCGGAAGCCGATGGCCTGCCGCCGGAATTCTTTGCGGTGGGGGAGAGTCCCCCCGGCATGCAGGACGTCGAGCACTGGATCGAGTGGCTGATCGTGCGTTTTCGCGAGTTTCTCGAGGCTCGGGAGCAAGACGAGGAACGCGAGCGCTGAGTCGGCTGACAGCGCCACCGGTACCTGCGGCGTCAGCTCACGCCCTTGAGCTGATGCGAACGCACCGCATAGCCACGTGACTTGTAGGTACGCCAGCATTCGCGCTTGGTGACCAGCACATCCTGATGCTGGTTGATGATCTCGGCGACGCGCTCGAAACGCGAGAACCACTCGGGGATCTCGGGGTGCAGATTGAGCAGTGCCTCGATGCCCGGTGCCGGCGCGTCCTGCCAACCGATGGTCACGGGCGGACGTGGCACGTCATCGGCGTGTTCTGCCTCGCGCGCCGCGAGATCCAGATCGATATCCAGCGCATGGGGTACGAAGCTCTCGGGGCGGAACTGCCACAGGTGCTCATCGAACTGACGCGCCATCGCCTCATCCTCGACATGCACGTGCAGGCGGAACCCCTTGGCATGGATGGTCTCGGCCAGACGGCAGGCGAATTCCAGCCGGGCTTCCAGCGTGGTATCGGGCAGGATGTAGAAGTCGATCTGGGTCATGGGCACCGCTCGTGGCAAGAGTTCGCGAGCGCTCAGGATACCGCACTCGCCACGTGGCTTCGATGCAGGAGGGACTCGGTACGCATCGGAAAGCGCGATATCTTCGCGTCTGCAAACATGAAGGCCCGCCTCTTGCGAGGCGGGCCTTCATGTTGTCGTCTGGCATGGGCCACAGGGCTTACGCCAGGCGGGTCATCCAGCCACGCGTGTCTTCGGCGCGACCATATTGCAGGTCCAGCAGCTGGCGACGCAGACGCATGGCCACGTCGCCGGCATTGGCGGTCAGATCCAGACGCGCGTCTTCGCTGACCAGCTCGCCCACCGGGGTGATGACGGCGGCGGTACCGCAGGCGAACACCTCGGTGATCTCACCGGAGGCGATACCTTCGCGCCACTCGTCGATGCTGACCGGGCGCTCTTCCGGCGTCAGGCCGAGATCACCCGCCATGGTCAGGATGGAGTCACGGGTGACACCTTCCAGAATGGTGCCGGTCAGACGCGGCGTGACCAGACGACCATCCTTGAAGACGAAGAACAGGTTCATGCCACCCAGTTCCTCGACCCACTTGTTCTCGGCGGCATCCAGGAAGACGACCTGATCGCAGCCATTGGCGGTAGCTTCGCTCTGGGCCGCCAGGGAACCGGCATAGTTGCCGCCACACTTGGCAAAACCGGTGCCACCGGCCGCCGCACGGTTGTAATGCGAGGACAGCCAGATGGAGACGGGCTTGATGCCACCCTTGAAGTAGGCGGCCACCGGCGAGGCGATCACGTAGTAATCGACTTCACGCGACGGACGCACACCGAGGAAGGCTTCGCTGGCGATCATGAACGGGCGCAGGTAGAGGCTGCACTCATCGCTGGCGCTGGCGGGGGTCGGTACCCAGGCGCTGTCCTGGGCGAGCAGGGCCTTGAGCGAGCCGACGAAGTCCTCGTCGGAGAGCTCCGGCAGTGCCAGGCGGCGGGCGGAGTTGCGGAAGCGTGCCGCGTTCTTTTCGGGGCGGAAGGTCCACACCGAGCCGTCTTCATGACGATAGGCCTTGATGCCTTCGAAGATTTCCTGGGCGTAGTGCAGTACCGAGGCGGCGGGGTCGAGGCTCAGCGGGCCATAGGGGCGGACTTCATGGCCGTGCCAGCCGCCATCGGCGGTCCAGCGGACGTGTGCCATGTGGTCGCTGAAGTGACGGCCGAAGCCGGGATTGGCCAGGATGGTGTCGCGAATGGCAGCATCCGCCGGTTGCGTGGACGCGCGGACGTCGAAGCCTTTGGTCACGTGGGTGTCTCCGTAGCAGCGAGACCCCCGGCGCGAAACGCCGGGGGTCGAATCATTTTTATAGGACCTCTGGGGTCAGCGGTGCCGAGTGGCGTGCCGACCCGCGTGTCTCAACGCTAGCACGCCATCGAGAGCATGCGAAGCCTCAGAGCGTCTCTTCCTGGGCGGCATTGAGTTCCGCTTCGCGATCCAGCAGATACTGGGTCAGCAGGCCCACCGGGCGGCCGCTGGCACCTTTCTGCTTGCCGGACTGCCAGGCGGTGCCGGCGATGTCCAGGTGCGCCCACGGGAAGGTGTCCGCGAAGCGGGACAGGAAGCAACCTGCGGTGATCATGCCGGCTTCACGGCCACCGATGTTGGCGATGTCGGCGAAGTTGGAATCCAGCTGTGCCTGATACTCGTCCCACAGCGGCATGTGCCATGCGCGGTCCCAGGCTTCTTCCCCGGCATCCAGCAGATCCAGCGCCAGGTCATCATCGTTGGAGATCAGGCCGGTGGCGTGATTGCCCAGCGCGATGACGCAGGCGCCGGTCAGGGTGGCGATGTCGACGACGCTGGCCGGCTCGAAGCGCTCGGCGTACGTCAGGGCGTCGCACAGCACCAGGCGGCCTTCGGCGTCGGTGTTGAGGACTTCGACGGTCAGGCCCTTCAGGGTCTTGATGATGTCGCCCGGCTTGGTGGCACGGCCGTCCGGCATGTTCTCGGCGCTGGCCACGATGGCGACCACGTTGAGCTTGGGCTTGAGTGCCAGCACGGTGCGCATGGTGCCGAAGACGCTCGCCGCGCCGCCCATGTCGTACTTCATCTCGTCCATGCCGGCGCCCGGCTTCAGCGAGATGCCACCGGTATCGAAGGTGATGCCCTTGCCGACCAGCACGTGCGGTGCCTCGTTCTCGTCTTCCGCGCCGCGGTATTCCATCACGATCAGACGGCTCGGCTCTTCACTGCCACGGCCGACCGAGAGCAGTGACAGGGCGCCAAGCTTCTCGAGTTCTTCCTCACCCAGCACGGTCACCTTCAGTGCGCCTTCGGAGGTGCTGCCCAGTTGCTCGGCACGCTCGCCCAGATAGGTCGGGGTGCAGATGTTGCCCGGCAGATTGCCCAGGGTGCGGGCTTCGTTGACCCCTTCGCCGATGGCCGCGCCAATACGCAGACCCGCTTCCAGTTCTTCCTGCTGACTCTTGTCGGCACTTACCACGCTCAGACGGGTCAGAGAGGCAGGCTCGCCCGGCTGACTCTTCATCTCGGTGAAACGGTAGGCGTTGCGCAGCGCGCTCTCGGCGATCATGCGTGCCTTCCATGCGGCGTCGCGCAGCTCGATATCGAGGCCGACTCCCGCGAAGGCGGCGTCTTCCACCGGCAGCTTGAGCAGTGCCGCCATGGCGGCGTCCAGCCCGCGCTTGTAGCGGCTCTCGTCGAGTTTCTCGGCCTTGCCGAACCCGGCCAGCAGCAGGCGCTGTGCGCCGAGCCCCGGGGCGAAAGGCAGCAGCAGGGTGTTGCCCAGCTCGGCCTTGAAGTCGCCGCGTTCGATCAGCTGGGAAATCAGCTTCTCGCTGGCATCGTCCAGACGTGCCGCGGCGCCTTCGAGTTCGCCTTCAATGACGGGAACCACCAGGCAGGCGGTCTCTAACTGGGCCGGATTGACAGTGACAACAGGAAATTCCATGACAACTCCACGCGGGCGAGTAAGGGATACGAAAATGAGGATAGCGTCAGACCGAAGCGGGTCGGACGTGTCGCGATATCCGGGGTCAGGCATCCAGGTCCGGCAGGGGCGGATGTGAAGAGGCTCTGCCGTCCATCGGTGTCTGACCGAGCATGACCTTTGAATGGGGACACTGGCCGCTGATGGCAAGCATCTCCCAGTGCCGTCCATCATGCGGAAGATCATGTGCCTGTCGCAAGGCATGGCCGCGACAAGGCTGCATGCTTTCTGGATAATGCTCGAGCATGTCCTTGCGGGGCTCGGCACGCCCAGTGTCATCGACACTCGATCGCACCGGGCCGAGGCGCAAGCGCAGGCCGGATGCCCAGTGTACGCAAAGGCGGTTCGGCATGCATGAGGGATGGTGCATCTTCATGTGTCCCGTATCGTGTCTTCACCGGCTATCATCGTTCTGGTCAACACGCTCGATTGCGAGTGGGAAACAGGAGTTTCATTTGATCATCTTCCGCTACCTGACACGCGAGATTCTCACCACCATGGCCGCGGTGGCCGGGGTGTTGATGCTTGTCATCATGGGCAGCCGATTCATCCGCTATTTCAGTGACGCGGCAGAGGGGGACTTCCCGGCCTCGATTCTCGGCAGCCTGATGCTCTATCACCTGCCGGGGTTCTTCGAGCTGCTGCTGCCGCTGTCCTTCTTCCTGGCCGTGCTGCTGGCCTTCGGTCAGCTGTACATGAACAGTGAGATCACCGTGCTGGTGGCCTGTGGTGTCGGCCCGGAGCGTCTGCTGCGCGTCACCTTGCTGCCGGCACTGCTGATCACGGCGCTGGTGGCGGCCTGCAGCCTCTATCTGACGCCGGCTGGCGCGCTGAAGAACGAGATGTTGCTGGAGCTTCAGAAGCAGAAGACCGACTTCTCGGTGCTGGGCGCGGGACGTTTTCAGCAAATCGGCGATCGCACCGTCTATGCCGAGAGCATGAGTGACGACAATAGCGAACTGAAGCACGTCTTCATCGCCGAGCGTGGCAATGACGGGGCCACCCGCCGCGATGACAGCGAACCGAGTCAGTCGGTGGTGCGCGCCGAGCGCGCCTTCCAGGACGTCAGCGAGGAGACCGGCAGTCGCTATCTGGTGCTGGCGGATGGCTCACGCTACGCGGTGGAGCCGGGCAAGTCGGCTTCACAGCGACTGGGCTTCGAGCGTTATGCGGTGCGGGTCAGCGAGGGGCAGAGCGAGGCAAGCCTCAAGGATGACATCGAACTCGTCTCCACCCGAGAGCTGTTGGCCACGCAGACGCCCGAAGCCCAGGCCCAGCTGCAATGGCGTATCTCCCTGCCGTTGATGGTGCCGATCCTGATGCTGATCGGTCTGCCACTGGCACGCGTCAATCCGCGCCAGGGCCGCTTCGCGCGTCTGCTGCCGGCCATCTTCGTGCATATCACCTACCTCAGCTTGCTGATCGCGGCTCAGAATGCCGTCGCGTCCGGCAAGTATCCGGCCGCGATCGGCCTGTGGCCCATTCACGGCGTCTATCTGGCGCTTGGCCTCTGGCTGAGCTGGCGCGACAACCGCGGAGGTGGCCGCTGATGCTGCTTGATCGTCTCGACCGTTACATCGCGCGCAACGTGCTGCTGGCCATGCTGGTGGTACAGGTACTGATCCTCGGGCTTGATCTGATGATCACCTATATCAATGACCTGGGCGATGTCGAGGGGGATTACGGTGCCCTTGAGGTCTTGCTCTACCTGTTGATGAGGCTACCGTCACGTTTCTACGAATTCGTGCCGGTAGGGGTGCTGCTGGGGGCCTTGATCGGCCTGGGCAGCATGGCATCCAGCAATGAGCTGACCATCATGCGTGCGGCGGGCCGCTCCTTGACGCGCATCCTGTGGGGCGTGATGAAGCCGCTCGGGCTGGTGATCGCCATCACCATGGCCGTGGGAGAGTACGTGGCGCCTGTCACCGAGATGCAGGCCGATGCCTGGCGCGCCGAGAAGCAGCAGGGGGCGGGTGCCGTCTATGCCGAAGGCGGTGGCTGGCAGCGTGAGGGCAACAACTTCTATCGCTTCGGTTCGATCCGCAGTGATGATGTGGTGCTCAACGTGACCCGCTATCAATTCGATGATGATCAGGAGCTGAAGCAGGCCATGTACGCCCGGCGTGCTGTCTGGGAGGACGACCATTGGACGCTGGAGGCGGTGGAAACCACGGTCTTCGAGCGTGAAGGCGGCGAGGTGGCCTCCACGCGTGTCGAGCAGCAGGACTCACGCCAGTGGGATACCCGATTGACGCCGGACCTGCTCAAGCTGGTGATCACCGAACCCAAGCAGCAATCCGCCTCTGATCTGTGGCGCTACGCCAGCTATCTGAAGGGGCAGGGTCTGTCCGCCAACCAGCCATTGCTGTACTTCTGGCAGAAGATCCTGCAACCGCTGACGCTGGCAGCGCTGGTGCTGGTGGCAGCGTCCTTCGTGTTCGGGCCGTTGCGCACCGTGGCAGCCGGGACGCGCGTGTTCTACGGGATCATCGTCGGTCTGCTGTTCAAATACCTGCAGGACCTGTTGGCGCCGGCCTCGGTGGTCTTCGGGTTCGCGCCCATCTGGGCAGTACTGGCCCCCACGATCGCCTGTTACGTGATCGGCCTGCTGCTGATTCGTCGCAGTGGCTAGGGCACGGTGCCCGGTGGCCCGGCGCTGCTTCGCGCAGCAGGGCGTGCGCCCTGCCGGGCTGATGCGGCGTCTGGGTGGATTGGTGTATGACACCTTTCTGGTAGTGGCGCTGTTGATCGTGCTGGGGTTCGTGGGGGTGGCCGCGAATGGCGGAGAGGCCAATCAGTCGCCATTGTTCCGCTCGCTTCTGCTGGTGGCGGTGTTCGCCTTCTTTGCCTACTTCTGGAGTCGAAGTGGCATGACGTTGGGCATGCAGGCCTGGCGGCTCAGGCTGCAGACGCCGGAAGGCTGCGCACCGACACTGCCTCAGTGTCTGCTGCGTTTTCTGGTTGCCGGCCTCTCGCTGGGATGCGGTGGACTGGGGTATCTCTGGCAGCTATGGGACTCTGAACACCGCAGCTGGCACGACATCGCCTCAGGCACGCGCGTGGTGGTGGTGCCGAGGCCCAGCCGAGAGTGACGGCCCGGTAGGCGCCGCCTTGCGGGTGTCGTGCAAGGGCGGCGTGCAGGAATCGCCGTGAAAGGCATGCCGAATACCGGAAAACACAACGCCCCGCCAGTCATCGACTGGCGGGGCGTTGTGTCTGTCAGGGGGGGCAGGACGTGAATCAGACGCCCAGCAGACCATCGAGGCGCGTGATGATGCGGTCGACCGTGGCGCGTGACACGACCAGGCTGTCTTCCTGTGCCGCGGTTTCCGGCAGCTCACGTGGCAGGTCGAGTACCGCGTTGCCCATGCCCTCGAAGCGCACGCCATCACGATAGCGCACGAAGGGCAGCTGGCCGATGGGGCGCTGACCGTCATGGTCGAGGCGGGCCAGGCGTGTGAAGGCACTGACCGTGTCCAGCACCGGTGCGCTGGTCAGCGGCAGGTGGGTCAGGCGCCATGCCAGCCAGTCGTCCACTTCGACGGCTTCGTCACGCAGGGTGGCGAACCAGTGACGGGCCTGATCCAGGCGATAGCGGGCACGGCCCTGCTTGTCCAGCCACAGGACGTCGGCGCTGGCCTGACGCGGACTTTCCAGCTCGCCGGGCAGGTACAGCCAGGCCTCGGTGAGGCGATGCAGCGCGCCCGGCAGTGGCTCATCGAGGGTACGCTCGTTGAGCGAGTCCAGTGCAGCATTCAGGTCGCCCTGTTCGGCACTGCTTTCACTGTTGGCGTAACCGACGTTGTAGCGCCAGACACGATCGGAGATTTCCTGGGTGACGACGTGATCGTGCGGCAGTGCGATGTGACTCATCAACTCACGTGCGTTGCAGCTCTCGTCCACCAGGCCTTCGCGACGCGCCTCGCGATAGAGATTGCGCAGCAGCGGATTGAGCGGCAGGCGGTGATGGTCCCCGAAGCAGCTGCCGGCATCGCGAACGGCGTCGAGATTGAGCGGCAGGTGGGAGGCGGCGTGATGTTCGGCGGTAGCGATGGATGCGGACATTGGGTCAGGACTCCTTGCAGTTTGGCAGTAGGCGAAACGAACGGACAGCAGACGGATTCGGGCCGGTCACGGCATCATCATGTCGCCCATCATCGGCATGCCGATGGGCCGAGTCAGGATGGAGGGCGTCGACGGAATCTCTTGCAGTGTCCTGTTCATGTGCTTTTCCTGATTGCCTGGCAGGTCGTGGCAGTCATTTGCCGTCGCCTTGCTGCGTGTGGGTCATCGTCATGAACGGCAGCGTTCTGGCGAAGTGACGCTAGCAGGAGGCGAGTGACCTGCCTGAACCATTGGATGTCGATGGCTCATTATTTTTTGTTGCGACTTGATTCTTGTCTGCATAATAAAACGTTATACATCTTAGCGTCCCTGTCCCAAATCGCAACCCCTGCCTTAGGCAGGTGACTCCCTTCTTTATACGGTGGGCGCTTTCATCGATGCAACGGATTTGAGAGCAGTGGATTTGAGAGCAGTGGATTTGAGAGCAGCGGGTTGAGGAAAGCGGGGATAACGGCGGGGTCGAGAACCATCACGCGGCTCTGGTCGGACGTTCACATCCCGCAGCAGCAATTCATGGCGCTGACGGTGGAAGACGGGGTAATGCAAGTGGTTGATATGGCATGCAAATGAGAATTTTTTGCAGTCAGGTGTTGCGCATCTTTCTGCGAATCATTTACATTTGTCTCACTTGGAGTGAGCGAGGTGAGCCATGTACGTCTGTCTGTGCAAGGGTGTATCAGACCACAAGATCCGTGAAGTCGTGGAGCAGGGGGCGCGCAGCTTCCGTGAGGTCCGCGAGCAGACCGGGTGTGCGACCCAATGTGGAAAATGTGCCTGCATGGCCAAGACGATCACCCGTGAAGCCGTGGCTCGCGAAATGATGCCGGCTGACGATCTCGCCTACGCGGTCTGATGTCAGGGGAGCTTGCCTCTCCAGGCCTGGATTGCCCTGTCGATGCAGCACAGCGCCACGAGTCCATGTCATTCAAGCGCCAGAGGCCCGATCAAATGATCGGGCCTCTGGCGTTTTCGCATGCCGCTCCTTGCCGGGAGAGCTCATCTTTCCAGCTATCCTCTCTCGCACTTTCCTCTCTCGCACTTTCCTTTCTCGTGCTTTCCTCTCCCGGGCTTTCATCGCTTGTGGGCTCACCTCGGTGTCCGTCTGCATATGACAACGCGGATACCAATCTTTCCCATTTGCGCCTAAAAGTCGATAACTTGTTGTCATGTCTCGAAAAATTCATGGTTTTGCGCCATACTTGCCGGACCTGACGAAGCGGGGCGAGTGCCTGAGACGCCTCACCCCCGACGGCCCCTGACACCGGCATGCATGCCGGTCGCCGACGACAACGAGACCGCACCGGACAAGAGAGGAATGGCGACATGAAAGGCGATCCCAAGATCATCGAGCATCTCAACACCATACTGGGCAACGAGCTGGTAGCCATCAATCAGTACTTCCTGCATGCGCGCATGTACAAGGACTGGGGGCTCAAGCGCCTGGCCAAGTGGGAATATGACGAGTCCATCGAAGAGATGCGTCATGCGGACACCCTGATCGAGCGCATCCTGTTCATGGAAGGCCTGCCCAACCTGCAGGACCTCGGCAAGCTGCGTATCGGCGAGAACACCAAGGAAATGCTCGAGTGCGATCTGGCGCTGGAGCACCAGGCTCATGGTGATCTGAAAGAAGCGATCGCCTATGCCGAGCAGGTCCGCGATTACACCTCACGTGATCTGTTCCGCAAGATCCTCGACGACGAGGAAGAGCATATCGATCACCTGGAGACCGAG
Source organism: Cobetia sp. MMG027 (assembly GCF_027947415.1). NCBI lineage: Bacteria > Pseudomonadati > Pseudomonadota > Gammaproteobacteria > Oceanospirillales > Halomonadaceae > Cobetia > Cobetia sp. MMG027. The sequence goes on from NZ_JAQJIO010000003.1 coordinate 79,537, forward strand.
CTGGGTCTGATCGAGAAGGTCGGTATCGAGCTCTACCTGCAGAAGCAGATCCATCACGAGATCGACTGATTCCAGGCGCGGCTTTCCAGGTCGTGACAGGAACGAAAACGCCCCCGCTGCCATCGGCAGCGGGGGCGTTTTGTCTTCAGTGGCGCAGAACCGGCTTACTTGCCCAGGTCATTGACCAGCAGCGCCTCGACGGCTGCGATGCGCGCGTCGAGACTGGCCTGGTCGGCGGCCAGCACCGTGATGTGACCGATCTTGCGGCCGGCTCGCGGTGCCTTGCCGTAGTCATGCAGGCGAGCACCGGGAATGGCCAGCACGGCATCGCGCTCTGGCATGCGCCCGATGATGTTGAGCATCGCGCAGGGAGCCAGCAGGGCTGTCTCGCCCAGCGGCAGGCCGGCGACGGCGCGCAGATGGTTCTCGAACTGGCTGGTGACCGCGCCCTCGATGCTCCAGTGACCGGAGTTGTGCACGCGCGGGGCGATCTCGTTGGCCAGCAGGCGCTCGCTGCCGTCCGCTTCCTTGACCACGAAGAACTCGAAGGCCATCACGCCCACGTAGTCGAGTTCGTGCATCACCTTGAAGGCAGCCGCTTCGGCCTCGGCCTGCAGGTCATGCGCGGCCAGCGGTGTGGCGCAGTGCAGGATGCCGCTGCGGTGCTCATTGCGGGACAGCGGCCAGGCGCGTGTCTCACCGTCACGACCGCGTACCGCGATCACCGAGACCTCGTGATCGAAGGCGATGAAACCTTCGAGAATCAGCGGCACGCTGCCGAGTTCGGCGAAGGTGTCGGCCACGTCCGCCATCTCGCGCAGCACCTTCTGACCCTTGCCGTCGTAGCCCAGCGTACGTGTCTTGAGGACGGCAGGCAGGCCGATGGTGGCCACCGCGCTTTCCAGATCGGCCTGGCTGTCGACCAGCGCCAGCGGCGGCACCTCGATGCCCAGACGCATGAACAGCGACTTCTCGTTCCAGCGATCCCGTGCGGTATCCAGCGCGCCGGCCGGGGGATAGGTCGGACGCTCTGCCGCCAGGCGCTCGACGGCGTCGGCGGGCACGTTCTCGAACTCGAAGGTGATGGCATCGGAGGCCGCCACCAGCTGTGTCAGAGCGGCGTCATCCTGCCAGTCGGCGCGCAGATGATGGCCATGCACGCGGCCACACGGCGAGTCGGCGGGATCAAGAAAGGTGAAGCGGGCATTGAGGGCGGCGCCAGCCTGAGCCAGCATGCGACCCAGCTGACCACCACCGACGATACCGAAGCGGATCGGCTCGCTCATGATTCACTGGCCTCCATGCGACAGGCTGGGAGCATCGGGACGCGGGTCCGGATTGTCCAGCACGCGGTCGGTCTGCTCGGCGCGGAAGTTGATGAGCGCCGTGCGGATGGCCGGATACTTGTTGGCCAGCTGGCTGGCAGCCAGCAGCGCCGCATTCACGGCACCGGCACGACCGATGGCCAGGGTGCCGGTGGGGATGCCGGCGGGCATCTGCACGATGGAGAGCAGAGAGTCGACGCCAGACAGCATGCTGGACTGCACCGGCACGCCCAGCACCGGCAGCCAGGTCTTGGCGGCACACATGCCCGGCAGGTGGGCGGCGCCACCGGCTCCGGCGATGATGACCTCGAGACCACGCTCCGCGGCGGTGTCGGCATAATCGAACAGCAGGTCAGGCGTGCGATGGGCAGAGACGACCTTGACCTCGTGTTCGATCCCCAGGGCTTCCAGGGTCTCGACCGTATGGCACATGGTCGCCCAATCCGATTTTGATCCCATGATGACACCAACCAGTGCGCTCATGCTTCCTCCGCTCTTGACGTGGTATGAACCAGCTCACAGCCACCGCCAGCGCATGCTGGACGGCCCGCTGTGTGGGCGTGGTCGAGGTGGCCGGGCCGTGATGGCCAGTCCCACCTCAATGCGTATGTCTGGAAAAACAAGCGGCGCAGTATAGCACCGAGCCTGAGAGGCGGCATGCACCTGTCCGGTCGGTCAGCTTATGGGCGCCACCGACCGGCGAGGCTCAGCAGGACCATTGCGTGACCAGCGCGAAACGCGGCACTGGCTCGCCCTGGATCTCGACATTCTCCATGAACATGCTCAATGGGCGCACCCACAGGCCACATTCGCCGTAGAGGGCGCGGTAGACCACCAGCAGCTCTTCCGTCTCGCTATGACGACTGGTGCCGATCACCTCGTATTGCGCGCCCTTGTAGTGGCGGTAGAGCCCCGGCACTGGGCGATTCTCGGGCAGCGGCGGCATGGGAGGCAGCTCTGACATGATGATTTCCTTGATGGGCAAGACAGTTGGCGCGGTCGCCCGGCGCGATCAGGCGTCGGGCGCGGGATTGAGAGCGTTGGCCGGCGTGGCCTTGGCACCGCGGCGTGCGATGCGCGCCAGGGCGCGTGCACTGGCGGTGAAGCCGAAGCTGCCGGTGACGAAGGTGGCGGCGCCGAAGCCGCCGGCGCAATCCAGACGCGTGGCGCTGTCGCCGGGTTTGGTGGCGCAGACCTCGCCATCGGCACCGGGGTAGGTCAGCTGCTCGTCGGAGTAGACGCACTCGACATCGAAACGGCGCTTGAGATTGCGACTGAAATGGTAGTCGCGGCGCAGCAGGGAGCGAACGCGCGCCAGCAGAGGGTCCTGCTCGGTACGGGCAAGATCCGCGATCTGGATGCGTGTCGGGTCGAGCTGGCCACCGGCACCGCCCGTCACGGTCAGCCCCAGCTTGCGACGCTTGCACCAGGCGATCAGCGCCGTCTTGGCGGGTACGCTGTCGATGGCATCGATGACGTGATCCAGCTCATCGTGGATCAGCTCGGCCAGGTTGTCCGGGGTGACGAAGGCCGAGATGGCGTGAATCTTCATCTGTGGCGCGATCAACTGGCAGCGCTCGGCCAGCACCTCGACCTTGGGGCGGCCGATCTGGCCATCCAGCGCATGCAGCTGACGATTGACGTTGGAGACGCAGACGTCGTCGAGGTCGATCAGCGTCATCTCGCCGATGCCGGAGCGTGCCAGCGCCTCGGCGCTCCAGCTGCCGACCCCGCCGACCCCGACCACCGCGACATGCGCGTGACGGAAGTGGGCGAAGGCGCTGGCGCCATAGAGACGACGAATGCCGCCGAAACGGAAGTCGTAATCGTCCTCCGCCGGTGCCTCGGCGTCGGTGGCGAAGAAATCCGCCAGCATGCGTTCGCTGGCAGAGGGCGCGGCGTCCGAGAGAGAGGCCGTGTGGGCCGCTGGCTCATTCAGCGGAATGTCGTCAGGGGTAGTGGTCATGCGCAGCTCATGCTTTCCAGGGACGTTGAATGCAGATGGCGAAGCGTGTTCGCGGGTGCCCGGTCGTCATTCGGGCAAGTCGTCTGTGGGCCGGCCAGCCAGGTCGCTTTCGGGGCGTTCGGCCTGGTGGATGGCATGGCGCTCCGGCAGATGCCCCAGCCAGCCAAAGCGCGCCAGCAGGGCAGCGTAGGCGCCATCCGGTGGGCATGAAAGACGCAACCAGCCACCCTCGGGGTGCGGCAGTTCCAGTCCGACCGCCGCCAGCAGCAGACGCGGACATTCCAGGGTCGAGGCGAAGTAACGATTGTAGTTGCCCTTGCCGTGCCTGGCATCTCCGATGATGGGATAGCCACGGCGCGACAGGTGCCGACGAATCTGGTGTCGACGGCCGGTCAAGGGGCGTGCCTCCACCAGCGAGAAGCGTGACTGGGGGTAGCGGTCGATCGCGACGGGCAGCTCGACCTGCGCCAGTCGGCGGATGTCGGTGATGGCTTCCTGCTCCGGCATCTGGGCCTTGGGCAGGCGACCCTCTTCCTTGCGCAGGCCGTAGTCCAGGCGCTCCTGTTCGGGAGCGACGCCACGCACCACGGCCAGATAGCGTTTGCTGACCTGCTGTTCCTCGAAGGCGGCGCTCAGCTTGCGGGCGGCTTCCGGTGAGAGGCCGAAGACCATCAGACCGGAGGTCGGGCGATCGAGACGATGCACCGGGAAGACGTGCATGCCGATCTGGTCACGCAGGCGCTGCAGCAGAAATTCCGTCTCATGCTTGTCGATGGGGCTGCGATGCACCAGCAGGCCAGAAGGCTTCTGCACCACCACCAGCACGTCATCCTGAAACAGGATGTCGAGTGGCAAGATGGGCTCGGCCTCGTGAGCCGGGTCAGCATCGAGGGGCGCCGACACGAGTGGTCGAGACGTCACTGACGCGTCGCAGGGCAGGCCATCGGGAGAAGAGGGCAGATCATGGGAAGAAGGGGGCATGGGCATCACGGCAGCAGGAAGACGAAAGCCGATCACCAAGGGGGTGATCGGCGTGTATTGTCCGGCTTTCCTGGCTGGCTGTCATGTCCGGTCTGTTGCAGGAGGGGGCGCCGCCTCAGGCAATACGGTCTGAGGTATGGCGGCTGGCTCGTCCGGTGTCTTCGGGACGTATCAGCATGCCGGCCGGTATCCATTGCACCAGCAGGTTGATGGCGGCGCCCGGCGCTGCCTCGGCGCCGACTTCGGGGGCCAGCAACTCTCCCAGTGAGGCGAAGCTCAGGCCGTCATCACCGGCAGAGAGAATGGCGTTGAGCACCAGCGCTTCCAATGGCTCGAGAGAGCGATAGTGCACCTCGGGTGCGCCCTCGGTGGGCTGACGCCAGACGATCCATGGCGTGGGGATGTCGCTCTCGACCGGCGCACGTGGCGGCTCGTCATTGTCGATGGATTTCCAGATGGCCGGCGTATCGAAATGAAAGGCGAAGTGATGCAGTGACGGATGGGCTGCCAGTCTCAGCGTCGGCCAGTCTTGCGGGGCGAGCCCTTGCAGGGTCTCGACGCTGAGCGGCGCGATCTCCTCGGCATCCAGTGCCAGCCCCAGTGCCCATTCGAAGGCCGCCATCTCGGTGACCAGCGAACGCCGGGGTTCGCGCGCGGCCACGAAGGCCGGAAAGTGCTGGCCTGCCCAGCGGATCGAGTAGTGGCTCGGCGGATGGGCATTGAGGTACTCGCGACACAGCAAGCCGAAGGCATCATCGCCAATCAAGGTGTGCACGGCCTCGAAATCACCGCCGAAGACATCGAACAGGCGCAGGCGGTAAGCCGTGGCATAGATGCCAAGGCGCTCCTCGGCACTGGCCAGCTCATCACTGATGACAGCCTGTGCCGCGATGCTGCGGGTGTCGGGTGACGGCGCGGCCAGATAGGCGGCGGTGGCGTCCTGAAGCTGGGTCAAGGCGCGGCGATCGAACTGTGATGCTGTCGTCGCTGTGGTCGATGCATGCGTCATGCGTGCAGCCCCCCATTCATTGCCGCCGCGACAGTCCGGGTCGGTTGATCGTCGGCCAGCGGGCGACCACTGCGGCGACGCAGCTCGGCATATTCTTCCATCAGCTCCGACCATGGCGGGAAGTTGTCATCGCGCTCGATCATGGTGGCAACATCGCCGAAGCGCTCGCGTGCGGCGTCATGCAGCGACCACACGGCATCCGGGACGGGTTGGTCGTGGGTGTCGATGCACAGCTCACCGCCAGACACGTCCTGCCTGATGTGCCCGGCGAGATGGTGCTGCCAGACACGCTCCGCCGGCATGGCATCCAGATAGGCCAGCGGATCGAAGTCATGATTGTGGCTGGAGACGATGACGTTGTTCAGGTCGAGCAGGATCAGGCAATCGGCACGGCGGCTGACCTCGGCCAGAAACTCCCATTCGCTCATCTCGTCGGGCTGCCAGGTCAGGTAGCTGGAGACGTTTTCCAGCAATAGCTGGCGCCCGAGCGCGTTCTGGACCTGGTCGATGCGCTCGGCCAGGTGCGTGATGGTGGCCTCGGTATAGGGCAGAGGCAGCAGGTCATGGAATTGATGCGCGCCGGTGCGGGTCCAGCACAGGTGATCGGAGACCCACATCGGTTCGATGCGCTCACACAGTGCGCGCAGCTCGCGCAGATAGCGGGTGTCGATGGGATTGCTGCCACCGATGGATAGCGAGACGCCATGCAGGGCGATGGGGTAGTGCTCGCGGACTCGCTCAAGGAAGTGTAGCGGCTTGCCGCCGGCACTGACGCCGTCGGAGTCGATGAATCCGGGGCCCATGTAGTTCTCGCTGATGGCCTCGAACCAATCGATATCCGGCAGCGTCGTCAGAATCTCGTGGTAGTACTCAGGACGTAGCCCAAGCCCTTGACCGGCACCCGAGGTGGCAGTGGCAGGCTGGTGACTCCGGGAAGCTGTCGTCATGAGTGACTCCTTTTCCATGGCATGGCATGGCAGGCAGTGCCTGCATTGGCAGTGTAGACCTGATGCAACAACGGGAGGACGGCATGCTGTCCTCCCGTTGCGTCCAGGGACTCCTGGCGACACCGTTACCTGGGTGACGGTGCCCTCATCTCGAGTGCTCAGCTCTTGCCGGAGATGACTTCGCCGCCAGCGCCGACACAGGATTCGGCACTTGCGGTGTAAGACCAGCCCTGACCCTTGCAGGCATTGTGGCCCTTGCAGGCGCTGGTGGCGGTGGCGCACTCGGAGGTGCCCTTGCAGGAGTTGATGCCGGAGCACTTCACGGCGTTGTCAGCCGCCTGCACGGACATGGAGGTCAGGGCGGCGGTGGAGAACAGTGCAGCGGCAGCAGCGGCAAAGGTGGCGGCAGTCACGGTCTTCTTCATGGTCATGATGGTTTCCTTTCGGGCGAGCCCGTTTTTTCTGGTTGTTGAGCAAGGTTCGATGCAGATATCCACCCGGCCAGTCAGGTCTCGTTGCCGGGTCATTGAGTCTTACGTCGCCGGCGTGAAGGTGGATGCACCGCGGCTCGAGAATTTGACCGGGAGCGCGAAAACCCTCTGAAAGACGCTATTCTGCTCGTGGCATACTGTGTGCCTGTCATGTCTTCTGTGCTCTGTCGAAGCAGTGTGCAGCGGGCCCCGCCTGCCTCATGGCCGATCCGTCCATCGGTCTCGTACTCTGCTTATGGAGCCTTGCATGCTGAACTCCCTTCGACGCCTGTGGCATACCCCGCGCTGGCGCTGGAGCATCCTCGTCATCCTGTTGCTGGGAGGATGTAGCGCCGTCACCGTGCATCAGCTGGATGCGCGTTTCGGGACGCCCGAGCCACGCGATCGCGTCGTGTCCGGCGATAGTCTGGCGGGGAGGCATTGGGAAGATGAGGTCAAGCCGATCCTCGAGACGCGTTGCGTGGTCTGCCATGGCTGCTATGACGCCCCGTGCCAGCTCAAGATGTCCTCGGCGGCCGGGATCGACCGCGGTATCAATCCCGCCCCTGTCTATGACGGCACCCGCTTGCTGGCGGCCAATCTGACGCGACTGTTCGAGGATGCCGACAGCACCGCTGAATGGCGTGACATGAACTTCTCGCCGGTGCTCAACGAGCGCAACGACTCGGCGCTCGCCAATCTGGAAGGCAGTGTGCTGTTCCGCTCGCTGAGCCAGAAGCGCAAGCAACCCCTGCCGGTGACGGAGGAAGGCCTGCTGCCGGAAGACCGCTTCGATCTGTCGCTCAATCGCAGTCAGGTGTGCGCGCCCATCGAGCGCTATGATGCCTTCGCGGAAGATCACCCGGACTGGGGCATGCCGTATGCGCTGCCGCAGATCAGTGATGAGGAGCACCGTACGCTGGTCAACTGGTTGGCGCAGGGCTCCCCGATGACCAAGGTGCGCCCGGTGTCTGAGGCCCTGGTGCCACGGATTCAGCAGGTGGAAGCCTTCCTCAATGGTGACAGCCTCAAGCAGCGGCTGATGAGTCGCTACATCTACGAGCATCTCTTTCTGACCCACCTGTATTTCCCGGAAGCGAAGGGGGCCAATGGCCGGCCGATCTTCTTCTCGCTGGTGCGCTCCAGTACGCCGCCCGGCGAGCCCATCCAGCGTATCTCCTCGCGCCGCCCCTATGACGCTCCCTACGCCGCCTATCCCGGAGATGGTCGTGACGTCATGCCGCATGACGAGGCCGGGCGTCCTCGCGTCTATTACCGTCTATGGCAGGAGCGCTCGACGATCCTGGCCAAGAATCATCTGCCCTATTCGCTGAGTGACGCGCGCCTGGAGCGCTGGCAGTCGCTGTTCCTCGCGCCGGACTATACGGTGGATGACCTGCCTGGCTATGACCTCAAGACGGCGTCCAACCCCTTCCTGACGTTCGAGGCGATCCCTGCCGAGTCACGTTACCGCTTCATGCTGGATGAATCGCAGAACACCATCATGGGCTTCATCAAGGGGCCGGTCTGTCGTGGCCAGGTGGCCGTGGACGTCATCAATGACCACTTCTGGGTCAGTTTCACCGATCCATCACTGTTCAGCCTGCCGCAGGTCGAGCGCACCCTGGCACGGGAGGGCGAGAATCTCAGCCTGCCTGCCGAGCAGAGCAGCAATGCATTGCCCATCTCCTCGTGGATCAAGTTCGAGCGCAAGCAGCAGGCCTATCTGCAGGCCAAGCAAAAGCTGATGATGCAGGCCTACGAGGACGGCAATCTGCGTCTGGACATGCAGCTGTTGTGGGACGGCAGCGGCTGGCAAGGTGGCGAGGGTGGCGATCACAACCCCAATGCCGCCCTGACGGTCTATCGTCACTTCGACAATGCCGCCGTGATGAAAGGGCTGGTCGGCAATGTGCCCAAGACGGCCTGGGTGATCGATTACCCGATGCTTGAGCGCATCCATTACCTGCTGGTGGCCGGCTTCGATGTCTATGGCAACCTCGGCCACCAGCTGACCACGCGCCTGTACATGGACTTCCTGCGCATGGAAGGCGAGAACAACCTGCTGGCGCTTCTGCCTGCCGGCGAGCGTCAGGCAGTGCATGACAGCTGGTATCAGGATGTGGATTCTGGGCTGGAAAAGCTGCTGTTCAAGAAGCCGCCCCAGTTTGATGCCCCGAGCGATATCGTCTGGACACCGGGAGAGCTTTCCTCACCGGAGAAGGCGCGCATTGGGTTGATGCGCCGCCTGCGCGAGCGCCTGGCGCCGGAACTTGTCCACGAGCGTAGCCTGGAGACGCTGGAGGATGATGCCGTGCGCCGCGAATTGAAGGCCTTGAGCGAGGTGAGTGGTCTGGCGGCCAGCCTGCTGCCGGAAGTCACCATCATTGCGCTGGAACGGAAGGGAAGCGAGCACCCACAGTTGTTCAGCGTGCTGCGCAACTCGGCTCATGCCAACATCACCAGTCTGTTCGACGAGGAAGCCAATCGGCGTCCTGAGCGCGATACGCTGGATGTGCTGCGCGGCGTGGCCGGGGATTATCCGAATGCCTTCTGGCATCTGACACCCGAGTCGCTGCAGGGATTGGCACGGCGGGTCGCCGTGCTCAAGGATGAGGCGGACTATCGACAGCTGATGGCCGATATCGGAGTGCGGCGCACCGATCCACGCTTCTGGCAGTTCTCGGACAGCGTGCTGCGTGCCAATTATGCGGATCGTCCCGTCGAGGCCGGGTTGCTGGATTACAATCGTCTGCAGAATCGCTGAGCGTCTCCGAGCCGCCTGGCGCTGTCTGGAAAACACGAAGGCCCGCCACATGAGGATGTGGCGGGCCTTCGTGGTGAGAGAGATGGCAACACGGGGGTCAGCGACCGCCCTGACACTCTCCTTCTGCCAGCTCGATCAGGCCATCCAGGTGCAGGATATGGACCTCGCGGGCCTGGATATCCACCAGCCCCTGAGCCTGGAAACGCGTCAGGATACGGCTGATGGTTTCCACGGCCAGTCCCAGGTAATTGCCGATGTCGGCGCGGGACATGGAAAGACGGAAACTGTATGGCGAATAGCCGCGGCGACGGAAGCGCTGAGAGAGGTTGACCAGGAAGCTGGCCAGGCGCTCATCTGCCGTCTTGCGCGACAGCAGCATCATCATCCGACGATCCTCATGCAGCTCCTTGCTCAGGCTCTTGAACAGCTGGGTGCGCAGTTCCGGCAGTTGGGCGGAAAGCGCATCGAGGCGATCGAAGGGAATCTCGCACACGGTCGTGGTCTCGAGTGCCACGGCGCTGCCGGGGTAGGCATTGCTGTCGATGGCATCCAGTCCAGCCAGCTCGCTGGGCAGGAAGAAACCGGTGAGCTGCTCCGTGCCACTGTTCTCGGTGTTGATCTGTTTCAGGCTGCCCGAGCGCACCGTGAAGACGCAGTCGAAGGGCTCGCCCTGGGTGAAGAGAACCTCGCCCTTTCTGAGCGGCGCGCGGCGCCGAATGATGGAGTCGAACTGGTCGATGGCTTCCATGTTCAGTGCCAGCGGCAGACACAGTGAGCTGAGCGAGCAGGTCTGACAGCGTGCTTCATGCGCACGCAATCGATGGGATGCCGTTGTCTGGGCCGTCATGGTGACTCTCCTGGGGCATTACGCCGAAACTCGTGGGGGGCGGGTTTCGGGTGGGGGTGTCCGGGTGCGACACCTGGTACAGGGCGATTCCATGGTCCTGTACGGAGAGGCAGCATCCTCATGGACTGAGTCGCTGCTGCCTGTCGGTGCTGTCCGTCAATGATACCTGTCAGGCGCACTTCCCAGAACGGGTTCCCGTCCTGTGGGGCGGGATGTGAAGTGCTCCGTGAATCGCGCGCATTATATTAGATAATTCTGATTGTGTCGTGATGTCCTGCATGACTCTAGACGCAGAACCTCCCGAAGGGGCAGGTTGCGACGCCCTGCCTCATCCGACTCGGGAGAGCCAGGTGACATCATCCACTCAAGGACATGACGATCTGCCCCATGCTGACCAGCAGCGTGAGCAGAAACAGCAGACTCCAGACCAGCGGCAGCGGCCTGTCCGGCTGAGGGGTGCCGTCAATGCGGTGTTCGTCGCCTGGCCCATCTCCCTGCAGGTCATCATCGGGTGAGGTGCTGCGAGAGCGAAGCCCGACAAGCAACAGCGTGCAGAAGGCCAGGCTGCCCAGCGTGAGCATGCTGATCCATGCCTGCCAGAACAGTGGCAGATCGACGTTTGCCAGCAGGTTCATGGTGCAGCTCCTGTCGTCAGTGTCAGTGTGACGAGTGTCTCCCCTGTCGGGTCGGGTGCTGTCGCGGATGAGTGCCGAGGGGGATCCGTCTGTTGAAGATAGGCCAGCAGAGCGGTCGCCTCGGCCTTGCCGCGTACCCGGGCGGGCGCCGCGAGGATCTCGTCGTCTCGGTAGGGTACGCCAAGCGTCTGCAGGGCCTGCATGCGCTCGGCGACACCCTCGCCGCTCAGGGCGTGCTCGAACAGCCAGGGGTAGGCCGGCATGCTGGAATCCGCCACCTTGTGGCGCGGCGAGTACAGGTGCAGGCGTTGCCAGGCCTCATCATGTTCCGCCGGGAGGCGGCTCAGGTCAGGGCCATGACGAGCGTTGCCCCACAGGGCCGGTCGCTCCATGAGGTGGCGGGAGGCGGCGTCCCGGCTTGCATGGCGTGCCTGGTCTCCCGGCAGATCCCGCACCATTCGGGTATGGCATTGCTGGCAGCCTTCCCGCAGGTAAAGGCGCTGGCCCTCCAGCGCCAGCGCATCCAGCGGTGTCACTTCTTGCCTTGCCTCCTGAAACCCCAGAGGCAGCAACTGGGCCAGCGCGCCGACACTTGCCGCCATCACGCAGAGCGCGGCCATCAGGCCCGGATGCCGTTCGAGCAGTACGTGTCTCATGCCGGTGTCCTCCCCCGAGCGTGTGAATCCCCGATGTGGTGATGAGCGCGCTGGGTAGAGGGGCGCGTGATGGGACGGCGGGAGGCGCGCAGGAGATACGCTGCCATCAGCAGCAGGCCGAGTGCCCAGCAACTCAGCCCCACCAGCGTCATCAGCATCGGCGGGCGAGCCACCGCCAGGACGTCGGCGAGGGAGTGCAGCGGTTGTCCCTCTGCGTCTACGGCATGCCACAGGCTGCCTTGCAGCAGGGTGGTGGTCCAGCTGGCAGCGATGCAGAGCAACGTGCCGGCGATGGCCAGCCAGGCGTGGGTCATGATCAGCGCCGAGGGTGCTTCAGGCAGCCGCAGACGGTAGAGCATGAGCACGCAGACCAGACCGATGACGCCCAGTGTGCCGGCCGGCGAGAGGCTGCCGGCGGCGCTGAAGGTCATGTCGTTGAGCGGGGCGATGGACAGTGCCACATGCTCCATCACGCTGATGGCCAGAAAGAGCAGGGCCGCGCCGAGCAGGCAGGTCTGAGGATGATGGCGCAGGGAGGGCCAGTCCGCCTTGAGGGTCAGCAGGCCGTTGAGAGGAATGGCCAGTCCCGGCGCCAGCAGCAGGAGCCCCATCGCCATTCCCAGCGCCTGGCTCCACTGGGGCAGGGCGCTGGCATGCAGCAGCGCCGCGCCGCTCCAGGGCAGCAGCAATACCAGCAGCCAGAAGCTGATGATGGCCAGACGGTGAGAGTGAAGGGGCTGGCGGGTCAGTCCCGAGAGTGCCTGATACGCCATGGCAATGAAGCCCAGTGCCAGCATGCCGCCGGGCAGCATTCCCTTCTGCCAGCTCTGCAGCAGCGCGTCCAGACTGCCTGAGAACATGGGTAACGATGTCAGCGGGCCCAGGGGCACCGCCAGTGACAGCAGGGTATGCTGCATCAGTATCATCACCAGACAGCCAATGAAGCACCAGCCAGCCACGGGCAGGCGCACTGTCGGTCCTGCCTTCCAGTTGACATGGAAGAGCCACGCGACCGCGATCCACACTGCCAGCATCAACAGGTTGAGTGGCCAGGGATATTCGGATTGGCCATGCCCCGACGCGAAGCCCGCGGCAATCGATATGCTGCCAAGCACGAGAATCGTCTGCCAGGCCTGCAGCGTGAACCGCTGGAGACGCCGCTGGCCCGGCCGGGCTTGCGTGTCATGATTGACCAGTGAATACAGGCTGGCAATCAATGCCGAGCCGCCGAGGCCGAAGAGCAGCAGATGCTGTTGCACAATGGCGAGACGGCCATGGCTTAGCCAGGCGATGGGCGGGGCCAGGGTTGGCCACAACTGCACGGCGGTCAGCCATGCCGCCAGCAATAGACTGACGGCGCCTGAAAGAATGGCCGTCGTGCCAAATTGGCGAATCACCTCGTGAGAGGCGCCTGCTCCATCAGGTGCTGTGCCCATGTCATGACCTCATCATGCAGTGAACAGCGATGTGCTCTCCTGAAGAGAGCACGACTCACGAGACGATTCAGCATTCATTTCAGCTACCAGGGAGGACACTGAGTGTCTCTTGTCACTTCATCATCGGACGAAGATCGGGATGCGTCCAATGTGGCGGCCGTTCCCACCCCCTACGCCGAGGAAGGTTTCAAGGTCGCTTCCTTTGACGCCATCGCCGATGAGCTGGAAAAGCGTCTGGAGCTGTCAGAGGAGGCGTTGGCGGCGCGCGGTCCCTGGCGAGGCTGGGTGGCCTCGTTCGGTCCGCTGGAGATTCATGGCAGCCCTCGGCAGGTGATTCTGCTGCATGCCCATGGGGCGGGCGCCGGACGCGAGACCGATTTCCATCAGCGGTTCGGCAAGGCCTGTGCACACCAGGGGGCGGCATGGCTGGGATTCGACTTCGCCTACCTCGTCAAGATGCGCTGCGAGGCACGCCGTCGTCCGCCGCCGCGGCTGCCCGGGCTGATCGAGGAAATGACGCGCTGGCATGAGGCGCTGGCCGCCAGTCTTGCCGCCAGGGCGTCTCTGGCGACATGCCCGGTATTGCTTGGTGGCAAGTCCATGGGGAGTCGCGTGGCCTCGCATGTGATGCAGGAGCTGGAGGGGCGAGGCATGCCAGCCCCCTCATCAGGCCCACGTCGAATGTCGCCCCTGGGCTGGTATGCGCTGGGCTATCCCTTTCACCCGACCGGCAAGCCGGACACGCTGCGAACCGAGCATCTGGCGGCCATTGATGCCCCGGGCGTGATCTGCCAGGGCACGCGAGATCCCTTTGGTCATCGCGAGGAAGTCGAAGGTTACGGATTGCCATGCACCATCAGCCTGCAATGGCTGGAGGATGGCGAGCATGATTTCAAGCCTCGCAAGGCGAGCGGCAAGACGCGTGAGGGACTGATTCGCTCAGCGGTGGCAGCGATCCTTGCACACCCTGCATTGCGCTGATGGGTGTCAATCCATGAGCGACACGAATTTTCTCCCTCGTGGCATCCTGATGTCAGAATGTTGACACAATGCTGATGGTTGCTGGGCTACAGGTGAGTGGTGCTGGGAAAATCCAGTCTTATCAAGACCCTGTCGAGGAGCATTCTGAAACTACCTGTAAAAAAAGTATTGACTCATGGGGCGGATTCCGTAGAATGCAGCGCCAACGAGACAGGGGTGGTTAGCTCAGTTGGTAGAGCACCAGCCTTACAAGCTGGGGGTCACTGGTTCGAACCCAGTACCACCCACCATTTGAAAAAAGTTATTGCTTATCAAAGCGTTACTTGATTAAATGGCCTGGTTCGTCAGCAGAAGCAAACGTTGCAGTGGACTGGTAGTTCAGTTGGTTAGAATGCCGGCCTGTCACGCCGGAGGTCGCGGGTTCGAGTCCCGTCCAGTCCGCCACTACCGTTTGTCATGCGCCCGATGTTGAGTTGTTCTGAATGGACTGGTAGTTCAGTTGGTTAGAATGCCGGCCTGTCACGCCGGAGGTCGCGGGTTCGAGTCCCGTCCAGTCCGCCATTCAGAATGACGCGATGTCACCGCTGCTTGCAGCAAGGATCGTCTGTGTTGGGTGATTAGCTCAGTTGGTTAGAGCACAAGCTTCACATGCTTGGGGTCACTGGTTCGAATCCAGTATCACCCACCAATGTGGACTGGTAGTTCAGTTGGTTAGAATGCCGGCCTGTCACGCCGGAGGTCGCGGGTTCGAGTCCCGTCCAGTCCGCCACTCGATCTACAGAATTCGTGAAACCCGAGCCCTCGTGCTCGGGTTTTCGCGTTTCTGGCCAGCAAGATGCGCGTTGTTGCCTTCCTCGTTGTTGCCTTCCTTCTGGACGTCCCATCGTCCCATCATCCCCCGTTCGACGTTTCTTCGTGTTTCAGGTCCGTGAGCTACCCGTTCGGCTGGATGCGCGGTGCTGTCTGCGCCATGCGCCCGGTGGTTTGGCGTGCCAGCGCTTGCAGGCGTGCTGGAAGCTTTCCGGACCGGCAAATCCCAGTACCCAGCTGATTTCCTTCAGGCTCAGATGGGTGTCGCGCAGATAACGCTCGGCCAGCGCGCGGCGTGTGTCATCCAGTAGCCCCTCGTAGTGCCAGCCTTCGGCAGCGAGTCGTCTGGCCAGGGTACGCGGGTGCAGATTGAGGGCCGCTGCGATCTCGTCGCGTCCGGGTGCGCGCCCCGAAAGCCGCATGGCAATGGCACGTCGTGTGCGTGACAGCGTGTCATGAGGGCCCTGACGGCTCTCCAGTCGCTCCGTGATCTGTTGACGAAGCTGGGCAAAGGCAACCGGTGCTGCCTGCACGGTAGGGGCGTTCAATACTCTGTCTGGCAGCCACAGCCGATTGCGCCCTGTCGCGAAGTGCAACTGGCTCGCAGGCAGGCCCAGGCGTCGGGCATATCGCCAGCGCCAGCGCTTCTCCGTCTGCTCATGCATATCGTCTGGTGAGGGGGTGAGCGGAGAGCTGTCCTCCGGCGAGCGGGGGATCGTGTAATCGATCTCGAGCGATGCATCGCTCAAGGCATCGCCACTCAGCTGGCGAGCCAGATGCCACCAGCCTCCCAGCACGCTGTCGACCACGAAGCGGTTGTAGGCATTGTAGGGAGCGAGGGAGTAGAAGTTCAGCCAGCCGCCGGTGGCCTGGCGCTCGAAATGGCCATGCCCACGACTGTTGTCGCTGTAAAGTGCCTCAGCCTCGCACAGCAACGTCAGCCCTGCCGCCAGAGTGGGGGCGCAGGCACACGCAAGTCCGGGGAGCAGAAAGTCTCCCGGGCGAATCTGAGCGGCCATCTCTAGGCCGAACAGTTCATCACCGCTGGCAGTGATGGCGGCATGGCCCAGTCGCATGTAGCGAGCGATGCCGATCCGGGCATCTCCGTCGTCCGGCAGCGGCCAGCCCGTGTAGGGCTGCATGATGGGCTCGGCGTGCACGTTGCGCGCGTCCAGGGCACGTGCAACGAGGTGCGCCAGGCTGACCGAGACTTCTCCTAATTGCATGGGGCTGGCTCGTGTCGAGAGGTCGGGGAGACAAGCGCGAGGCTTGCCGTCGGCCGGATATTGCTCAGGGCATGTCCTGCAAGGATATCAATGTGTCCTCCAGGCGCATTGAGTGCAAGCGATGATGCACTACACTGAGCGTATCGAGATTCATACGACTGTTTGCCTTGGGTGTGCGTCGCCCTGACGTGTCTACCGCCAACGTGCACGAGCAACGCAAGGCGACAAGATGACAATGACGACCTGATGAGTTCCGCGTACTGGTGTCCCAGGGTCCGGTTGACGGCCACGCCAGTGCGACGGCAAGGAGCAAGCGCCATGACTGCCTATCCGAATATCTTCCGTCCGCTGAAGCTGGGACACATCACGCTGAAGAATCGCGTGCTGATGGGGTCGATGCATACCGGGCTCGAGGAAGCTCCCAATGGCTTCACGCGCCTGGCGGCCTTCTATCGCGAGCGTGCCCGTCATGGTGTCGCCCTGATCGTCACGGGAGGGATCGCCCCGAACCCGGAGGGCGCGGTCATGCAAGGGGCGGCCAAGCTGACCACCTCACAGGAGGCGCAGCGTCATCGTGAAGTGACCGATGCCGTGCATGCCGAGGACGGGCGGATATGCCTGCAGATCCTGCATGCCGGTCGCTATGCCTATTCTCCGGATCAGGTCGCGCCATCTGCCATTCAGGCCCCGATCAACCCCTTCATGCCGAGGGCGCTGAGCACCGAGGAAGTGAAAGGCCAGATCGCGGATTATGTACGCTGTGCCACCCTGGCACGCGAAGCGGGCTATGACGGTGTCGAGGTGATGGGGTCCGAAGGTTACTTCATCAACCAGTTCATCTGTCGACGGACCAACCAGCGTGAGGATGAATACGGTGGCAGCTTCGAGAATCGCATCCGTCTGGCGGTGGAGATCGTCGCGGGCATCCGCGCGGCGCTGGGCGAGGATTTCCTGATCATCTATCGGTTGTCGATGCTGGATCTTGTCGATGAGGGCAGCACCTGGAGCGAGGTGGTCGCGTTGGGCAAGGCCATCGAGGCGGCCGGTGCCAGCCTCATCAATACCGGGATCGGCTGGCATGAGGCACGAGTGCCCACCATCGTCACCAGTGTGCCGCGTGCCGTCTTCACCGGACTGACCCAGCGCATGAAGGCGGAGCTCAGTCTGCCGCTGATCACCACCAATCGCATCAACATGCCGGACGTGGCCGAGTCGGTACTGGTGGAGGGACATGCCGACATGGTGTCGATGGCGCGTCCGTTCCTCGCTGACCCGGCGTGGGTCAGCAAGGCGCAGGCGGATGATGCCGCGATCATCAACACCTGCATCGCCTGCAACCAGGCGTGTCTTGATCACACCTTCCAGATGAAGCTGACCTCATGTCTGGTCAACCCGCGAGCCTGCCACGAGACCGAGATGGTGATCGAGCCTGCCCGCCGCGTGCGGCGTGTCGCCGTGGTCGGAGGTGGTCCAGCAGGTCTGTCGGCGGCCGTCACCGCGGCAGAGCGTGGTCATGAGGTGGTGCTGTTCGAGGCGCAGGCGGAAGTCGGCGGGCAGTTCAATTTCGCGCGCCGCATTCCGGGCAAGGAGGAGTTTGACGAGACACTGCGCTACTTCAACGAGGCGCTGGCACGCAATGGTGTCGAGGTTCGGCTCAATACGCGTGCCACCGCGGAGATGCTGGCAGCGTTCGATGCCGTGATCCTGGCCAGTGGCGTGCGTGCGCGTACGCCCGCGATTCCCGGTATCGAGGAGGGCATCTCGCGTGGCCAGGTGCTCAGTTATGGCGAGGCGATTCGTGCTCCGGAGCGAGTGGGGCGACGTGTGGCGCTGGTCGGTGCGGGAGGCATCGGATTCGATGTGGCGGAGTTGATGACGCATCGTGAGCCGTCACCCTCGCTGGATGGCGAGCTGTGGTGCGAGGAGTGGGGGGTGGATCTCTCGGTCAGCACCGCCGGCGGTCTCAAGACACCGATGCCCGGCGAGAGCCCTCGTGAGGTATGGCTGCTGCAGCGCAAGACCTCCAAGCCGGGCAAGCATCTGGGCAAGACGACCGGCTGGGTGCACCGGGCCACCCTCAAGCAGCGCGGAGTCAAGATGGTGGCAGGCTGCGATTATCAGTCCATCGATGCCCAGGGGATGACCGTCAGCATTGATGGCAAGGTCCAGCATCTGGCGCTCGACAGTATCGTGCTGTGTGCCGGCCAGGAGTCGGTGCTGGAGCTCAAGGCGCCCCTGGAGGCGGCAGGGATCGAGCTGCACATCATCGGTGGCGCCGATGAAGCCGCTGAGCTGGATGCCAAGCGCGCCATCGCGCAGGGCACCATGGCGGCCGCAGCCCTCTAGCCCGCTCCCGGGAGTCTCGGCTGGCCGGGGCGCCTTTTGTGGCGGAGCGAGTGTCGGCGAGATGGGGATATTCAGCGTTGAGTTGAGCCGAAGCTCTGCCTAGACTGAGAGTGGCCATCACGGCCGTCGTGTCTGCGTGACAATGACGGCCGTGATGGCCTTGTCGTCTCTCCGCCTTCTGCCGTTCTCACGGCGCATCACCACGATGGGACTCGCTCATGTCATCGCACGCAGCCGCTTCTCGCCAATCCACCGACGAGACTCTGCCGCCGGATGGCGCCACGGTCCTGTCCGCGCCTCAAGGTGCGCTCTCCTCTCCTGCTGCTGTCGCGTCTTCAGCGACTGTCACGGCCTCGCCGATCGCCTCGCTCGAGGCCGACTCCTCATCGGCAGGGGGCGGCCTGGAAGCACTGCTCGAGTTGTTCACCCTGCCACGGGTGGAGCGCCTTGACTGGCGCGTGGCCCGCGAGGCCGGGGTGGTGGTCGAATGCCTGCGGGCCGATACCCTGGATGCCGAGATATCCGGCAACAAGGCATGGAAGCTGCGCCTGCCACTGGCGCGAGCGCTCAGCGAGGGGCGAGGCATCATCAGCTGTGGCGGCGGCTGGTCGAATCACCTGCATGCTCTGGCGGCTGCCGGGGCGCGTCTGGGGGTGGCGACGCATGGCCTGGTGCGTGGGCATCCGGAAGCTCCGCTGACGCCGACGCTGAAGGATGCCATGGCCAACGGCATGCACCTGAACTTCATCTCACGGGCGGAATATAAACAGCGCGACCAGCCCGGGTTCTCTGCCCGCTTCAGTGATGCGCTGTGGGTGCCGGAAGGTGGGGGCAGCGTGGAGGGGGTGGCGGGGCTCGAGCCGTTGGCACAGGCGCTGGTGACACCTTGCAACGGAGAGCCGGCGCCCCAGCTGGTACTGATGGCCTGCGGCAGCGGGACCACGCTGGCGGGTGTTCTGAGTGCGCTGGGGGAGCGTGATGGTCTGCGTGTGATTGGCGTCCCGACCATGAATCA
Organism: Cobetia sp. MMG027; assembly: GCF_027947415.1. NCBI lineage: Bacteria > Pseudomonadati > Pseudomonadota > Gammaproteobacteria > Oceanospirillales > Halomonadaceae > Cobetia > Cobetia sp. MMG027. Next base: position 98,954 of record NZ_JAQJIO010000003.1, read on the forward strand.
CGGAGATCAGCTCTATCACCGTGTGCGTCGTCTGCTGGCCCGGAGCGGCGGCAGTGAGCAGAAGACACCGGAGTGGGGGCTGTGGTTGGGAGCGCAGGCGGGCGGCTTCGCCAAGGCACCCGCCTGGTTGATCGACTTCATCCAACGATTCGAGGCCGAGACCGGGTTGCAGGTCGAGCCGGTGTATACCGGCAAGTTGTTTGCCTCACTGGCCCACCATCTCGCCAACGGGATGATCGCCCCCGGGACTCGTGTACGGGTCCTGCATACGGGCGGTCTGCAGGGGCGCAGAGGGTACCCGGCTCTCGATGCTGCCTGAGGGATTTTCCTGCATGGCCGTCTCGTCGTGATGGTCGCGTCGGATCATGGCTGGCGGCGGCATGCAGCGCTGTTATGATGGGATTTCTACTGTGGTGCCTGCCATCCTGGGTACCGCGTTCGTTTCATCGGGCAAGGTGACCCCTTGCTCTGCTCTGGATACTCCCATGACGACTGACGCCCTCGCCACGACCCGCTCCGCGGCCACTGACATCGATGACACCTGTACATCACGTTTTCTGGCCAGTGACAACACGTCCGGTATCTGCCCCGAGGCGATGGCATACATGATGCGAGCCAATCAGGATGATGATCTCGCCTATGGCAACGACCGCTGGACTCAACAGGTGACGGACAGCTTCCGTCAGCTGTTCGAGACCGAGTGCGAGGTATTCTTCGTCTTCAATGGCACGGCGGCGAATTCCCTGTCGCTGGCGCATCTGTGTCAGTCCTATCACAGCGTCATCTGCCATGAACTGGCCCATATCGAGACTGACGAATGCGGAGGGCCGGAGTTCTTCTCCAATGGCTCCAAGCTGCTCAATGCGCCGGGTCCGAATGGCAAGCTGACGCCTGAAGGCATCGAGCGACTGGTCACCAAGCGCAGTGATATCCATTATCCGCGTCCGCGTGTCATCTCGCTGACCCAGTGCACCGAAGTCGGCACCGTCTATAGCCTGGAAGAGCTTCAGGCGATTCGCGAAGTGGCCGACCGTCATGATCTTCAGATCCACATGGACGGCGCGCGCTTTGCCAATGCCTGTGCCTCGCTGGGCGTCTCTCCGGCCGAGCTTACCTGGAAGGCCGGCGTGGACGTGCTGTGCTTCTCCGGTACCAAGAATGGGCTGGCGATGGGGGAGTCGGTGATATTCTTTGATCGCGAGCAGGCCCGTGACTTCGACTATCGCTGCAAGCAGGCCGGTCAGCTTGCCTCCAAGATGCGTTTCATCGCCGCGCCGTGGATGGGGCTGCTCGAGAATGACGTCTGGCTGGACAACGCACGTCATGCCAACACCATGGCGCAGTATCTGGCCGAGCGACTCGAGGCATTGGACGGCATCGAACTGCTGTTTCCCTGTGAGGCCAACAGCGTCTTTGCCAGCTTCCCCGAGCATGTGCTGACGGCGCTGCGTGAGCGTGGCTGGACCTTCTACACCTTCATCGGCGCAGGTGGCGCACGCTTCGTATGTTCCTGGAATACCAGTACGGATCTTCTGGATGCTCTGCTTTCTGATATCCAGAGTGCCCTGTAAGAAAGGGAGCTGAGAGTGACACTCTCGTAGCGTGTGCTGAAAAGTGAAAAAAGCCCATCGGCCATCCGATGGGCTTTTTTTTCATGAAGATTTTTCAGGACGTTGCGATGCGTCCATGCCCTTGCGGGGGTGTGACAAGGTCAGTGATCGCTACGGCCAAGGCTTCTGTCAGCAGTCGCCTCGTGGCCGCCCGCGTCGGCGGTTTCGCATGTCATCGATTCGCCTTCGGGTCGCCATCGAGTCGCTGGCGACACCTCGTGGGGCCGGATATGTGCAAGGACTGGCTGGCGAGACTCGCCGCTCTGTCCCTATTCTGAACGTGTGCTGCAGTGCGACGTGGCAGACATGGTGCCTTTCAGGAGGAGGGGCTTCAACGGCCACGAGGCGAGGCAATTCTTGCGCAACGGTGCGCTCGAGGAGGCGTCACTCCTGCCTCGTTCCAGATCGCGCTTGTCATGCAGGGACGAGGTTGTCCATTCGGGTGGCGAAAGTTCGTTGAATGCGGTGGGTCCATGTATTGGACACTCGCTACCTATATCGATCTATGCTGATAAACACGCCGAGGCAGTCACCTGAGCGCCAGCAGCGCGGGGCATCAAGTGACCTGGTACCACTGTCATCGTACAGGAGTGGCCCCGGCGATGGTCCCAGCGACCCCGAGTCGCGACAAGGAGGCTTCCATGAGCATCTTCGATCACGTGCAGAGCCGCTACGAGCGGGTCCAGCAAGAAGAGATGAGTCTCCAGGAGTACCTGGAGTTATGTCGGCAGGATCGTTCTGCCTACGCCAGCGCTGCCGAGAGAATGCTGGCGGCCATCGGTGAACCGGAGGTCATCGATACCGCCAAGGATCCCAGTCTTTCCCGGATTTTTTCCAACAAGCTGATTCGACGCTACCCCAGCTTCGCCGAGTTCTATGGCATGGAGGAGGCCATCGAGCAGATCGTGTCCTACTTCCGTCATGCGGCTCAGGGGCTTGAGGAGCGCAAGCAGATTCTCTATCTGCTGGGGCCAGTCGGCGGCGGCAAGTCATCGCTGGCCGAACGACTCAAGCTGTTGATGGAGCAGATTCCCTTCTATGCCATCAAGGGGTCACCGGTATACGAGTCGCCGCTGGGGCTGTTCTCGCTGGAAGAGGATGGCGAGGTGCTCGAGAAGGAATATGGCATCCCGCGCCGCTGCATGCGCAGCGCCATGTCGCCCTGGGCGGCCAAGCGTCTCAAGGAATATGGCGGAGATCTCAGTCAGTTCCGTGTCGTCAAGCTCTACCCATCCCGCCTGAACCAGATCGCCATCTCCAAGACGGAGCCGGGCGATGACAACAACCAGGACATTTCCGCGCTGGTCGGCAAGGTCGATATCCGTCAGCTTGAGCTCTATGCCCAGGATGATCCGGATGCCTACAGCTTCTCCGGCGGGCTGTGCAAGGCCAACCAGGGGTTGATGGAATTCGTCGAGATGTTCAAGGCGCCGATCAAGGTGCTTCACCCGCTGCTGACCGCGACTCAGGAAGGCAACTACAACCCGACCGAAGGCATGGGGGCGATTCCCTTCGATGGCGTGGTGCTGGCGCACTCCAATGAGAGCGAGTGGCAGGCCTTCCGCAACAATCGCAACAACGAGGCCTTCCTGGACCGCGTGTTCATTGTCAAGGTGCCCTACTGCCTGCGGGCCTCGGAGGAGGTGAAGATCTACGCCAAGCTGCTGGAGCACTCGTCGCTCAATCATGCGCCCTGTGCGCCAGACACCTTGCGCATGCTGTCCCAGTTCATCGTGCTGTCGCGCCTGCAGGAACCTGAGAACTCCAGTATCTATTCCAAGATGCGCATCTACGATGGCGAGAACCTCAAGGATACCGACCCTCGCGCCAAGTCGATCCAGGAGTACCGTGACAGTGCGGGGGTCGATGAGGGCATGGATGGTCTGTCTACGCGCTTTGCCTTCAAGATCCTCTCCAAGGTCTTCAACTTCGATGCCAGCGAGGTGGCTGCCAACCCGGTGCACCTGCTCTATGTGCTGGAGCAGCGCCTCGAGCAGGAGCAGCTGCCCAAGGAGACCCACGAGCGTTACCTGCGCTTCATCAAGGAGTATCTGGCCCCACGTTATGTCGATTTCATCGGCAAGGAGATCCAGACCGCCTATCTCGAGTCCTACTCCGAGTATGGCCAGAACATCTTCGATCGTTACGTGACCTACGCTGATTTCTGGATTCAGGACCAGGAATACCGTGACCCCGAGACTGGCGAGCTGCTCAATCGTCAGTCGCTCAATGAGGAGCTGGAGAAGATCGAGAAGCCGGCAGGCATCTCCAATCCCAAGGACTTCCGTCATGAAGTAGTCAACTTCGTGCTGCGCGCTCGCGCGCAGAACAACGGGATGAATCCGGGCTGGCAGTCCTACGAGAAGCTGCGTGCGGTGATCGAGAAGAAGATGTTCGCCAATACCGAAGAGTTGCTGCCGGTCATCTCCTTCAATGCCAAGGCATCGGCATCGGATCAGCGCAAGCATGAGGATTTCGTGGCGCGCATGGTGGATCGCGGATATACCGAGAAGCAGGTGCGTCTGCTGTCCGAGTGGTATCTGCGAGTGCGCAAGTCGCAGTAAGCCCTGCCGACTGACGACAGGCCTGCCGGCGGGCGTGATTGCCGCCGGCACTTGCCATCCGGTCTTTCGCTGAACGCGAGGCCGGCAAGGAGGGCGAATGAGTTACTTCATTGATCGACGCAGCAATGCGCGCAACAAGAGTGCGGTGAATCGCCAGCGCTTCATCCGGCGCTACCGCAGCCATATCAAACGGGCGGTGGAGGATGCCGTCAATCGGCGCTCCATCACCGACATGGAGCGTGGCGAGGAAGTCTCCATTCCGACTCGCGATATCTCGGAGCCGGTCTTCCAGCATGGCCAGGGCGGCAAGCGGCGTGTCATCAACCCGGGCAACAAGGAGTTCGTGGAAGGTGATCGCATGCGCCGCCCGAGTGGTGGCGGCGGTGGCGGCGGCAGCGGAGAAGGTCAGGCTTCCAACCAGGGTGAGGGCGAGGATGATTTTGCCTTCACCCTGTCGCGCGAGGAGTTTCTCGAATTCGTGTTCGATGGTCTGGAGCTTCCGCATCTGGAGCGCAAGCAGATCGCGGACATGGATGAAGTACGTCCGGTGCGGGCGGGTATCGCTCGCGATGGCACTCCCGCCAGGATCAATATCGTGCGCTCGATGCGTTCAGCCCAGGCGCGGCGTATCGCCATGCGATCCCCCATCAAGCGGGCGCTGAAGGAGGCCACTGACGCGCTGGAGCTTGAGGAGCGCAAGGATCCGGTGCTGCGCAACAAGGTGCGCATTGCCGAACTCAAGGCGGAAATCGAGCGTCTCGAAGCGCGCCTCAAGGCGGTGCCGTTTCTCGATACCTATGATCTGCGCTACAACCACCTCATCAACCAGCCGATGCCGTCCAACAAGGCAGTGATGTTCTGCGTGATGGATGTCTCGGGGTCGATGACACAGGCGCACAAGGATATCGGCAAGCGCTTCTTCCTGTTGCTCTATCTGTTTCTGGAGCGCAACTACGAGAAGGTCGAGCTGGTGTTCATTCGCCACCACACCGCCGCCAAGGAAGTGGATGAGGAAGAGTTCTTCTACTCCCGAGAGACCGGCGGCACCATCGTCTCCAGTGCTCTGACGTTGCTGGATGAAGTGATCGAATCCCGCTATCCGGCGGGTGAATGGAATCTCTACGTGGCCCAGGCGTCCGATGGTGACAACTGGGATGACGATTCCACCAATTGTCGCGAGCTGATGATCAAGAAGCTGATGCCGCGTCTGCAATATTACGCCTACGTGGAGATCACCCCGCATGCACACCAGGCATTGTGGGAAGAATATGAGCGAGTCGAAGCCGAATTTCCGGATCGTTTCGCCATGCAGCAGATTGTCGAGGCGGGCGATATCTACCCGGTATTTCGAGAGCTGTTCAAGCGCCGCATCAGCGCCTGATCGCATCATGTGACGCGCCCGGCCATCTGCCGGGCCGGGAGGCCCCATGAGCCAGAGACGTGATAATCGACTGGAAAATCAGCAACCGGCCAGTGGCTCCGATTGGACCTTCGAGCTTCTGGAGCATTTCGAGCACGAGATCGCGCGTATTGCTGCGCAGTATCGGCTGGATATCTACCCCAATCAGATTGAGGTCATCACTTCCGAACAGATGATGGATGCCTATGCCAGCATCGGCATGCCGGTGGGCTATCACCATTGGTCGTTCGGCAAGCAGTTTCTCTCGGTGGAGCAGGCCTATCGGCGCGGACAGATGGGACTGGCCTATGAGCTGGTGATCAATTCCGATCCCTGCATCGCCTATCTCATGGAAGAGAACACCCTGATGATGCAGATTCTGGTCATGGCGCATGCCTGTTATGGCCACAACAGCTTCTTCAAGGGCAATTACCTGTTTCGTGCCTGGACGGATGCCTCGGCGATAATCGATTACCTCGTCTTCGCCCGTAAGTACGTGTCCGAATGCGAGGAGCGCCATGGTGTCGATGCGGTCGAGCAGCTGCTGGACGCCTGTCATGCGCTCCAGAATTATGGCGTCGATCGCTACAAGCGTCCCTCGCCCATCTCGCCGGAAGAGGAGATCCAGCGTCAGCAGGAGCGTGAGGCCTATCTGCAGGCTCAGGTGAATGCGCTGTGGACCACCATTCCGCAGGCCGAGGAGGAGGATGAGTTGATCGATGAGGTCAACGACCCACTGGGTCTGCATCGTCGTGGTCGCTACCCGCCGGAGCCGCAGGAGAACCTGCTCTACTTCATCGAGAAGAATGCACCGTTGCTGGAGCCCTGGCAGCGGGAGCTGGTGCGTATCGTGCGCAAGCTGGCGCAATACTTCTACCCGCAGCGCCAGACCCAGGTAATGAACGAAGGCTGGGCATGCTTCTGGCACTACACCATCATGAATCAACTCTATGATGAGCAGTTGATCGGCGAGGGGGTGATTCTCGAGTTCCTGCAGTCGCACACCTCGGTGGTGCAGCAGCCGGGCTTCGATCACCCGCATTACAATGGCATCAACCCCTATGCGCTGGGCTTCGCGATGTTCATGGACATCAAGCGCATCTGCGAGAATCCTGACGACGAGGACCGTGAGTGGTTCCCCGACATCGCCGGCAGTGACTGGTTGGAGACGGTGCATTTCGCAATGCGCAACTTCAAGGACGAGTCCTTCATCCAGCAGTTCCTGTCGCCCAAGGTGATCCGTGATCTCAAGCTGTTCTCGCTGGTGGATGACGACAGTGATGAGCATCTTCTCATCGATGCCATTCACGATAGTCGAGGCTACAAGCGCATTCGAGAGGCGCTGTCGGTGCAATATGCGCTCAGCCATCGCGAGCCGAACATCCAGGTGTGGGCCGCGAATATCCGGGGAGATCGCTCGCTGACGCTGCGCCATGTCCAGGATGATCGTCGCCCGCTGTCACGCAGCGTCTATCCCGTGATGCGCTATCTGCATCAGTTGTGGGGGTTCCCGGTGCATCTCGAATCATTGGAGCAGGATGAGATCGCGCGCCGCTACCAATGGCCGTTGCCGGAGGATGCTTCCGGCTCCACTGCGAGCTGACGTCTGGTCCCGGTAACACAGCCATGAAAAAGACCGCCTCGGGATTGGCTCCCGAGGCGGTCTTCTCGTATCAGCTCCGAGGTGACACCGGTATCATGCCGGGCGCTTGGTCCAGGACTGGCACCAGCCTTCGGGTGCCACGCTATTGCTGGGGAATAGCTGGCAGCCCTTGTTCTCCGGCTTGTAGAACATGCAATTGGTGCAGTCGGAGCCGGGCTTGAAGGCGGGGTGATCACTGGCTTCGCTGGCATCTTCCACATAGTGGAGCGCCTTTGCCTGCGGGTTGTCGGTATCCAGTGGGGGCAGGTCGGCGGCAAGGGCGCGCGGCGAGAGCACGGCAGCACCCAGTGGCAGGGCGGCAAGCCCCAGCAGGCTGTTGCGCATGAAGTTACGACGGCTTTGATCAGCCATGGTCAGATTCCTTCTCATCGTTGGAGCACAGCCGGTGGGATGTGCTGCGGTCACGGCTCGCCTGTCAGGAGGCGCTTTCATGTCGATCGTTGCAGTGTCACTCGTGCCACGGGCGTCTTGATGAGCGCTCTGTGTGGCGCGGCTGGTCGCAAGCATCCTGGTACGGGAAGATGCAGGTGGCATGCCAGATACTGATCATGCGGTCAGATTCTGCGGTATCCGCCGTCGGGATGATCCCCCTCGTGGATATCTGCTCGCTGATGGTGCATGAAGCAAGTGCTGCCTGCTTATTGTGGCTTGAGTTGGGGCGGTCGTCAGCCTCGCGAACGGAACTCTGGCATGATGGAATGCTACGGTAGAACGTGAATGAAGTTGCTGCGGCTTGCGGGTCGTGACGGAATGACGAGCGCATGCCTTGCCGAGGCAATGGCAACGACAAGAAGGAAATGGCGGGATGCTGGATGTGATGGATGATATTCGCTCGGCCGGTCGCAAGCTGTGGCGAGGGTTTGGCGTCAGCGTGGCATTCGCGCTGGTGGGAGGTGGGCTGTGGTGGTGGCAGGAGCGTGATTACCAGCAGTTCTACGCCTGGCAGGGAGTGCCTGAGGCACGTGAACTTGACTGGAAGACGCTGGCGCGTGGCTTGCGCAGCGATGCCTATCTGGTGGGGTGGTCGGATCTGCGCGCCAACCCGTTATGGGTGACATGGCGTCTCGAGAATACCCAGGGGTCGCGGCTGGGGGAGCGTCCTGACGAGTTCGAGCGCGACTGGCGCTCGCTATGGCCCGTCACGCCGGACAGCTATCGCAACAGTGGCTACGACCGCGGACACCTGGCGCCCAACTACGCCATCGGCAAGATCTACGGGGTCAAGGCCCAGCATCAGACGTTTCGCATGACCAATATCTCGCCACAGACACCGGCGCTCAATCGCAAGCTGTGGCAGCGACTCGAGGCGGCCATCATGGACAGGATTCTGCCGCGGGAAGAGGCGCTGTGGATCACCGCAGGTCCGGTCTTCACGGGAGAGATCGAGCGTCTGCCGAATCTGATCGAGATTCCGGATGGTTTCTACAAGATCATCGTCTCGCCCGGCACTGCTCGGCAGGCGCCTCGCGCCCTGGCGTTTCTCTTTCCTCAGCAGGTAAGAGGGGATGAGCCATTGGATCGCTTTCTGGTCAGCATCGATAGAATCGAATCTCTCACCGGTTTCGATTTCTTCCACGAGTTGCCGGACGATATCGAGCAGCGCCTGGAAGCCTCGGTACGTCGTGATGGGTGGCAGGTCGAGAGTTTCAGCCGCATCCCGTCACGCTATTGAGTGTCTGATGACTCTGATGGCGCAGGGGAGGCAATGGGTCGTGCAGAAGAATGCGTCGGGGGATATTCGTCGCGCAGTCGCAGGAAATTCATCCACAGGCCAGGCAGTGAAAGCGGGTGTGGACAAGTCAGCAGGCGTAGGGGGAATCTGTGTTTCTCGGAGCACGCGAAAGACAACGCAGGGCGCTGCAGGTCTGGATAAAGCAATGAAGCTGATAGCAGGGGGAGAGTATCGCGATGTGAGCAGCGGGCGCTGCGAGAAAGTACATCGGATGACAACTTGATGGTGCCCAGAAGAGGACTTGAACCTCCACGTCCATACGGACACTAGCACCTGAAGCTAGCGCGTCTACCAATTCCGCCATCTGGGCATCAAGTTGTGTGCTGAAGTCTCAAGAGCAGAGCCTTGCAGCGGAACGACCATGACATCCTTGGTAGTGGATACCATGTTCCCTGTTCGAGTGCGCATCGTGGTGCCCAGAAGAGGACTTGAACCTCCACATCCTTACGGATACTAGCACCTGAAGCTAGCGCGTCTACCAATTCCGCCATCTGGGCGAAGCGCGATACAGGGGTCGTTCATCGTGAGTCTGACGTCCGTGGTGCCCAGGAGAGGACTTGAACCTCCACATCCTTACGGATACTAGCACCTGAAGCTAGCGCGTCTACCAATTCCGCCACCTGGGCAGACATCAGAACTCGTTTTGGTCCAAGGACCCGGATCAGCAGTCCAAGTTGTTGAAACTTGAATGCTTTACCCGTTTTCCGGTATCCATCCTAACGTGTGTCACGTCAACATGAAACCTGAAATTGGTGCCCAGAAGAGGACTTGAACCTCCACGTCCATACGGACACTAGCACCTGAAGCTAGCGCGTCTACCAATTCCGCCATCTGGGCAAGTGGTGCCGAATAATACGGATCTTCTGAGGGAATGCAAGAGGTTTCTGTTTTATTTGTGACGTCAGGGGCTGCATGACGCATCTCGGTCGTCTGCCTTGCTGGCCGGAACTTCGAGATGGTGCAAGCTTTGGAAGACCCGATGGAAAAACAAGCGCTTGGCAAAGTCATGGAAGAAAGCCATGAAATGAGGCCTCCTGCATCACTCTGACGAGCTTCAGGGAGTCGGAAGGTTGGGGAATGGTTGGGTCGGCCCAATGGTAGGGGCTATAATGCGCGCATGAGAGACAACCAGTCATTCCGTGCCGCGCCCGCTGCCCGTCTCGAATTCATCGTCAAGGAATCCTGATTAATGACCCAATGGACGCTCAGCGACGACCCGCACGCGGAACGCGAAGCCCATAAGTACGACAAGCCCATCCCCAGTCGCGAGTATCTTCTCGACAAGCTGGAAGAGTATGGCAAGCCCATTACCCACGAGAACATGAGCCGCATGCTCGGTTTCGAGGACGACGAGCAGCAGGAAGCCGTGCGCCGTCGCCTCAATGCCATGGAGCGTGATGGCCAGGTGCTGCGCAATCGTCGTGGTGCCTATGCACTGATCGACAAGCTGGACCTGATCCGTGGCCGCATCGTCGGCCATCGCGATGGTTTCGGTTTCCTGGCGCGCGAAGATGGCGTCAAGCCGGATCTTGCCGTGCCGCCGCGCCAGATGCGTCGCGTCTTCCATGGTGATCAGGTGCTGGCGCGCGTCAGCGGCCGTGATCGCCGTGGTCGTGATGAAGTCACTATCGTCGAGGTGCTGGCTCACAATACCCAGACGCTCGTCGGCATCTATCGCCAATCCGAGCCGGACTTCGGGGTACTGATTCCGGAGAATTCGCGCATCGCGCAGGAAGTGATCATCCCCAACCGTGTGGCCAATGGTGCCAAGGACGGTCAGGTGGTGTCCGTGCGCATTACCCAGCAGCCCGCGACACGCGTGCAGCCGGTGGGGGAAGTGGTCGAGGTGCTCGGTGAGCGCATGGACCCGGGCATGGAGATCGACATCGCGATCCGCTCGCATGACATCCCCAGCGAATTCCCGCCGGAAGTCGAGGACCAGATCTCGACCATCTCCGCCGAAGTGCTGGAAGAGGACAAGAAGGGGCGTATCGACCTGCGCGAGACGCCACTGGTCACCATCGATGGCGAAGACGCGAAGGACTTCGATGACGCCGTCTGCGCCTGGCAGGACGACAACGGCAACTGGAAGCTGCTGGTCGCCATCGCCGATGTATCGCATTACGTGCGTGGCGGCAGTCCGCTGGATCAGGAAGGCTACGTGCGCGGCAACTCGGTCTATTTCCCGGGTCAGGTCGTACCGATGCTGCCGGAGCTGCTCTCCAATGGTCTGTGCTCGCTCAACCCGCATGTCGATCGTCTGACGCTGGTCTGTGAGCTGACCATTTCCGCCGCCGATGGCGAGATGCTCGACTACCGCTTCTTCGAAGCCGTGATCCGTTCCCATGCGCGTCTGACCTACGAGAAGGTCGGCACCATGCTGACGGACCCGGAAAGTGAGGAAGGTCAGGCACTGTGTCAGCAGTACAACGAACTGCTGCCGTCGCTGCACAACCTGCACGCGCTGTACGGTGTGTTGCGCAAGGCGCGCGACAAGCGTGGTGCCATCGATTTCGAGACCACCGAGACGCAGATCCTGTTCAACGATGAGCGCAAGATCGAACAGATCGTGCCGCGTACGCGCAATGACGCGCACAAGCTCATCGAGGAATGCATGCTGGCGGCCAACGTCGCCACGGCGCGCTTCCTGGATCTGCACGATCTGCCGGCCCTCTATCGTGTCCACAAGCAGCCGGCACCTGAGCGTCTCAACAACCTGCGCGCCTTCCTGGGTGAGCTGGGTCTGACGCTGGAAGGTGGCGATGAGCCACAGCCGAAGGACTTCCAGGCACTGCGTGCCTCGATCGCCGAGCGCCCGGACCTCGACATCATCCAGACCGTGATGCTGCGCAGCATGACCCAGGCGGTCTACTCGCCGCAGAACGAAGGTCACTTCGGTCTGGCCTACGATGCCTACGCCCACTTCACCTCGCCGATCCGTCGTTATCCCGATCTGCTGGTGCACCGTGCGATCCGTTCCGTCATCCGTGGTCCGCGCAAGACCGACACCGTGCTGCGCGCCGAAGATGCCGTGACCGAGCGTCCGACCAAATGGTGCCCGTACACCTTCGAGCAGATGCTCGAGCTGGGTGAGCACTGCTCGATGACCGAGCGCCGCGCCGATGAGGCGACGCGTGACGTCAACGACTGGCTCAAGTGCGAGTTCATGAAGGACAAGGTCGGTGAAGTGCTGGAGGGTACCGTCGCGGCGGTCACACAGTTCGGCCTGTTCGTGCGTCTGGATGCCTACTACGTCGAAGGTCTGCTGCACATCTCCTCGCTGCCGTCCGACTACTACCACTACGAGGCCGAGAAGCATCGTCTCAAGGGTGAGCGTGCCGGCGTCAGCTATGGTCTCGGCGATGGCGTCACCGTCCAGGTGGCTCGCGTCGACATGGATGAGCGCAAGATCGACTTCATGCTCAGTGACCCGACGCCGCGTCCCAAGCGCAAGCCGCGCAAGGCACGCAGCAGCGAGCGTGATGCTGACAAGCCCGCAAGCGGCAAGAGCGGTGCAGCCTCCGGCAAGGAATCTGCCCCCAAGGGTCGTCCCGGCAAGCGTGAGCGCGAGCGCCTCAAGTCCCTGACGGAAGAAGTCAGTCAGGGAGGCCAGGGTGGCGGTACGGACGGAGCGTCCGAGACGCCTGCGCAGGAGAGTCCTGCCCGCAAGCCGCGCAGCGAGCGTGATGAGCGTTCCGGTCGCGGCGAGCGCAAGCCCTCCACCGGTAATGAGCGTCCGTCCGCGCCTGAGTCTCCGGCAGCGGCGCGCCCGGCGGTGCCGAGCGGTCCGGAATCTGCTGACAGTCCGTTCGCGGCAGTCGCGCCGATGGGTGCCGCTGGCAAGGATGATCCGTCGCGCAAGCGCGGCTCCCGTTCTCGCGGGCGTCGCGGCAACGGCCGCAGCTGACCGCCGGCAAGATTCACCGCGCAGCATTCATCAGCCCCGGCCATGGTCGGGGCTGATGCGTTGCACGGCCGTGAGTTCGCAGGATTTCATGGCTGTCGCCATGGCGACAGCTCAGTTTCCGTCCAAGTGACAGGGCCCTGTCAGGGCCATCAGGCAGGAAGGCACTATGAGTCAGGACAAGGGGCGCAAGCCCGGCCGCGGCAAGCCCGCCGGCGAGCGCGGTAGCCATTCTCGAAGTGAGCACTCTCGAGGCGAGCACTCAAGGGGTGAGCGTGGTGGCGCTCATCGCCAGGAACGTGGCGGGGCCCGCAGAGGTGGCGCTCGCACTGGCGCACCGAAGATCCCCGGTGGCCTGGAAGCCGTCTATGGTGTGCACGCCGTGGAAGCCTTGCTGGCACGCGGCCGCGCGCCGAGCGAGCTGTGGGTGCAGGCAGGCGAGGCCGAGCTGCGTCTGAACGAGATCGTCGAGCAGGCGCGTGCCGCTGGTTCACGCGTCACCTTGAAGGCGCGTGAGGAGCTGGATGCGCTGTCCACCGGCGGTGGTGCCCATCAGGGGCTGGTCGCTCTGTGCGCGCCGCTCGCCACCGAGAACGAGACTGGTCTCAAGCTGCGCCTCGATGGCTGGTCCCATGAGGAAGCGCCGCTGTTTCTGGTGCTGGATTCGGTCACGGATCCGCACAACCTCGGGGCCTGTCTGCGCAGCGCCGATGCCGCCGGTGCCCATGGTGTCATCGTGCCCAAGGACAAGTCCGCCTCCCTGAACGCGACCGTGCGCAAGGTCGCCTGTGGGGCAGCGGAAGTGGTGCCGGTCTATCAGGTCACCAACCTGGCCCGCACGCTGGATGCCATGAAGGAAGCCGGTGTCTGGGTGCTGGGTACGGCTGGCGAAGCCGAGGCCATGGCCTTCGAGGCCGATTTCACCGGGCCGGTGGCCATCGTGATGGGCGCTGAGGGCAAGGGTATGCGTCGTCTGACGCGCGAGCACTGCGACAGCCTGATCAAGCTGCCGATGGCGGGCAGTGTCTCGAGTCTGAATGTCTCGGTCGCGGCCGGTATCTGCCTGTTTGAAGCCGTTCGTCAGCGCCGCAACGGCTGACAGCGAGAATGGGGGTGTCAGGGCATGAGGCGTGCCTCGCGACGTGTCGCTTGCCAAGCCCTTGACACCTCTCTACAATACTGCGGTTCTGTGAAGTGCAGTCTGCAGTGAATGCGCGGCATGGGGGCACCTGTCCTCGCCCGCGCGCGTTGTACGTGGCTTTCGAGCCCGAATGACACAACCGTAGTAATCACTCCACTCCTTGCTTCCCGGCCCGAGACGCGCCGTGGAGGCTGTCAAACCGAAAGGAGCCAAGCCATGCGTCACTACGAGATCGTGTTCATGGTCCACCCGGACCAGAGCGAACAGGTTCCGGCCATGATCGAGCGTTACACCTCCATCGTGACCGAAGCCGGCGGTACTGTGCATCGTCTGGAAGATTGGGGTCGCCGTCACCTGGCCTACCCGATCAACAAGATCCACAAGGCCCACTACGTGCTGATGAACGTCGAAACTACCGGTGAAGTGGTCGAGGAACTCGAGACCATCTTCCGTTTCAACGACGCCGTCATCCGTAACCTGGTTGTGCGTGCAAAGGAAGCGGCCATCGAGCCGTCTCCGATGATGAAGCCGGCTGAAGAGAAGCGTCCGCGTCGCGAAGACAAGCGTGACGAAGCCGAAACTCAAGACGCTAACTGATACCGCACCCCCAGGAGGTCATTGCAATGGCACGTTTTTTCCGTCGTCGCAAGTTCTGCCGCTTCACCGCTGAAGGCGTGAAGCAGATCGACTACAAGGACATCGAAGTCCTGAAGTCTTACATCACCGAGACCGGCAAGATCGTCCCGAGCCGCATCACCGGCACCAAGGCGCGTTATCAGCGTCAGCTGGCGACTGCCATCAAGCGTGCGCGCTACCTGGCACTGCTGCCGTACAGCGACAGCCACCAGTAAGGCGACACCATGATGCTGGCATTGGCACGTTGGGCCATGCGCGGACCGTTGCAGTGCATCGCGATTGCACTGCTGACGGGTCTTCTGCCCTGGTTCTTCTGGTTCAGTGCCTCCATCAGTGCGCTGGTCACGCTTCGGCGTGGCCTTGCGCCAGCCGCACCCGTGTTCATCGCCGCTGCCATTCCGGCAGGCTGGTGGTGGACACAAGGCGATCCGGTGCCATTGGCGACCGTGTTGCTGGTCACGTTGATGGCAACCCTGCTGCGTGCTCGCATGCGATGGGGGGAGGCGCTGATTGGCGCCAGCCTGACAGCGGCAATGATGGTGCAGTCCGGGATATTCCTGCCACCAGGCGGGGCTGGTCCACTGCTTGAGAGCATTCGTCAGAATGCCCCTGAGCTTGATGCACGCTTGAGCGACTTTGCCGCTCAAGGTGTGCCGACTGAACAGCTCGCAGGGTTGGTCATCGGCGGTATTACCGGGTTGGTGGTCCTGCTGGCCGCCACGGCCTGTCTGGCCCTGGCGCGCAGTTGGCAGTCCGGGCTCTACAATCCGGGTGGATTTCGTCACGAGTTTCATGCCTTCCGGCTGAGCCCGCGAGAAATCCTGATACTGGCAGCCTGCGGCATCATCGGGGTCTTCCTCGATGTGCCTGCAGTGCTCCTGCTGATCTGGATACCGTTGTTCGTGGCCGGCATTGCCCTGGTGCATGGCTATATCGGGTTAAAGGGGATGAGCGGGTTATGGTTGGTCGGCGTCTACTTTCTGCTGCTGACGACCTGGCCCACGATTCTGATTTTGCTGCTGCTGGCTCTTGTTGACGTCTTTGCGGATCTTCGCGCACGTCTTGCTGGCAGTCATCGATAAGAGGTTTACGAGATGCAAGTCATTCTGCTCGACAAGATTGGCAAGCTGGGCAACCTGGGTGACCAGGTGTCCGTCAAGGCTGGTTTCGGTCGCAATTATCTGCTGCCGTACGGTCTGGCTGTTCCGGCCACTGCCGAAAACCAGGCGGCTTTCGAAGCTCAGCGCGCTGAGCTGGAAGCACAGGTTGCAGAGCGCAAGGCCGAAGCTGAAGCGCGTGCCGCTCAGCTGAACGAAATCGAACTGTCCCTGGTCGCCAAGGCTGGCGAAGAAGGCAAGCTGTTCGGTTCCATCGGTCCGCGTGATCTGGCCGAAGCCATCGCCCAGTCTGGCATCGACATCGCCAAGAGCGAAGTCCGCATGCCGGAAGGCCCGCTGCGCAACACTGGCGAATACGACATCGTGCTGCAGCTGCACGCTGAAGTGACTGCCACTGTTCGTGTGGTCGTGGTCGGCGAGTAATCGCTGATCCGTGGTGGCTGCCCGGTGATCCGGCGCTGCCACCACAGGTGGTACTCGAACCGCCCTCGCATCCTTGATGCGGGGGCGGTTTTTTTGTGTCTGGCGTTTCTTTGTCGGGCGTGACAGGGAAAATCCTCTGCACGCGGGCAGGGCGATGACAGGCAAAATCCGGTAGAATGCCTGCCCCCGTGAGGTAGAGCATCATGTGCGGTCGCGATGGTTGGCAGGCTCGCGGCGATGCACGAAAATGGAGGTTCCCGCGGGCGTGTCAGTCATCAGCAGGAGTCAGCCAGGCATGAGCGAGATGCAGGATCAGGATCGCGAGACGGCGGCGCTCAAGGTGCCCCCCAATTCGCTGGAGGCCGAGCAATCGGTCCTTGGCGGTTTGATGCTGGACAACAGCGCCTGGGACACGGTGTCCGAGCGACTGGTGGCCGACGACTTCTATCGCTACGAGCATCGTCTGGTCTACAACGCCATGTCCCAGCTGGTGGGCAGCAGCCGGCCGCTGGATGTGGTCACGTTGTCCGAGTTGTTGGAAAGCCGTGACCAGCTGGAGTCGGTCGGCGGGCTTGCGACCCTCGCCGAGCTTGCGCGCAATACGCCCTCGGCCAGCAACATCAAGGCCTATGCCGACATCGTTCGCGAGCGCGCGACGCTGCGCAAGCTGATCCAGGCGGCCAACCAGATCGCCGAGAGCTCCTTCAGCCCTCAGGGGCGAGACGCCGACGAGCTGGTCAACGAGGCCGAGCGTCTGGTGTTCCAGATCAGCGAATCACGCCCCAAGAGCGGCGGCCCCAAGGGCATGAGTCAGCTGCTGACCGGCGCGGTGGACCGCATCGATGAGCTGTTCAATCTCAAGGGCCAGATGACCGGCCTCTCGACTGGCTTCCGGGACCTGGATGACATGACCTCCGGTCTGCAGCCATCGGACCTGGTGATCATCGCGGGGCGCCCCTCGATGGGCAAGACCACCTTCGCCATGAACCTGGTCGAGCATGCCGTGGTCTCCGGCGACAAGCCGGTGGCCGTGTTCTCGATGGAGATGCCGGCCGAATCGCTGATGCTGCGCATGATCTCCTCGCTGGGCCGCATCGATCAGACCAAGGTGCGTACCGGTCAGCTGGATGACGAGGATTGGCCGCGGCTGACCTCGGCGGTCAACCTGCTCAAGGACAAGCAGCTGTTCGTCGATGACACGGCGGCCCTGTCGCCCAACGAGATGCGCTCACGCTGTCGCCGCATGGCGCGCGAACACGGCGGCATCGGCCTGATCATGATCGATTACCTGCAATTGATGCAGGTGCCGGGGCTGTCCGAGAACCGTACTGCCGAGATCTCCGAGATCTCGCGCTCGCTCAAGGGTCTGGCCAAGGAATTCGCTTGCCCGGTGGTGGCGCTCTCGCAGCTGAACCGCTCGCTTGAGCAGCGTCCCAACAAGCGCCCCGTGATGTCGGATCTGCGTGAATCCGGCGCCATCGAGCAGGACGCCGATGTCATCGCCTTCGTCTACCGTGATGAGGTCTACAACAAGGACAATCCCGACAACAAGGGCTTGGCCGAGCTGATCATCGGCAAGCAGCGTAACGGCCCCATCGGCACCGTTCACATGGCCTTCATCGGCAAGTACACCCGTTTCGAGGACCTGGCGCCAGACAGTTATGGCCAGGCCTTCGCTGAATGACGTGATGCGCATGCGCATCAAACATGTACCCGGGCGGCGGCAGCGACGTCGCCCCGCAAGACCCGCACTGACGGGGAGGAGATAGCATGGCAGGTGGATTTGGGCGCGGACGCGCACGCACTCCCAAGCTTCAGGGACGCGGTACGCTGGAGAGCCTTGAGCGCGAAGGGCCTTTCAAGGAATGGCTGGGCATGCCGGATCTCTATCGCTTCACGCTGGTCGTGGAGGGCGAGAGCTACAGCTATCAGACCGAAGACAGTGAAGTGCCGGTCGTCGCGGGCGACATGGTGGTCTTCCGTTACAAGGAAACCAAGGCCGGCAAGTGGATCGACCGCAATTCCCTCGGCAAGGCCATCGACCCCAACTCGCTGTAAGGCGTCCACTTCCGGCGTGGCATGAGCGTATTGGCCAGCCACGACCGGGCAGGCTCGTCGCAAGGCGTCCTTGCACGGCAGCACCGCGGTGATGTGCCCGACCCTTCGCTGACACATCACCGCCCCGTGTCATTTTCCTGTCATATCAGCATGCTTTGATTCTGGCATGCTGCCATCCCCGCATCCCGCTTTAGCTGAGGCATCCACTCCCGAATCCGTCCAGGCGCTGGAGGCGTTGCTGCGTCTTCGCCAGTTGCGGATGCATTTCCAGCCCATCGTGGCGGCAGATGGCCGTGAGGTCTTCGCCTACGAGGCACTCGCGCGCGCTGCTGCGGGATGCAGCTTGCGCTCACCGATGGCGATGTTCGAGGCGGCTCGCCAGCATCGGCGCCTCGCCGAGCTGGACGGCCTCTGTCGTGAGCTGGCGCTTGAGCAATGGGCCGAGCAGGGCCTGAGTGAGCGCCTGTTCCTGAACGTGTCGCCGGAGGTGCTGCTGGACAGTGCGCATTCTCGGGGACTGACGCGTCATCTCCTGCATCGCCATGGGCTGCATCCGCATCAGGTCGTCATCGAGTTGACTGAGCAGACCCCGGGGCTCGACCCGGCACTGATGCGTGAGGCCGTCTGCCATTACCAGTCAATGGGCTTCGCCATCGCGCTGGATGACCTCGGTGAAGGGTACGCCAGCCTCAAGCTGTGGTCGGCGGTTCAGCCTGACTTCGTCAAGATCGACCGACACTTCATCAGTGGTATTCATCAGGATTCACTCAAGCGGCGTTTCGTGCGCTCGATCATCGACATCGCCCACGGCAGTGGCAGTCAGGTGATCGCGGAAGGCATCGAGCAGGAAGGCGAGATGGAATGCGTGTCTCAGCTGGGGGCCGAGTATCTGCAAGGCTGGCTGTTTGCGAGCGCCGAGGTGGACCCCGCTGGCGAGCGGGCCGGCCTCGAGCAGCGCCTGCGTCGTCTGAGTCTCCGCCGGCATGCCGCGCCTCTGGCACTCGGTGCCGGCAGCCTGCTGCGGCAGGTGGCGCCGGTACTGCAGGATACCTGTCTCGAGGAGGTGGCCGAGCGTCTGCATGCCGAGCCGGAATTGATGGCGCTGGCAGTGGTGGACGCGCAGCAGCGGCCGGTCGGCATGATCATCCGCCATCGACTGCTGGGATTGCTGAATCAGCGCTTCGGACCGGAGCTGCATGGACGACGGGCGATCCATGAGGTCATGCAGACCCATTCACTGCGTGTCGAGGAAGATGAGCCGCTCGAGCGTCTGTCGGCCAAGCTGCTCGGGCGCCGGGACATTCATCGTGACGAGGATTTCATCATCATGCGAGGGGGATGCTATCGCGGCCTTGGGCGTCCTCTGGATCTGCTGCGTATCCTCGCGGAACGTCAGCTGGCGGTTCGTGCTCAGTGTCCGTGAGCCTCTCCGGGGCGGCGGCCTTGAACATGACGTCATCCAATGGTCATGGCGGTGCCGTTCAATCGTCATCGTCCCCCCGCAAGCTGGCGTGAAGCCTTGACGCCACCTTCACGATGATGGATACCTCAGACAACAGAGGTCCAGGAGCCGACACCATGTCCAGAATTGCCGCTGCCTTCACACCTGCTGGCCTGCTGGTCAGCAACCTGAATGCGCTGATCGCCGAGTATCCGGCACTGGAGGCGCGCGTGATCAGTCATGCCGCCAGCCGCTTCTATCAGGTCCAGCTGGTACTGGAAGCGGGTGCCGATGAAGACGATGAGCGCAGTGAACTGTTGATGAAGCGTGGCAAGCCGATGCTGTTCCGCTCGCTGGAGGATGTCTACAGCGAGCTCAGGCGCGCCGGTCTGTCACGCGCCTGGCTGGTATCCCAGGTGGCCAACGACGAGATGATCGGCCGACCGCCTCAGTACCATCAACCGTTGAGCTCGCGCATCCCCTTGAGCTTCTGAGTCAGCGTCTCCTCTGGGGGACCCAGCGGCCGATACGCTCACGGTGGCGGGCAAAGACCCGATAGCCCACATCCAGCATCGGACGCAGCCCCGGCAGCAATGACAGCCTCACCAGGCGCCGATAGCCGAGCACCGCATAGAGGGCTCGGCTGGCGTCCATGCCGACATACCACTCCCCGCGCGCATCCTGCACGTGCAGGCGCCCCATCATCGTCTCGAAGCTCAGCCCCAGAGCATCTGGGGAAAAGTCCTTTGCACGAATGTCGACCGTCCTGACCCGTTCCCGCCTCGGGTGTCTCGCCAGCCAGGCGACCTCGCGCTGGCACAGGGGGCACTTGCCATCGTGATAGAGCGTGACCGGTGCACTGGCCTGCCAGATGCGACTCATGAGGATTCCTTGTCGGTCGTGGAACTGGAGGGCGCGGGATGGTAACCCGCGCGATGGGCACCGCTGCCATAGTCAGCGGCGCTGTCGAGTCGGGCGAGAAAGGCCTCGGCCTGTTGCAGCAATGCTTCGCGCTTTTCGTCCTTCATGCGTCGCCAGCTGCCATAGACCAGCGACATGCGCGGGTTGCGTGACAGTGATTCGCGATGGCGTTCGATGAAGTGCCAATAGAGACTGTTGAAGGGGCAGGCATGCGTGCCGGTGACCTTCTTCGGCGAGTACTGGCATCTGTCGCAGTGATTGGACATGCGATCGATGTACTTGCCCGAGGCACAATAGGGTTTGGAGCCCATCAGGCCGCCATCGGC
Source organism: Cobetia sp. MMG027 (assembly GCF_027947415.1). Classification (NCBI taxonomy): domain Bacteria; kingdom Pseudomonadati; phylum Pseudomonadota; class Gammaproteobacteria; order Oceanospirillales; family Halomonadaceae; genus Cobetia; species Cobetia sp. MMG027. Next base: position 119,890 of record NZ_JAQJIO010000003.1, read on the forward strand.
GTGCAGCACCATGCCCAGGGTATTGGGCAGCTCCACCCACTCGCAGGCATCGACGTAGACCGCCAGATACCAGTCGCACAGCGCCTCGGGCTTCACGCCGCACAGCAGGGCGAAATTGCCGGTGACCATCAGGCGGCGGATATGGTGGGCATAGGCATGATCACGCGTACTGAGGATGGCTTGATCCACACAGCGCATGCCGCTGTCGCCGCGCCAGAAGACCTCCGGTAGATCCCGTGTCGCACTCAGGCGATTCTCCTGCTTGTAGCCGGGCATGCGTGTCCAGTAGATCCCACGCACATACTCTCGCCAACCGAGAATCTGCCGGATGAAGCCCTCGGCGGAGTTGACCGGTACCTCGCCACGTCGCCAGGCATCATCGACGGCAGCACAGACTTCGTGGGGACTCAGAAGCCCGATATTGAGCGCCGCGGAAAGTCGGGAGTGGAACAGGAAGGGGTCACTGTCATCGATGGCATCCTGATGGCGGCCGAAGTCTGCCAGGCAGTGCGCGAGGAAGTGAGCGAGATCGTCGAGCGCCTGGGCGCGGGTCACGGCCCAGTTGAAGTTGTCCAGATTGCCGAAATGACGCAGCTCGCCCTCGGCTCCCTCGCCGAAGCGGGTGTCCACCAGCGTCAGCACTTCGCGCGTCAGCGCATCCTGGCGGTGGTCATGCTGCGGTGGTGGCGGTGACTGGAAGTCGGCGGGAATCGGTTCGCGATTGTCATGATCATGATTGAACTTGCCGCCGGCGGGCTCGCTGCCTTCCATCAACAGGTCCGTGTCACGACGCTGTTCACGGTAGAAGTATTCCATGCGCAATTGCTTGCGTCCGTCGGCCCAGGTCGCGAACTGTGCCGGTGTGGTGAAGAAGCGGTGATCTTCCAGCACCACCCAGGGGATCTCGCCTTCCTCGCGGCGTGCGAGGAAGGCCTCCAGCAGTCGCCATTCCCCGGGGCGAGTCACCAGAATGCCGTCACACTGATGGAGCGCGGCCAGCCGCTCGGCTTCCAGGATCAGCGATTGACGATTGTCCGGGTCATCCAGGCGGCTTTCATGCACCTGCCAGCCGCAGTCGCGCAGCTCTTGTGCGTGATGGCGCATCGCGGCCAGCATCATCGCGATCTTGTGCGGATGGTGTGGCACGTAGCGGCCTTCCTCCTCGACCTCGCAGAAGGCGATCAGACTCTCGGCAGGTGCCTGCTTGAGGCTCGCAAGCTCGTGACTGAGCTGGTCACCGAGAATCAACACCAGCGGGCGCGCGAAGTCGTGACGGGTGGCAAGTTGCAGAGTGGAGGTTTCGGGCACACTGACTCCTGCGGCGGGGCGCAAGCACGGCTTGCGTCAGGTTGTGACAATAATTGTCGTAAAGCTGTACAAATCGTAATGATAGTATAACTTCATCCCTCACGCACAGGGCGAGCTGGTAACATGGCTGCGCTGTCGGTGAGGGTGGCTGGTTGCCGCTTCACCCCTTTTCTTGCCCCTTGTCAGGAGTTCATCGCCCATGAGCACCCCGCGTTTCGGCGTCATGCTGGTCAATCTCGGCACCCCTGAAGCCCCGACACCCAAGGCGGTGCGTCGCTACCTCGCGGAGTTTCTCGGTGATGTACGCGTGATCGACCTGCCGCGTCTGCTCTGGCTGCCGATCCTGCATGGCCTGGTACTGACGACTCGCCCCAAGAAGGTCGCCGAGGCCTATGCCTCGGTGTGGACAGAAGACGGCTCGCCGCTGATGGCCATCGGCAAGCGTCAGCGTGCCGCGCTGGAGGCGCGTCTGGCCGAATCGCTGGGCGAGGAGATTCCGGTAGAGCTTGCGATGACCTACGGCAAGCCGACCATGGAAGAGGTGGGGCGCAAGCTGGCCAGTCGTGGGGCAGATCGCATCCTGGTGCTGCCGCTCTATCCGCAGTTCTCGCGGACCACGACTGCCGCAGTGTTCGATCGCCTGGCGCGCGCGCTCAAGCCGTGTCCGCACCTGCCGGAACTGCGCTTCGTGCGTGACTACCATGATCATCCCGACTACATCGCCGCGCTGGCCGCCAGTGTCCGTGAGCATTGGGAAAAGGCAGGGCATCGCGGCAAGCGTCTGTTGATGAGCTATCACGGCATCCCCAAGCGCTATGCGACGGCGGGCGACCCCTACCCACGCCAGTGCGAGCGCACCAGCCAGCTGCTGGCCGAGGCGTTGGGGCTTGGGGACGATGAGTGGGCGATGACCTACCAGTCCCGCTTCGGCAAGGCCGAGTGGCTCAAGCCGTATACCGATGAGACGCTCAAGGCCTGGGGGGCTGAAGGTCTGGAAAGCGTCGACGTTATCTCGCCGGCCTTCGCGGCCGACTGTCTCGAGACGCTGGAGGAGCTGGAAGAGGAGAATCGCGGCTACTTCACCGAGTCCGGCGGGGGCGAGTTCCGCTACATTCCGGCGCTCAATGACCGTCGTGAGCATATCGATCTGCTAGAGGCACTGTGCCGCCAGCATGCTCAGGGGTGGTGATGAGCAGGGCAGGCAAGAGGCCCGCCTGAATGATCTGAGCACCGCAGTCCGTGTGACAGATGCGCAGTGAAATGCTGGAAAGACAGCGCCCCCACCAGTCTCCTGGTGGGGGCGCTTTGCGTTGGTCTGCCGTCTCGCCTCGCGAGAGGAGTGGGGCCGACCGGGGCAGGTCAGAGCGTCAGGCGAACACGAGCGCTCAGGGCAGGCGCGATTCCGAGGCCTCGGCATTTGCCTCATCCGGTTCGTCTGATACTTCTAGACGTTCCGGCACGTTGCGGGTACGGATGTCCGCCACCAGCTTCTGATGCAGCGCGGCCTTGGACAGCAGGTGTGCGGTCACCGGGGCGGTGATGAACAGGAAGATGGTGATCAGCATCTCCTGGAAGCTGAAGTGACCGGTAGTGGCGCGGAAATAGATCATCGACGCCATCAGTACGCAGCCGACCCCCAGGGTGGTGGTCTTGCTGGGGCCGTGCAGACGCATGTAGAAGTCCTTGAGGTGCGTCAGCCCCAGCGACCCGATGAAGGCGAACAGGCCGCCGGCGATCAGGAAGAAGGCGATGACGCCTTCCAGGACAGGATAGAACCAGGTGGGCATGGAGACTCTCCGCTCAGGTCATTCGATGATGTCGCCGCGCAGCAGATACTTGCAGACTGCCACGGTGCTGACGAAGCCCAGCATGGCGATCAGCAGCGCCGCCTCGAAGTAGGCCTTGCTGTTGAGCTGGATGCTGAACAGCACGATCAGCGCGATGGAGTTCACGTACATGGTGTCCACGGCGAGGATGCGGTCCGGCAGGTCCGGGCCGATGGCCAGCCGGAAGACGTTGAGCATCAGGGACGCCGCGAACAGCGCGATGCTGATCCACAGGGCGATGTCTAGCATTCGTAGATCTCCTTCAGCGGGCGCTCGTAGCGCTGGCGGATCTCGTCGATCAATGCCTGTTCATCCTCGACATCCAGTGCATGGATGATCAGATGGCGACCATCCAGCGTGAGATAGGCAGAGACCGTCCCCGGTGTCAGCGTGATGGTGCTCGACAGCAGGGTGATCGGGAACTTCTGCTCGAGCTCCAGCGGATAGCGCACGAAGGCCGGGCGGAATTTCGCACGCGGATTCAGGATGAGTCGCGAGACCTGCAGGTTGGCGATGATGATGTCCAGGATGACGCGCAGCAGGTAGCCGATCAGTCGCCACGGTTTCTGGAGGTCCGGCTGCGGCTCCCAGAAACGATAGGTCAGTGCCGGGATGGCGATGGCCAGCACCGCGCCGAGCAATATCTGCCCGGGCGAGACGCTGTTCTGCAGCATCAGCCACACGACCAGCAGCAGGGTCGAGAGCATCGGGGTGGGCAGAACGCGAGAACGAGACTTGATCATTGAGCGTCTCCCTTGAGCGGCAGAGCGGTTTCCGGTGCGGCGTCCTTGCCCAGAAGGGCATCGAGATAGGGGGCCGGGTCCGACAGTTGCTGTGCGGTGGCCTTGGTCCACTGCGAGACGGGACCGGCGAAGACGACCAGTGCCAGTGCGGCGGAGATCAGGCCGCAGGTCGCGATGCCGCGCGCGACACCGAGTCGTTCACCGCTGGGTTCACTGTTGCCGGTGCGCCAGAACACGCTGGAACCGGCACGCGAACAGGCCACGATCGAGCACAGCCCCGCCAGCAGCAGCACTGGCCACAGCCATACCTGCTGCTCCAGTGAGGCGGACGACAGGATCAGCGCCTTGCCGATGGCGCCCGAGAAGGGCGGCAGGCCCGCCGCGGCCGCCGTGCCGATCAGGAACAGTCCGCCCAGCAGGCCTGCCTGCAGCAGTGGCCGTGAGCGCACGATACGGGCACCGGCCTTGCCACGCTGGCCTGCCATCACATCCACCAGCAGGAAGAGGCCGCCGGTGACCAGGGTGGAGTGGATCAGGTAGAACAGCAGGGCGCTGTCCGCCGCAACGCTGTTCATGCCCAGCGCCGTCAGCAGCGTACCGACCGAGATCATGACCAGATAGGCCACCAGGGTGCGCAGGTCACGTGCCGAGAGCACGCCGAGCATCGACACGACCAGCGTGGCGAGCCCTGCCCACCACAGCCAGTCGCGACCAAGATCTGCCAGGGTGCCGGCGTTGTCGGTGAAGATCAGCGAGTAGACGCGCAGGATGGAATAGATGCCGACCTTGGTCATGATCGCGAACAGCGCCGCCACCGGCGCCGAGGCCGCGGCGTAGGCGCGGGGCAGCCAGAAATACAGCGGCAGCATCGCGGCCTTGAGGCCGAATACCACCAGCAGCAGCAGACCGCCGGCTTCCATCAGGCCGGCCCGTCCCGGGTCCAGCGTGGTGACGATGACGGCCATGTCGGCCATGTTCAGCGTACCGGTCACGCCGTAGAGGATGCCCAGCGCGATCAGGAAGAACGCCGACCCCATCAGGTTCAGCACCACGTAATGCAGGGCTGACAGCGTGCGTGCCTTGCTGCCGCCGTGCAGCAGCAGGGCGTAGGAGGCGATCAGCAGGACCTCGAAGAACACGAACAGGTTGAAGAGGTCGCCGGTCAGGAAGGCACCGTTGATCCCCATCAGCTGCAGCAGGAACAGGCCATGGAAGTTGGAGCCTGTCTCATCGATGCCCGCCGTGGCATACAGGCAGGCCAGCAGGCCCAGCACCGAGCTGAGCAGCACCATGGTCGCCGACAGGCGATCCAGCACCAGCACGATCCCGAAGGGAGGCTGCCAGTCGCCCAGCGCGTAGTAGCGAATGGTGTCGTCGTTGGCCTGAACGACCAGCGCGATGGCGATGGCCACCATGATGGCCTGGGTGATCAGGCTGATGCTGCGGCGCAGTACCGGCGATGAGCCGCGACTCAGCAGCAGGCAGGCGCCCACCAGCAGTGGCAGGACGATCGGAAGGACAATCAGGTGTTGCAGCATCACTTGCCATCCTCTTTCGAGTCGTCCAGACGGTTGCCGTTGACGTGGTCACTGCCCAGGTCACCGCGCGCGCGCATGGCGAGGATGACCACGAAGGCCGTCATGGCGAAGCCGATCACGATGGCGGTCAGCACCAGTGCCTGGGGCAGCGGGTCCGCCGTGGGCGAGCCTGAGCCGACCACGGCGGGGGTGCCGTGCATGGCAAGCCCCCCCATGGAGAACAGGAACAGGTTGACCGCGTAGGACAATAGCGTCAGCCCGACCACGACAGGGAAGGTGCGCCCGCGCAGGGTCAGGTAGACACCGCAGGCGGCCAGCAGGCCGGTGGTAGTGGCGTAGAGGGCTTCCATCAGCTCTTCTCCTTGGTCGGACGGTGCGGTGTCGTCAGCTTGCCGAGGTTGGCGAGAATCATCAGGGTCGCGCCGACCACGGTCAGATAGACCCCGAGGTCGAACAGCAGCGCGGTGGCCAGCTCTATCTCACCGATCACGGGAATCGTGAAGTGGCCGAACGATGACGTCAGGAACGGATAGCCGAAGACCCAGCTGCCCGCGCCCGTCAGGCCGGCGATCAACACCCCGGCCGCCGCGACCGGCTGGTAGGGGAAGCGCAGCCAGCGCTGTGTCCAGTCCACGCCGCGCGCGATGTAGAGCAGGATGATGGCCACGGCGGTCACCAGACCGGCGATGAAACCGCCGCCGGGTTCGTTGTGGCCGCGCAGGAAGATGTAGACCGAGACCAGCAGCGCCAGTGGCAGCAGGGTCTGGGACACGGTGGCCAGAATCATCGGGTGGCGGTCTGGCGACCAGTTGCGGCCATCCAGGTCAGTGGATGGCATGAACAGGCGCAGGCGGTTGAGCAGCTTGAAGATCGCCAGTCCGGCAATCCCGAGTACGGTGATCTCGCCCAGCGTATCGAAGCCACGGAAGTCGACGAGAATCACGTTGACCACGTTGTGGCCCCCACCGCCGGAGACCGCATTGGCCATGAAGAAGTCGGAGATCGATTCGACCGGGCGGGTCAGGATGGCGAAGTTGAGGCTTGCGACCACCACGCCGAAGGCGCTGGCGAGCAGGACGTCACGCATGATGCGTCGCGCGCTGGATTCCTTGGGTGTGCGCTGTGGCAGGAAGAACAGTGCCAGCATCAGCAGGATCATCGTCACCACCTCCACCGCCAGCTGGGTCAGTGCCAGGTCCGGGGCGGCAAAGCGTGCAAACGCCAGCGAGGTCATCAGGCCGACCACTGACAGCATCAGCAGGGAGATCAGGCGCTTGCGGTGAGTGATCGCGGTGCCCAGGCCGGCCAGGCCGGTGATCACGGCACCCGTCAGCAGCATGCCATCGAAGGGCTGCTGCTCAAGCTCTCCACCCAGACGCGGCACGGCCAGCAGGCCGATGCCGACGAAGACCAGCGCGGTCAGCAGCAGCCACAGCATGTAGCGCTGCAGCGAACCGTTCTCGAAGCTGTCCATGAAGCGCTCGGACAGTTTCACGACTCGCTGGACGTTGGCCTCGAAGACCAGCAGGGCGTTGCGCGCCCGGAACTGGCGCTGGAAGGCGTACAGATGATGGCGCAGGGCGTAGACGGCGACACCGCCACCCAGCGCGATGACGCTCATCAGCAGCGGCAGGTTGAAGCCGTGCCAGATGGCGAGACTGAAGTCCGGCACCGGCGCTGCCAGCACGCTGGCGGAGGCGCTCACCAGCAGGTCCTTGATCACCAGTGACGGCAGGATGCCCACCAGCAGGCAGATCAGCACCAGCACCTCGATGGGCAGCTTCATGTAGCGCGGCGGCTCATGCGGGGTCTTGGGCAGGTCCTTCGGCTCGCCATTGAAGAAGACGTCGTGGATGAAGCGCAGCGAGTAGGCCACCGACAGGATGCCACCGAGGGTCGCCAGCGCCGGAATCAGCCAGGAAAGACCGCCCAGCAGCTGGGCATCGAGGCTCTCGGCAAAGAACATTTCCTTGGACAGGAAGCCGTTGAGCAGCGGCACGCCGGCCATCGAGGCCGAGGCGACCATCGCCAGCACCGTGGTATGCGGCATGTAACGGTACAGGCCGTTGAGCTTGCGGATGTCACGCGTGCCACATTCGTGGTCGACGATGCCGGCTGCCATGAACAGCGAGGCCTTGAAGGTCGCGTGATTGATGATGTGCAGCAGGCCCGCGACGGCGGCCATCTGGCTGTTGAAGCCGAACAGCAGCGTGATCAGACCCAGATGGCTGATGGTCGAGAAGGCCAGCACGCCCTTGAGGTCCTGCTTCATCAAGGCGAACCAGGCGCCATACAGCAGGGTGGCAAGGCCCGTGAGGCTGACGATGTAGAACCAGAGATCAGTCCCCGAGAGCACCGGGTGCATGCGCGCCAGCAGAAAGACTCCGGCCTTGACCATGGTGGCGGAGTGCAGGAAGGCGGACACCGGTGTCGGAGCCGACATCGCGTGGGGCAGCCAGAACTGGAACGGGAACTGCGCGGACTTGGTGAAGGCGCCCAGCAGCACCAGTACCAGTGCGACAGGATACAGCTCGTGGGAGCGGATCTGGTCTGCCGCCGCGAGGACGTCATCGAACTGGTAGCTGCCGACGATATGACCGATGACCAGGATGCCGGCCAGCAGCGCCAGCCCGCCCGCACCGGTGACGGTCAGCGCCATGCGGGCGCCCTTGCGCGCCTCGCTCAGCTGATACCAGTAACCGATCAGCAGGAAGGAGCTGAGACTGGTCAGCTCCCAGAACACCCACATCAACAGCAGGTTGTCCGCCATGACGATGCCGAGCATCGCGGTCATGAACAGCATCAGGAAGCTGTAGAGGCGTGCCAGCGAGTCCTCGCTCGACAGGTAGTAGCGAGAATAGAGGATGATCAGCAGTCCGATGCCGAGAATCAGCAGGACGAACAGAGCTGACAGGCCATCGAAGCGTAGCGCCAGATCCAGCCCCAGTTCGGTGATCCACGGCAGGTGGAACTGGGCTATCTGGCCGGCGAAGACATCGCCGAGATGGAAGACGGCGATACCAAGTGCCAGGGCAGGGGCAACCGCCGTCAGCCAGGCAAGGCGGCCGCGGGGCAGGTCTCTGGCCATCAACGGCACCAGGGCACCGAGCAATGGCAGTAGCACGATCAACAGCAGGGTCATGGAAGACTCGCTCCAGTCGTTGTAGGGCGTTGTCCCTCTGTCGTCAGCGGAGCGGACACGGGCTCAGGGCCAGGCCACCAGCTTCGAGGTCGGGACGCGGATTTCGGCCACTGGGTGCCGATAGGATAGGCGAGCGCATTGCAGGCTGCCGAGGTTGCCACCTCTGGATCACGCTTCCGTGTCAGGTCGACGCCTGCTCGGGAGGTGCGTGCCGCCATCAAGTGGCGGGAATGAGTGGCAGTGGCAGCCGATGGCGGCTCAGAGGTTCAGGCGCCCGGCAGGGACGCAGGTACCTCGGGATGAGACGTCACCGCCGCGGGCGGATCAGTCAGAAAGGGGAGGCGCACGGCACGAGGTGCCAGCATCCAGGTGGGGATGAGGTCCGCAGCGCGCCCCCGGCTGCCCGCGATGGGCAGACGGCGAAGATGCCGGGTTGGTGCGGTCATGTCATGTCTTGCGAGCATGGCCGTATTCCTCCTGAAGCCCCTGGATGACAAGTGTGTTTGCGGGTAGAGACACTTGCGCGATCTTGTTGAAAACATTGGTGGATCGTGACCTAACCTCTCGAATGTATCACGCACTTGCACCCCTCGCCAGCGCACGGGCGGCAGGTCGGATGAGGTCCCTGATCGGACAGCGTGTTGTACAGAGCGGGCTATTTATTGTACAAATATTATACGCCGATAACGCTTTGGAGCTCGCATGCGAGAGGCCATCAGCACGAATTCGGGCGGCCCACCGGAGACGTCACTTGTCTGGCTGCGTCATGACCTGCGTCTGGAAGACAACCCGGTATTCGCGCTGCCCAGTGTCCGTCGCCCCTATCAACTTCTGGTCATGTACGTGCTGGACCAGCGCTGGTTGACGCCTGTCGAGGGTCTGCCTCGCCTGGGACCTGCCCGCCTTCGCCTCCTCTGGCAGAGCCTGATGAACCTGCGTGGCATGTTGCTGCGCCGCGGCAGCGATCTGCTGGTGCGAGTGGGGGATCCCGTCAGCGAGGTGCTGGCCCAGGTCCGCCAGCATGACGTGGACTGCCTGGAAGTCAGTCATTCCCGAACCCCGGATGATGCCGGCAATCTTCAGCGTCTTGCCGCGCAACTTCCTGCCAGTACCCGGCTGCATTGCCACCCACGTGAAGGGCTCGTGCTGGAGCCGCTGGACGAGCGGGATGCGACGCAGGAGCCCACGGCCCTGTGGACGCCTCCGCAGGTGATGGAAAGCCCGGCCCATGGTGCGAAGGCGATGTCTCTCGCCGCCCCGGAATTGCCCGCTTCCTCGCGGCTCTCGCCAGCGCTGGCGTCATGCGGGGCGATGTCTCTGCGTCTCGATGATGCCCAGTGGTGGACGCGTCATGCCTCGCGAAATCCCTTGCAGGGGCTGCCGTGTTCCTTGCCGCCATGGCCGGAATCGGCATCACGCGGTTTCCCGCCGCTGGAGGCAGTGTGCGCCACGGCCAGCGCCTGGCAACCGGTGGGGGAAATCGCCACGCTTCAAGGCGGGGAGGAGCCGGCGCGCGAGCAGCTGTATTCCCTCGTCTGGTCGCGTCCGGAATCAGAGGATGCCGAGGTGCAGGCTGCCTGGCGCCTGTCCGCCTGGTTGGCGCAGGGCTGCATCAGTCCGCGGCGCATCCTGCAGGCACTGGCGGAACATCGACGGGAAATGGGGGAGTCTCTCGCGGCGCATCAGCTGATGGCTGTGCTGCTCCAGCGCGAGTACTGGCAGCGGGTCCTGCAAGCGCAGCCCGAGGAATCGCTGATGGGCTGGTATGGCGAGGCGCTGGAGAAGGAGGCGGCCTGCGATGTGGCATTCCAGCGCTGGCGCGAAGGGCGCACGGGCGACGTACGGGTGGACCGGGCCATGCACAGGCTGACTCGGGAAGGCTGGCTGCCGTGGGATGAGCGCCAGCATCTGGCCCGTGCATGGCTTGCCGCCGGGGGAGACTGGCGACTCGGGGCGCGCTGGTTCGAGCACTGTCTGCTGGATTTCGATGCCGCCGTCCACTGGGGGGAGTGGCGGCATCTGGCGGGTCAGCCGGTGTGAGGTCTCAGCCCAGTCGCGCCAGCAGCGCCGTGACCGCCGTCTCGACGCGCAGGATGCGCTCGCCGAGGTGCACGCCTTCGAAGCCGGCCTTCATGAACTGCTCCACCTCATAGTCCACGAATCCACCCTCCGGGCCGATGGCCAGGATCACCGGCTCACTCACCGCGCGCGGGCACTCCTGCGGCATGCCCGGGTGCGCGATGATGCCGCGCGGCTTCACGGCGCTCTCCGGGGCCATCAGGTCCGGCAGTCTGTCCTCCACGAATGGCTTGAACAATGTCTCCTGTGTGACCGTCGGCATGATGGTGTCGCGCGCCTGCTCCAGTCCCAGCACCAGATGCTGGCGAATCTTTTCCTCTTTCAGCTCCGGCGACTGCCAGTAGCTCTTCTCCACGCGCCGCGTATGCAGCAGGGTGATGTGCTTCACGCCCAGCGCCGTGATGTGTTCCAGCGAGCGCGCCAGCATGCGCGGGCGTGGCAGCGCCAGCAGCAGATGGACATCGAGTGGTGCCGGCGGCTGACGCTCCAGACGCAGACTGAATTCGGCCACCTCGGCGTCCAGCCGCTCCAGGCGTCCACGACCGATCAGCCCGCCTTCGATTCCCAGGGTCATCTCGTCACCGACAGCGGCACGATGCACCTCACGCAGATGGCGCAGTCTGCGCGGGTCCGTCACGCGTGCATGGTCGGAGGCGAGCAGGTCATCAGCGCCGAGCAGGATAAGGTTCATGGCGATACCGTAGACAGACAGGAGGAAAAGAGGCGGCATTCTAGCATGGACGTCAGATGGCTCGGCTCCGGCGAAATGACAGCGAAGGAGGCGATTGCCCGGGGCGTGGCGGGAGTGGATCAGGCGCGTGGAAGCGGCTTTCCTTGCAGTGCCCCCCCTTGAGTGCACAATGAAGAAAAATCGACAGGAGCTTGATCCGTGAGAGTCATCCGCAAATACGCCAATCGGCGTCTCTACGATACCGAGCAGAGCCGTTATGTGACCCTCGAGGACCTGCGCAGCCTGGTGCTGGCGGAAGAGGTCTTCAAGGTCGAGGACGCCAAGAGCGGCGAGGACCTCACGCGCACCATCCTGCTGACCATCATCATCGAGCAGGAGCAGGGCGATGGTGAGGCCGAAGTCTTCTCCAACGAGCTGCTGGAGCAGTTCATCCGCATCTATGCGATGGCCAAGCCATTGCCGCTGGCGGGGTATCTGGAGCAGGGCACGCGGCTGATGATGGAGCAACAGCAGCGCATGCAGGAGCAATGGTCCCAGGCCATGCGCCACTCGCCCATGGAGATGATGCGCGAAGTCGCCGAAGAGAATCTGCGCTTCTGGCAGCAGGCCATGGGGGGCGGCATCAACCGGGGCCGGACGAGCTCACGCTCTGCCGATGATGCCCCGGAGGGCGGGACGAACGACGACGGCGAGGCTCACGACCCCGAGGGCACACGCTGAGTGATGCCTGGTCGGCCGGCATGAAAATCACATGAAATCGCGTTGATGTGAAAAGGGGCGTCCCGAGGGGAGCCCCTTTCTGCCATAATGCGCAGCCTGACATTTCCTCGGTCGCCCGTGTCTTGCGGGCAGCCTTGATCCTCACTGGCTCATGAAGGTTGAAAAGATGAAGGTCCTGATCATCGGCGGCGGTGGCCGCGAACATGCGCTGGCCTGGAAAGCCGCCCAGTCCTCCCGTGTCGAGGAGGTCTTCGTGGCCCCCGGCAATGCGGGCACGGCGCGCGAGTCCAAGCTGACCAATCTGGCGATTGCCGCTGACGATCTCGATGCTCTGGTCGCCTTCGCGCGGGACAACGCCATCGAGCTGACCATCGTCGGCCCGGAAGCGCCGCTGGTGATCGGCGTGGTCGATCGCTTCCGCGAGGCGGGGCTCAAGTGCTTCGGCCCGACGGCCGGCGCTGCCCAGCTGGAAGGCTCCAAGGCCTTCACCAAGGACTTCCTGGCGCGTCATGCCATCCCGACCGGCGATTACGCCACCTTCGCCGAGGTCGATGCGGCGCTTGAGTACCTGGCCGCCCACCCGGCACCGATCGTCATCAAGGCCGATGGTCTGGCGGCGGGCAAGGGAGTGGTGGTCGCGATGACCGATGAGGAAGCTCGCGCCGCCGTGCGTGACATGCTCGAGGACAACGCCTTCGGTGATGCCGGTGCACGCGTGGTGATCGAGGAGTTCCTCGATGGCGAGGAAGCCAGCTTCATCGTGATGGTCGATGGCGAGAACGTGCTGCCGATGGCCACCAGTCAGGACCACAAGCGGGTCGGTGAAGGCGATACCGGCCCCAACACCGGTGGCATGGGGGCCTATTCTCCGGCACCGGTGGTCACCGCCGATGTGCACCAGCGCGTGATGGACGAGATCATCCTGCCCACCGTGCGTGGCATGGCGGCAGAGGGACATCCCTACACCGGCTTCCTGTACGCCGGCCTGATGATCGATGCCCAGGGCGCGCCGAAGATCATCGAATACAATTGCCGCTTCGGTGATCCGGAGACCCAGCCGATCATGGTACGTCTGAAGTCCGACCTGGTGGCGCTGTGTCTGGCCGCCGAAGACGGGCGCCTCGATACCCAGACCTGCGAGTGGGATTCCCGCGCGGCGGTCGGCGTGGTGCTGGCGGCAGGCGGCTATCCGGCCAGCTACCGCAAGGGCGATGTCATCACCGGGTTCGACGCTGCCGAGGCGACCGGTTGCAAGGTCTTCCACGCCGGCACCGCCGAAAAGGACGGGCAGGTGGTCACCAGTGGCGGTCGCGTGCTGTGCGTCACCGCGCTGGGCGACAGCGTGGCCGCCGCCACCGAGCGTGCCTACGAGGGTGTGGACGCCATCGACTGGCAGGACGTGCTGGTGCGACGTGACATCGCCTGGCGTGCCATCGCCCGTGAGCGTGGCGACGCCTGAGCATGTCCGGCATCATCGCATTGTCTGCAAGACCCGGCCTCTGGCCGGGTCTTGTCGTTATCGCACCGTGATTCTCGCGTCGGCCATTCTACGACCATCGTGTCGAGAGTCTGGTCATGTCGGTGTCGGCCGTGCGATAACCTTCATCATCACTTGTTCACGCATGAACGGCGGCCCATGGGTCTCCCCGGCCTTGAGCATGGCATCGGGGAAGCATGGCGACTCCGCCGTCATCGTCCATTTCCGTCTCGCCGACGAGGAGTCCTCATGGAGCGTATTCGGCTCGAGTTCCCAGAGCAGCGCCTGGTGCATCGTCATGCGATGACGATTCGTGTCAGCGATATCAATTATGGCCAGCATCTCGGTCACGATAGCGTGGTCAGCCTGGCGCACGAGGCACGCGGCCAGGCCTGGCAGGCACTCGGCTTCCCGGAATGGGATGTCGATGGCCTCATGAGCATCGTCTCCGATCTTGCCGTGCAGTATCAGGGGGAAGGCAAGCTGGGCGATGCGCTGGTGGTGGAGACCGCCATGGACCCCGTGTCCGGCAAGGGACTGGGCGTCCATCATCGTCTGGTGCGGGTCGGTGACGGCAGCGTGCTGGCCACCGTCAGGGTCGGGCTGGTGTTTGCCGGCCCCGACGGACTGGCCGTGCCGAGTGCACGCGTCAGTGACGAGATCGAGCGCACGGTCGCGGCGCTGGCCTGCGAGGTGGCGCGCTGATGTCGCGGGAGTATCCGATCATCGCCGTGACGGGCTCCTCCGGTGCGGGGACGACCACGGTCATGCGGACCTTCGAGCGCATGTTCTCGCGTGAGTCGATCCATGCCGCCTATGTGGATGGCGATGCCTTTCACCGCTATACCCGCGATGAACTGGTACGCATGTTCCAGGAGGCGCCGGAGCGCAAGCGTGAGCTGTCACACTTCGCGGTCGAGGCCAACCAGCTCGATCGACTGGAAGCGCTGTTTCTGGAGTATGGCGAGCAGGGCTCCGGCACGCACCGTCACTACATCCATGCCGAAGACAAGCGCATGATCGAGGCGGGCTACAAGGTCGGGACCTTCACCGAATGGCAGTCGCTGCCGGATTGCACGGACCTGCTGTTCTACGAGGGCCTGCATGGCGGGCTGGTGACGCCCGAGCATGACATCGCGCGTCATGTGGATCTGCTGATCGGCGTGGCACCGACCATGAACCTCGAGTGGATCCAGAAGATCGACCGGGACACCAAGCTGCGCGGGCACTCCCAGGAAGCGGTGGTCGATACCATCCTGAGCCGCATGGATGACTATGTCCGCTATATCCAGCCGCAGTTCTCGCGTACCCATATCAACTTCCAGCGCGTACCGACGGTGGACACCTCCAACCCCTTCGAGCCGCAGGACATTCCCACCGATGCCGAGTCGATGGTCGTCGTGCACTTCCGTGATCCGGGCAGCGTCGATTTCCCCTATCTGCTGGCGATGATCCAGGGCTCCTTCATGTCGCGCCCGCACACGCTGGTGGTGCCGGGTGCCCTGATGGCGCTGGCCATCGAGTTGATCATCACGCCGTTGGTCAGGAGTCTTCTGGCCCAGCGCCGCTTCCGCTGAGACGTGAGGTCGGCGAGAGCAGGACGCGTCACCGGCCCTTGAGACGCGGCAGGATGCGTTTCTTCCACAGGCGCAATACCTGATTCAGGCGACCGCTGCGCATCAGCAGGCGAGCCTCGCGTGGCCGCAGCGGCAGCCCCAGCGTACGTTGCTTGAGCTTGAGGGAGTGGCGCAGGTCGAAGCGACGCATCATGCGCATCACACCGGCCGTGCCCGGCAGTCGCGGCAGCCGCACCGCCGAGGTGAAATCGATCAGTACCGGTATGCCATCGCGCAGTATGACGTTGGATCCGCGGATGTCGTTGTGTGCCATCCGGCGCTGATGCAGCTGCTGCACGACGAGAATCAGCTGCTGGCAGAGTCCTGGATGCGCCGCGGGATCCAGCTGCGCATCGCTCAGCAGAGGGCCGGGAATGTATTCCATGGCCAGTGCCAGCGGGGAGACGCGTGCGATGGCGCGCGGTGCATGCGTCCAGCCGGCCAGGCGGCTCAGCATCTTCAGTTCTCGACGGACCAGCCAGCGCGCGACCAGTGCCGCCGGGGTGCCGGCATAACGACGGTAGTCCTTGCATACCACCGTCTGGCCATCGAGGTGCGTGAGATAGACTTCCGCCTTGAGAAAGCCCTTGGCGCGCTGCAGAAAGTCCTCTGCCGCCGGTTCGCGTGACAGCGTCCCGGCAGTGTCCGCGTCAGGCGTGGCCACTAATGCCTTGGGTGTCACTGTACCCGTGGTGGCCCTGCCGGAGGCGTCCAGCTCGTGAGTCGCCTTGTGCAGGGAGGGGATCAAGGAGGTTTGCAGGCGCATGACGGCAGGCTTCTTGTTAGCGAGGTAACAATGATTATCCTATCATTTAGCGAGTCCGCCCACCGTCGTGAGTGAATCATTCTGTTGCCCATCCAGCGACACTCGTCTCATGCGCAGAAGCCTGTCGGTATCGGGGGCGTCTCGGTGATCACTGTCTCGGTGATCATTGTCTTGGTGATCATTGTCTCGGGGCTTGGCCCATTGCGGTGCTGACGCTACGCTTGCACCTTGCGCTGCCGTTGGCGGCGACGTCATTGTCGAGGGAGAAGGTGTCATGGACTGTCTGTTCTGCAAGATCATCAATCGCGAGATTCCCGCCGATATCGTCTATGAGGATGAGGAGGTGCTGGCCTTCAATGACATCAACCCTCAGGCGCCGACCCATGTGCTGATCATTCCCAAGCAGCACATCGCCACGCTCAATGATATCGAGGAAAGCCAGCTGGCCACGGTGGGACGCCTGCAGTACACCGCCGCCAGACTGGCGAAGGAATACGGCTTCGCCGACGATGGCTACCGTGTGGTGATGAACTGCAATGAAGATGGCGGCCAGACGGTCTATCATATTCACATGCACCTGATGGGTGGTCGCCGCTTCACCTGGCCGGCTGGCTGAGCCGGCGTAGAGCAGGCGCCTGTACCGGCGGTTCGCGGGCAGGTAGCGGCTAGCGATATACAAGCGTGCGGCACACGGGCGCATACCGGGCATGACGTGAAAGCGTCATGCCCGGTCTTGTTCTGCAGGCTGCAGGCAGGAGATGTCGGAGCGATGCGAGATTCAGACGTGCCGACGACGACAGCGTCACTCTGCCCCTTACCGTGAGTGGGGGCCTTGCGTAAGATGGTGGCATTGCTCACGCCGTGCAGGAGTTCTTACATGACGCACCCCACCGCCAGTCAGGCACAACGTCACCACAGTCGCGCCGACCAGTTGATCCATCAGTTCGATACCGTTCTGCGCACGCTGGTCCCTCATGCGGCTCAGCCGTCACGACCTACCCCGGCAGGCGATATCGTGGACAGTGAGATCAGTGATGCGGAGCGTCAGCATGCTGCCGGTCTGATGCGCATCAATCACACCGGTGAAGTCTGCGCCCAGGCGCTGTACCAGGGCCAGGGGTTCACGGCGCGTCTGCCGGAAACGCGCAGCCAGATGGAGCTTGCCGCTCAGGAGGAGATCGACCATCTCGCCTGGTGCGATGCACGTCTCGTCGAGCTGGATGCCAATACCAGCCTGCTCAATCCACTGTTCTACATGACGAGCTTTGCGCTCGGGGCAGCGGCCGGCGCCATCAACGACAAGGTCAGCCTCGGGTTCGTGGCCGCGACCGAGGAGCTGGTAGGCGAGCACCTGTCGAAGCACCAGCAGACACTGCCCGAGGGCGATCAGCGTTCACGCGCGGTGCTGCGGCAGATGGAGATCGATGAAGCCCATCATGAGCAGTGGGCGCTGGAGGCCGGAGGACATCGCTTCCCGGGGCCGCTGAAGAGCGCCATGCGGCTGATGTCCAAGGTGATGACCGCCAGCGTCTATCGCGTGTGAGGGTCAGGCACCTGAGCTTGCCTGTGTAGCGTCAGGCCGCTGAAACGAAGAAGGCCGCCCCGTGGGGCGGCCTTCTTGCGTCGTGTGACCCTGAATCGGTCATCGGTGTCGGGGCTTATTCCTTGACCTGGTACTCACCATCCAGTGTCGCGGTACTGCTGCCGTCTTCACGTGTCGCATCCCGCGAATAGTTCTGGCGGCCGTTGGCCTTGTCCTGGGCTTCCTGCATGCGCTGTTGCATCTCGCTCATGCGCTTCTTCATGCGCCGGCGGATGAAGGGCAGCATGATGATGCCCAGTACCATCATGATCAGTGCCGCGAACAGGCTGAAGATCATGACGACACCGCCGATCAGCCAGGCAGCGACCAGCTTGAGGCCGGACAGGCCTTGAGAAGGACGCTGGTTGCCGGCGTTGGCCTGCCATTGGCGAGCCTGGTTCCAGAGAGTGTTGTGCTGTTGGCCTTGCATGTTGATTCTCCGCAATGGTTGCCGGGCCGATGGGCCGGGCAGGGAAGACCCGATGTGTGAAGGTGGATGGTCGGGGGTATCGGGTCTGGAAAGTGGGGTGTCTCTTTTGGCTGTCAGCGCCTGAAGCACCTGAGCCAGGGCGGTACTGCAGGCCCCTGCGAGATTCGTCATGCCTTTGGCTGCCTCATGATCTCAGCATCGAGGTTGGCAGCGTTGTCGTCAAGGCGATTGTCGTGTCCGCAGGGGCGCGGTGGAGGCCGTCAGGTCCGAGCGTCATCCGCCCGGCATCGTGCTGGCGAGGGTGGGCAGGCTCAAGGACAGGGTCTGCTGTCGGCCTTGCCCGTCCAGTCCGACGATTCGGATGGCATGCGCCTCCACGTCGACACTGCGTATTCTTTCAATGCCGTCGCTGGCGGCAAAATTCAAGGTCTGACGCAGGCTGTTTCTCCCCATTGCCCCTTCCTCCGTCTGGCGGGTCTGGCGGCGTAGCGCCTCATCGATCAGCTCGCCATCCGCGCGATTGATGGACAGTTCCATCTCCCAGCCGTCTCGCCCCCAGCCGGTGAAACGGACCTGATTCGCCACGATGTCCATGCCACTGAATTGACGCATCCCACTGTGGCTGGCTCGCATCATCAGCTGGGTCAGCAGTTCCGGGGCCAGCCCCGTGGACAGGAGGCGAGAGCTTTCGTGAGAGCCTCCGTGATCGCGCTGCGAGCCCGGTGCCGCTTGCCCTGACGTGGTATCGCCATTGTCATCGCCCATCCCTGCAGCACGCCTGTCAGGGCTGCCAGAGCTGTCAGGACTGCCAGAGCTATCGGGACTGTGCCCGCTCGCCGTGGCGAGCGCGGCCACCTCGCGACGAGTGTCATCCAACCCCGTGCCCAGCGTGGAAGCACTCAGTCGATGCTGGGGAGGGAGATCCTCGATGCCATTGGCATAGGCGGGCACCGAGCCCAGCATCAGGCCGAGAGCGCCCGCTCCCAGTCGCTGGCGAAGGTTCAATATGGAGCGCCCCGCCAGCCGGATGCTGATGGCCCGAGAGCGAGCCTCCTTCACACTGGTAGAGGCAGGAGATGACGGCATGGACGCCTCCTCAAGGCAGTGGAACATGGCCTCACTGTGAGACATGCGACCTTGCATGACACTGAGAGGGGGATTCATCTGAGGTTCATTGCTGCCTGTCAGTCTTTGCGGCATGCGGTCATCCGTGCGCATCCGCTGGCGTCCGCGCTGTTCCAACGCAGGTTTGCTTGCACATTCCATTGCCAGGATGCTTGTCGAGCATCAGCGCCCGTCGCGGCGCACCAGACCCGCCGCAATTCAAGAGGTTTTCCGTCATGCCGACTCCCCGCAAGGCCCAGACAGGCGCCAGCGCATCCCGCGTCAGCCAATGGCGGCAACGCTATGGATGGTTGTGCCTGGGGCTGGGCGGCTTGCTGATCGGTGTCCTGGCCATGCCGCCGCATGCGCTGTGTGACAGTGAGCGCTGGCGTAGCCTGCACGATGAGGTGGCTGCCGGCCGTGTCATTTCACTGTCTGAACTGCTGGACAGTCTCGAGCGTGACTGGCTGGGGCAGGTGGTCGAGGTGGAGCTTGAAGACATCCATGGCGAGTTGATCTACGAGGTCGAGATGCTCGGACCGCAGGGCCAGATGGCCAAGTTCACCGTACGGGCCGCGGATGGAGAGCTGCGTGAGGTGCGTGGCGTCAATCTGGACGCGATGCGCCGTCATGCTCTCGAGAGCCCGGCAGGCCCGTCGCCATCCCTGAGCGAGCGTCAGCCAACGGGCGGTCTTGAGGGTGCCGAAGACCCCTGAGGACCGTTATGCTTGCAGCAGTGTCCTCGTGTGATGCCGTGACGCGGTATCCGTCACCGGATAGCGACTGCCCAGGAGTGCCCAGAATTCATGAAGATATTGTTGGTGGAAGATGACATGCCGTTGGCCGAAGCGCTGATGGCACGCCTCAGTGAGGCAGATGTGCTGGTCGAGCATGCCGTCAATGGTGCCGATGCCGATTTTCTGGTGCAGACCGAGCGCTATGATGCGGTGGTGCTGGACCTTGGCCTGCCGGATGGTGATGGCACCCGCTGGCTGGCCCAGTGGCGTGAGGCCGGCATCGAAGTCCCGGTGCTGGTGCTGACGGCGCGCGAGCGCTGGTCGGACAAGGCGGCCGGCTTCTCTGCCGGTGCGGATGATTACGTGACCAAGCCCTTCGAGACGGCCGAGGTCATCTTCCGCCTGCGCGCGCTGGTGCGTCGCTCGCGCGGGCATGCCCATCCGGTGCTCAAGCTGGGGGATCTGGCCTGTGATACGCATGGCGGCACCGTCAGCCTGGCGGGGCGCCCCGTGTCACTGACGGCACAGGAGACGCGGTTGCTGATGCACCTGATGCATGCCGTGCCCGGCGTGGTGAGCCGTTCGGAGCTGGTCGAGCATGTCTATGACCGCGACCACGAACCCGACTCGAATGTCATCGATGTCCAGATCAGCCGCCTGCGTCGCAAGCTGGGGGCTGAGCGTATCGAGACCCTGCGCGGCCGCGGTTATCGCCTGCGCGACCCGGATGCCGAATCGGGTGGCGCAGACGGGGCCGGCGTAGCGGGAGCGGACGGCCGCGACGCATGAAGCCATTGTCCGTCGGCCGGCGACTGCTGGGTGGCTCGCTGGTCATCGCCTTGATCGTCATGCCGTTGACCGGTCTGGGGCTGGCGTGGAGCTTTCGGGATGCGGTGACGACGGCCTTTGACCAGCGGCTGCTGTCGCTGTCGAAGGTGTTGATCGCCGCGATCCAGTTCGATCGCGAGAAGGGCCGTCCGGGGCTTACGCGCTCGTTGGGTGATCCGCGTTTCGATCAGGCCTACTCCGGCTGGTATTGGCAGATTTCCGATCGCCACGGCAATGTGCTGACCTCGCGCTCGCTGTGGGATCAACGCCTGCCGATTCGCGATGAGATCAGTGCCGACGGGTTCCTGAGCCGGGATCTCGACGGGCCGCGTCATCAGTCGTTGCGCGCCATCGAGCGTGATATTCGCCTGCCGGGCCGCAGCCAGCCACTGCATGTGATGGTGGCGGCGAGTCGCAGCGAGGTGGACGCCGAGGTCGCGCGTTTCGAGTGGTTGCTGGCGGGAGCGCTTGTCGCGCTGGCGTCGTTGCTGGTGTGTGGCTCCGCCGCGCAGATCAGCTGGGGGTTGGCACCGCTTCGGCGGTTGCGGGCACGCCTCAAGCGGGTCGCGGAGGGGGAGGCGGACAGGCTGGAGGAAACACGCCTGCCACCTGAGCTGACTGAGCTGACGCGCGCGATCAATGCAGTGCTGGAGCGAGATCAACGCCTGATCGAGCGTGGGCGTGCCGCGGCGGGCAATCTGGCGCATGCGCTCAAGACGCCAGTCAGTGTGCTCAAGGCCCAGTCCGAGCGCTTTGATGGCGAGGACCGCGCCCGCATCGATGCCGAATTGCGACGTATCGATGAGGCCGTGCGTCACCATCTGGCGCGGGCGAGTGCCGCGGGCGGTGCGCATCTCAGTGGGCGAGTCAGTCTGCGCGAGGCCGCCGGGCCGGTGTTCGATGGCCTTGGGCGCCTGGCGAGCCGGCGTGGCATCACCCTAAGCCTCGCGCTGGAGGATGATGCCGGTGTGCGCGTCGACCCGCAGGACCTGCAGGAGATGGTCGGCAATCTGCTCGAGAACGCGCTGCAATGGGCGCAGCAGCAGGTACGTGTGACCAGCGAGTCCCGCGATGGCGGTGTGCTGCTGGTCATCGAGGATGATGGCCCGGGCATGAGCGACGAGCAGAGCGCCGCCGCGCTGGGGCGTGGTGCACGTCTCGATGAGGGGCGCTCCGGTTCAGGACTCGGGCTTGCGATCGTGGACGACCTGATGGCGCTGTATGGCGGCGAGCTGAGGCTGGAGCGCTCCGCTCTGGGCGGCCTGGCGGCGCATGTCTGGCTGCCCAGCTCACCGCTGGTGGGGACCAAGCCCACGGCCTGATGGGAAGAGGGGTGTCCTGCAGCCCTTTGATATTAGCCTATTGAAAGATATCAACTCATAGGGCTTGGCTATCATCTCGATCCCGAGAGATGATTGGGCGTCACGCCAGCCGCACCGTATTCTAAGGGGGTTCGGCTGGCAGCCGGACGGGCTTCGTTTCTGAGTCTCGTCTGCCGCGCCCTGCGGTGATGACGAACTGGCGCTCCTTCGGGGGCGCTTTTTTTATGCCTGATATCTCCCTGTTCCGGCAGCGGGATGCGCGCGTGACAGTGACCCCGGGAGAGGGTTGACGGGTGTGCAAGGCGGAGATTGAACGCAGGGAGGCTAACGGTCGTCTTCAGGATCGCATAGGCTGTCAGACAGGAGTCGTGTGAATTCTCAGGCGTCAGGAGGTGGGCATGAAGGACATGACGATGTGCGCTCAGCGTGGGGATCTGGAAGGGCTCAGGGAAGCGCTTGCCGAGCCCGGGGCGCGTGAGCGCCTCAATGATGTCGATTATCGCGGACGCTCGCCGTTGATGGTGGCCGTGCAGGCCAATCAGCCCGAAGCGGTGGCGGCGCTGTTGGCCGCGGGAGCTGACAGCGAGCAGACCGACGCCCTGCATGACACGCCTTTGCTGGCTGCCGCGGCGCTGGGATATGGCAATTGCCTGACCTGCCTGCTTGAGCACGGTGCCTCGGCCACGGTGCTCAATCGTTTCTCCTCCACGGCCCTGATGTCCGCCAGCGAGCGCGGCCATGCGGATATCTGTCGCGTGTTGCTGGAGCAGACGGACGTGCCGCCTGATCATCAGAATCGCCTTGGCTGGACGGCGCTGATCGAAGCCGTATTGCTGGGGGACGGCGGGGATGCCTATCAACAGGTGGTCAAGCAGCTGCTGGATCACGGCGCTGACGTCAATCTCGCGGATGCCGAGGGAGTGACACCTCTGGCGCACGCACGCTGGCGCAAGTTCGAGACCTTGAGTGACATGCTGGAAGCGGCTGGTGGTCGGGAGCAGGGCGTGGCGCATGTCGTGTCGGACGAGACGCTTCAGGCAGCCCGCTCGGCGAGTTCTCGCCAGACATGATGGCCAACCTACGCAGGAGGCAGCGCATGGTATTACCCTGGGGGCTGTTGATCATCGGCGTGGCGCTGCTGTTGCTGGGTGCGCTTCGCTGGCAGTACGCACAATCACTCGCACGGGAAAGCGTCCAGGTGATGGGAGAGGTGATCAGTCATGATCGCGCCCTGAACGTGGAAGGGCGCGGCCGCATCCATCTGCCCAAGGGCGGTGAGTTGAGTGAGGACGAGGCCCTGGCGATGGCAGGCTTGCCGCCGGGGGGGCGATTCAATGTCGAGTCGATCCAGTACGCGCCCATCGTGCGTTACCAGGACAGGCGTGGCGGTTGGCATGAATATGTATCACCGCTGGCGGTACAGACGCCGACACCTGCGGTCGGCGAGACCGTGGCCGTGAACTATCGACGCAGTGCGCCTCACGAGGCCAGTCTGCCTGGCACGCGCGGCTGGTTGATCGGCGTCCCATTGGCGCTGGGGATCGCGCTGTGTCTGGTGGCGCTGCGTCTGTTGTTGAGAGGGCCGGTAGCATGAAGAAGGCCGGTGGCATGGAGGGGGATGCATGTTGGCAACCGGCTGTCAGAGGTGAGGGTGAATGAAGGATTCTGAAGGCCAGGGGGCAACCCGGCGTTACGGTATCGGCATGCTGGTGCTGTGCTGGGGGCTGATACTTGGCATGCTGGTGTGGTGGTTCCAGGGGCAGCTCGAGGAGCGTACCCGCCCGAATGCCTCGCTGGCCGGTCAGGCATTGTCCCAGGGGGAGCCGCTGACCCTGACGCGCAACCGCTCAGGGCACTTCGTGGCCCCCGGCGAGATCAATGGTGAGCCGGTGACCTTCCTGCTGGATACCGGCGCCACCTATGTCTCGGTGTCCGAATCACTGGCCGAGCGTCTGGCGTTGCCGCGCGGGCGCGATGCCCGCTTCACCACCGCCAATGGGGTGAGCCATGGCGCACTGACCACGCTGGATGTCGTCAGTCTGGCGGGGCTCAACCAGCGCGAGGTGCGCGGGGCCATCGTGCCGGGCATGCATGATGAGGTGGTGCTGCTGGGAATGAGCTTTCTGGGGGAGTTCGATATCAACATGCGGGGGCAGCAGATGACACTCACGCCGGTTGCGGGGCGTGGCGGCTGACGAGACTGCCGGGCAGGAGAGGCCGGCCAGATAGTCAGACCGACAGGTTCTGATGCTCATGCTGTCTTGCCAACGATGGCCTCGCCAACGAAACGCCCCGCTCATGGGAGACCATGAGCGGGGCGTTTCACGTCTGATGCGTCAGCGGAAGATCAGTCCTGCTTGGGCGGCTCGACATGACCACCGAAGCCGAAGCGCATCGCGGACAGCAGACGGTTGGCGTAGGTGTTTTCCTTGCGCGAGCTGAAACGCGAGAACAGCGCGTTTGCCAGCACCGGCACGGCAACGCCCTGCTCGACGGCGGCATCGACGGTCCAGCGGCCTTCGCCACTGTCGGAGACGGCACCGCTGTAGTGATCCAGGCGCGCATCGCCGGCGAGCGCCTGGGCGGTCAGGTCGAGCAGCCAGGAGGAGACGACGCTGCCACGACGCCAGACTTCCGCGATGTCGGCCAGGTTGAGGTCGAAGCGCTGGTCTTCCGGAAGGTCCTCGGAGCCCTTGCTCTGCATCAGCTCGAAGCCTTCGGCGTAGGCCTGCATCAGGCCGTACTCGATACCGTTGTGCACCATCTTCACGTAGTGACCGGCACCGACCGGGCCTGCGTGGATATAGCCACGTTCCGCGCGCTCATCCGGGGCATTGCGACCCTTGGTGCGCTCCAGATTGCCATAGCCTGGGGCGAGGGTGTCGAACAGCGGCTCGAGATGATCGAACACGGCCTTCTCGGCGCCGATCATCATGCAGTAGCCGCGCTCCAGGCCCCACACGCCACCGGAGGTGCCCACGTCCACGTAGTTCAGACCCTTGTCCTTCAGCGTGGCAGCACGACGGATGTCGTCCTTGTAGAAGGTGTTGCCGCCATCGATGATGGTGTCGCCGGCTTCCATCAGCTCGGCCAGTGCGCTGATGGTCTGCTCGGTGATCTCGCCCGCCGGCAACATGACCCACACGGCACGCGGTGCCTTCAGCTGCTGGACCAGCGCCGCGAGATTGTCGACGTGGGTCGCGCCGTCAGCGACCAGTGACTGGGCAATCGCCTCGTCACGGTCATGGGCGACCACTTCGTGGCCATTGCGCATCAGGCGGCGGGCGATGTTGCCGCCCATGCGGCCGAGTCCGATGATACCGAGTTGCATGTTCGTTCCTTTCACGTGAAGCCGGGGAGAGTCGGGACGGCGCGAAGCCTACCCTGTGCGGGCGCTGGACGCAAAAACGGGCCATATCAATGACATGGCCCGTTGGGGTGCTCAGCGGAGACAGGCGTCAGTCGCGTGCCTGTCTCCGGGAGAGGGAGTGATCAGCGATCAATCCCAGCTCAGGGCACCGCCGACCTGATATTCGGTGACGCGCGTCTCGAAGAAGTTCTTCTCCTTGCGCAGGTCGATGATCTCGGACATCCACGGGAACGGGTTCTTGGCGCCCGGGAACTGCTCCTTGAGGCCCAGCTGCGCGAGGCGACGGTTGCAGATGAAGTGGAGGTATTCCTCCATGATGGCCGCGTTCATGCCCAGTACGCCGCGCGGCATGGTGTCACGCGCGTATTCGATCTCGAGCTGGGTGCCTTCCAGAATCATCTGGGTGACTTCGTCCTGGAATTCGGCGGTCCACAGGTGCGGGTTCTCGACCTTGATCTGGTTGATCACGTCGATGCCGAAGTTCAGGTGCATGGACTCGTCACGCAGGATGTACTGGAACTGCTCGGCGACGCCGGTCATCTTGTTGCGACGACCCATGGACAGGATCTGGGAGAAGCCGCAGTAGAAGAAGATGCCTTCGGTGACAGCGTAGAAGCCGATCAGGTTGCGCAGGAATTCCTGATCCGCTTCCGGGGTGCCGGTGTGGAAGTCGGCACGCGCCAGCGCCTGGGTGTGCTTGAGGCTCCAGGCGGACTTGCGTGCCACGGAGTCCACTTCACGGTACATGTTGAAGACTTCGCCTTCGTCCATGCCCAGGGACTCGATGCAGTACTGGTAGGCGTGGGTGTGGATCGCCTCTTCGAAGGCCTGACGCAGCAGGTACTGGCGGCACTCCGGGTTGGTGATGTTCTTGTAGACGGCCAGCACCAGGTTGTTGGCGACCAGCGAGTCGGCAGTGGAGAAGTAACCCAGCGAGCGCATCACGATCAGACGCTCGTCTTCGGTCAGGCCGTCCTGGCTCTTCCAGAGCGCGATGTCCGCGTTCATGTTCACTTCCTGCGGCATCCAGTGGTTCGCGGAGCCGTCGAGGTACTTCTGCCATGCCCAGTCGTACTTGAAGGGCACCAGCTGGTTGACGTCGGCGCGGGCATTGATCATGCGCTTCTCGTCGACCTGAATGCGCTGGGCACCCATTTCCAGTTCTTCCAGACCCTTGGCCACGTCAAGATCGTCCAGCGCCTGCTGGGCGCGGGCGATGCGTTCCGCTTCGCTGACCGCGTAGCCTTCGCTGTTCTCGCTCGCGACGGCAACTTCAGCCGCAGGGGCAGCCGCCGGGGCTTCGGCCTGCGGCGCCGGTTTGGCAGCGGCCGGCTTCTCGGCAGCGGGGGCTTCGTCTTCGTGGAAATCGTCCCAGTTCAACATGTTGCGTTCCTCGTGTTCGTAGTGGTCACGCGGGCAATCAGCGTGACAAGAAGGCGTTGGCGGTGCGTCCTGCGACGCTGGCGCCATCGAGAGGCGTGATCTGCCGAGAGGGAAGGTCAGGCCCGGGCCGTGTTTCGAGACAATGTCAGGAGGCAGTGATTGTTGTGTCGGCACAAGACCGAGCCAGGCTCGGTCTTGAGAAAGTGCCGCAGCCCGCCTGCCGGGGATGTCATCGCAGGCGGGGAGTCAGGCAGGGCCTGACTCGAGTCTTGCGCAATCGCTTACTGACAGGCCTCACAGCCCAGCTCATCGATGTTGCTGGCGGAGGGGGCACGCTGACCGCTCTTGCCTTGCAGGAAGTCTTCGATGCCACGCGGTTCCGGCTTGGCTTCCGGTGCCGGGGTCGGCGCGGGAGCAGGAGCCGGGGTCGGTGCGTTGCCGACGGCGTTGTGCTTGCTGCGATCGACGGTGGACTTCTCCACGGCGGTCGCACCCAGAGCACGGAGGTAATAGGTGGTCTTGAGGCCACGGAACCATGCCATGCGGTAGGTCACGTCCAGTTTCTTGCCGGACACGCCCTGGATGTACAGGTTCAGGGACTGCGCCTGGTCGATCCACTTCTGGCGACGCGAGGCGGCTTCGACGATCCACTTCGGCTCGACTTCGAAGGCGTTGGCGTACAGCGCCTTGAGGTCTTCCGGAATGCGCTCGATCGGCTGGACGCTGCCGTCGTAGTACTTGAGGTCGTTGATCATGACCTCATCCCACAGGCCGCGCGCCTTGAGGTCGTTGACCATGTAGGCGTTGACCACGGTGAACTCGCCAGACAGGTTCGATTTGACGAACAGGTTCTGGTAGGTCGGCTCGATGGACTGCGAGACGCCACAGATGTTGGAGATCGTCGCGGTCGGCGCGATCGCCATCACGTTGGAGTTGCGCATGCCCTGAGTGCGGACCTTCTCGCGGATGTAGTCCCAGTCCTGAGTCTGGCTTTCGTCCATCTCGATGTAGTCGGCGCCACGCTCGGTCTTGAGCTTCTCGATGGAATCGATCGGCAGGATGCCCTGACTCCACAGAGAGCCGTCGAAGCTCTCGTAACGGCCACGCTCGGCCGCCAGATCACTGGAAGCTTCGATGGCGTGATAGCTGACGAGTTCCATGGATTCGTCGGCGAAGGTCACGGCTTCTTCGGAGGCATAGGCGATGGACTGCGCGTAGAGCGCGTCCTGGAAGCCCATGATGCCGAGGCCGACCGGACGGTGACGCATGTTGGAGCGACGCGCCTGCGGAACGGCGTAGTAGTTGATGTCGATGACGTTGTCGAGCATGCGCACGGCGGTACGTACCGACTTCTTGAGCTTGTCGCCATCCAGCTTGCCGTCGATGACGTGCTGCGCCAGGTTGATCGAGCCCAGGTTGCAGACCGCGATCTCATCCTCGGAGGTGTTGAGGGTGATCTCGGTGCACAGGTTGGACGAGTGCACGACACCGGCGTGCTGCTGCGGGCTGCGCAGGTTGCACGGGTCCTTGAAGGTGATCCACGGGTGGCCGGTCTCGAACAGCATGGAGAGCATCTTGCGCCACAGATCACGCGCCTTGACGCGCTTGAACAGCTTCAGCTGGCCCTGACGGGTCATCTCCTCGTACTGCTCGTAACGCGCCTGGAAGGCCGCGCCGTACAGGTCGTGGAGGTCCGGGCAGTCGGACGGCGAGAACAGGGTCCACTCGGTGTCATCGAAGACACGCTTCATGAACAGGTCCGGCACCCAGTTGGCGGTGTTCATGTCGTGGGTACGACGACGGTCATCACCGGTGTTCTTGCGCAGGTCGAGGAATTCCTCGACGTCCATGTGCCAGGTTTCCAGGTAGGCACAGACGGCGCCCTTGCGCTTGCCACCCTGGTTGACGGCAACGGCGGTGTCGTTGACGACCTTCAGGAAGGGCACGACGCCCTGGGACTTGCCGTTGGTGCCCTTGATGTAGGACCCCAGTGCGCGCACCGGCGTCCAGTCATTGCCGAGACCGCCGGCCCACTTGGAGAGCATGGCGTTGTCGCGGATGGCACCGTAGATGCCATCCAGGGCATCCGGCACGGTGGTCAGGTAGCAGCTGGACAGCTGGCTGCGACGGGTACCGGCGTTGAACAGGGTCGGCGTGGAGGCCATGTAGTCGAAGCTGGACAGCAGCTCGTAGAACTCGATGGCGCGACCTTCGCGGTCTTCCTCGTTCAGGGACAGACCCATGGCGACACGCATGAACATGACCTGCGGCAACTCATAGCGCACGTCGTTCTGGTGCAGGAAGTAGCGGTCGTACAGGGTCTGCAGGCCGAGATAGGTGAACTGGTTGTCACGTGTGTGATCGATGGCGGCGCCGAGGCGATCCAGATCGAAGGTGGCCAGTTGCTCATCCAGCTGCTCGAAGGCGATGCCGCTCTCGATGTAGGCCTTGAAGGCGACCGGGTAGTGGTCCTTCATCTCGCCGAAGGTGGCCTCGTCAGCGACCTTGAGGAAGCTCAGGGCTTCGCGGCGCAGGTTGTCCTGCAGCAGGCGGGCGGTGACGTAGGTGTAGTTCGGGTCCTTCTCGACCAGCGTGCGCGCGGTCATCATCAGCGCGGTGGACACGCCATCGACCGGCACGCCGTCGTACAGGTTCTTCAGCGAGTCATCGACGATCTTCTGGGCGTCGACGTTGGACAGCTCGGCGCAGGCATCGAAGACGAGTGTCTCGATACGGCCCAGATCCAGCGGACGCACGCTGCCGTCGAGGTGCGTGACATTGATGGTCGGGTGCGGCTTGGCGATGCCGTCGTTCTGCGCGCTGCGGGCACGGGCGTGCTCGTCACGGTAGAGAACGTAGGCGCGGGCCACCTTGTGCTCGCCGGAGCGCATCAGGGCCAGTTCGACCTGGTCCTGGATGTCTTCGATATGCAGAGTGCCACCATCAGGCATGCGACGCTGGAAGGCATCGGTGATCTGGCTGGTCAGCTGCTGGACCAGATCGCGGATGCGCGAGCTGGACTCGACCTGATCGCCTTCCACGGCGATGAACGCCTTGGAGAGTGCGACGGAGATCTTGCTGGCATCGAAGGGCGCAACATCGCCAGTGCGCTTGATGACGCGCAGGCGCTGGGGTGCGGTCACGTCGACTGCCGCCTGATCGGTGCTGAAAGTGGAATCCATGACGCCTTCCTGAATCGTCTGAAGGTGAATCGTTGCCCGGCGAGGGCCCGTGGGCAAAGCGTGTGTCACTGCCGGCGAGGCACCCGGTGGGGCGTGCCATCACGCACGGCTGGCTGACATATCATCTGATTGCTGTCTCGGCTGGCATGACCCGTCAGGCCACTGAAAGGCGGTCAGACAGGAAATTCGGTACCGATGACAGCTTGGTCGCGGCAGATCATGCGTTGCCGCGCCATCTGCTGAATCATCTCTTTCGGGCTTGACTTGAGGCTTGAAAATTGCCTTTCCGGCTTATGGGTGCGGACGTCGCCAAAACCCTACATATGGGGTGTGAGCTGAATTTGGACACAAGATAGTGTTGTTTTTGGGGTCGTGCAAGTGGATAACTTGTGGGTAAGGTGTGGTTGAAAATCCGTGCCTGCCGCCCGGGGATGTCAAGACATTGCGTGTTAATTTCTTTGCCCCTCGTCAGTGCGCATGTGTGCGGGACAGCTGGCGCGTAAATCCCCAAATTGGCGTATCATTCGTGACAAATCACCCTGAAAAGGTTACGACGTGGCACAGGACGGTAACTCCCTGTGAGCCGCTGGCCACGTCGACCCAACGATGCGGATGGAATGCCCTTGGATACCAATGCGCAAGAACATGTACTGATTGTCGAGGATGACGAGCGTCTGGCGACATTGACGCGTGAGTATCTCGAAGCCAACAACTTCCGCGTCAGCGTCGAACACGATGGCGGCCGGGCAGTGGACCTGATCATCAGCCTGCGCCCCGACATCGTGATCCTCGATCTGATGCTGCCGGGCGAGGATGGCCTGTCCATCTGTCGTCGCGTGCGGCCCCAGTTCTCCGGCCCCATTCTGATGCTGACGGCACGTACTGATGACATGGATCAGGTGCTGGGCCTCGAGATGGGCGCCGATGACTACGTGCCCAAGCCGGTGCAGCCTCGCGTGTTGCTGGCGCGCATGCGTGCCTTGCTCAGGCGGGCCGACGGCCCGGAAGAGGCGGCAGGCGAGACGCGTCTCGTCTTCAATGACCTGGAGATCGACAACGCTACCCGTGAAGCCTGGCTGGCGCGTGAGCGTATCGAGCTGACCAGTGCCGAGTTCGATCTGCTGTGGCTGCTGTCTTCCAATGCCGGGCGCGTGCTGACTCGTGAAGAGATCTTCTCGGCGCTACGTGGCATCAAGTATGACGGCCAGGATCGCTCCATTGACGTGCGCGTCTCGCGCATCCGGCCCAAGATCGGTGATGACCCCAATCACCCTGAGCGGATAAAGACGGTACGCAGCAAGGGTTACCTGTTCGTCAAGGACCTCTGATTCATGCGGCGTGCGCTGTCTGACAGTATCTTCCTGCGCGTCTACGTGGTGCTGCTGCTGGCGTTGCTCCTGACGCTGGGCGTGGCGTTGGGCGGTTATCAGCTGACCAACGCCGTTCGCCTCGAGGCCTACCAGACCCGCCTGGGGGCGGCGCCGATGCTGCTGCTGACCCGGCAGGTGGCCGAGGCGCCTCCTGCCGAAAGGTCGAGCCTGCTGGAGCGCTCCTCGCGCATGCTGGATGCGCGGCTGATGCTGGCGCCTGTCGAGGTATTCGACCTCAACTGGTGGGAGAAGCGCCGTCTGGCGGCCGGCCGGCCTCTGGTGCATGAGCATCAGGATGCCGGCTGGCAGCTACTGATGCAGGTGCCGGGTGAGGAGCAGGTGCTGGAGCTCAGGCTGCTGCATCTGGCTGAGCGACAGTTGCGGGGATTGATGTCGTTGCTGCGGGAAACCTTGTTGCCCATGGCACCGGAGCAGCGTGTCGCTCTGTTGTCGGAGCTGCAGGATGCCTCCGGGCTGGCCTTCGCTCAATTGCCTGACATGCCCAACGGGCTGGATGCGCAACAGGTCGGGCGGATCAACGACCAGCGAGTGGTGCTCAACATGGCAAGCCATGGACAGGCGCTGGCGCTCTATACCCGCCTGGAGGGTCACAACCTGATCAAGGTCGGGCCGCTGCAGGTCTTCGAGACGACCCCGGCGGCATTGATCGTTGCCATGATTCTGGCCGTCATCAGCCTGTTGGGGGGTGTCATCTATCTGGTCGTGCGTTCGCTGGAGGCACGGTTGACTCGACTGGAGAAGGCGGCGACCCGGATTGCCGGCGGCTACCTCGATACGCGGGTCAGGATCGAGACCAATGACTTTCTTGGCCGTCTCGGCATGGCCTTCAATGGCATGGCCGAACGCGTGCAGGGATTGCTGGGAGCCCAGCAGGACATGATTCGCGCCGTCTCCCACGAGCTGCGTACCCCGGTGGCACGTATCCGCTTCGCGCTGCAGATGATCGAGGACATGGTGGATGATGACTTCGTGCTCCGGCAGATCAAGGGCGCCGATGGTGACATCGAGGAGCTCGACAAGCTGATCGACGAGATCCTGACCTATGCACGCCTCAATGACGCCGCCGGGGTTCAGCTGGATCTGGGGGCGGTGGACTGTCGGGAAGTGGCGGAGCAGGTCTGTGAAACCCTGGCGCCACTGCATCCTGAGCTGCTGCTGAGCATTGAAGGCGGTGCCTTTGATGTGGAGGCGGAGGCACGCTATCTGCAGCGTGCGCTGCAGAATCTGGTCTCGAATGCCTGTCGGCATGCAGATTCACGTGTGCTGGTGCGCATCTCCAGAGACCCGCAGGTGGTGCGCATCGATGTCGAGGATGATGGCCCCGGCGTGGGCGAGGAGGACCGCAAGAAGGTCTTCAAGCCATTCGCGCGACTGGATGATTCACGCACGCGATCTTCAGGTGGCTATGGTCTGGGGCTCTCCATCGTGCAGAAGATCATGCACTCTCATGGCGGAAGCGTGGTGGTCGATCGGGGCATCGCCCTGAAAGGGGCACGTTTCAGCCTGCTGCTGCCCTTGTCCAGCAGCAAGCTGGGACGTGAGGCACCTCCTTCCTTGCCGCCCGTGACCCCCGGGGAGGGGGATGACGGGCAGCGCACCTGAGCGATGCTACTCTATCGTGATACGCAGTGGTGCGAAGCGATGTCATCAGCGAGGAGGGCAAGTGGATGAATCTGCAAGATGCGAGCCGTGACGTCGGGGCTCTGCATGACGCATTGATCGGCTCCTGGGAGCTGCAACGCTTCTGGTATGCCTGGCCGGATGGGCGTGAATGGGAGCCATTGGGGAGGTGTGCGGGTCAGCTGCACTATCTCCCCAATGGCTTCATGAGCGTTCAGCTGGCGGCTCGTGAGCGTGAGCCTCTTGGGGTGGCGCCCACTGATGATCAATTGATGGCGGCCTTTCGACAGGGCTTTGCCTATTGTGGGCGCTGGTGCTGGGATGAGCGGCGTCAGGAGGTCCGTCATCAGGTAGACGTCGCGAGCATCGCGGACTGGAGTGGCGTGACGCTGGCGCGGCGAGTCCAGCTCACCGGAGAGTCACTGCTGCTGGGCACGGACGCGCCCAATCTTCAGCTGCCTGCAGGGGGCTATACCACCTGGCTTGCCTGGCAGCGTCTTCATGATAGATGACATCATTACCGAAAAGGCTTGACGGGATCATGGCTTAAGGTGCAAGGTAACCCCTGTTGGATAGCAAGACGCACCACTCAGTCGCCTGTGCTGCTCGGTAAAACGCCTTGAGCGCCCCGAAATGCCTCGCTGATTTGATGCATGGTTTTGCTTTGCCCACGCTCTTCGGGTAATGCCCGTTATTTCAAACATGCTAATCAGAGAGGAATTTCTCATGGCAACTGGTACAGTTAAGTGGTTCAACGACGCGAAAGGTTTTGGTTTCATTGCTCCGGCTGACGGCGGTGACGATCTGTTCGTTCACTTCTCCGAAGTCCAGGCAGAAGGCTTCAAGACCCTGCAGGACGGCCAGCAGGTCTCCTTCGACGTGACTCAGGGCCAGAAAGGCCTGCAGGCAGCCAACGTCAAGGCTATCGACTGATCATTACTCGCTGCGGAATCCGTTCCGTGTGAGATGATAGATGTCTAGAAGCGCCCCAGCTCATGCTGGGGCGCTTCTGTTTGTGTGCGTGAAAAACGCAGTATCGGTGACCTGGTACGCCCCGCAGGGGCATGCCATGAACAAGAGCCCCGTCCCATTGCACGAGAAGCGCAGTGGGGCGGGGCTCTTGTCGTTCAAGTGGTTGTCCGGAGATGCCCTGGGGCATTGGCTCAGGCTGGCTTTACGCCGCTGAGCACCTCAAAGGAGGTCTCGCGGGCAGTGCGCAGGAAATCATCCATCCAGGGAGTGCCCAGCAGATCCTCTCGCACCGCGGCATAGAGCGTTGCCCAGATTCCGTCGCCCAGAGGCAGGCCGCGAACGTAATCGCGGGTCAGGTATTCGGCCAATGCCCAGTTGGGCAGTGCCGTCACGCCGCGACCGCTGGCGACAAGCTGCATCATCATGACCGTCATCTCGGCATGGCGGATCTCGCGAGGGCTGATGTTGGCGGGCTCGAGGAACTGGGTGAACACGTCCAGTCGGTCATGCTCGACAGGGTAGATGATCAGCACTTCTTCTTGCAGGTCTTCCGGTTCCACACGGCCCTTGAGAGCCAGTGCATGCTGGCGTGCCACGGCCAGCATGACTTCGTAGCGGAACAGTGGCAGGTACTGGATACCGGTCATCTCCACCGGATTGGCCGTGATGACCAGGTCCAGCTGCTCGCGACCCAGCGCCTGGAGGGGAGAGAAGCTATGGCCCGAAGGAATGTCGACCTCGATCTCCGGCCAGTGATCCCGGAAGCGATCCACCGTCGGCATCAGCCATTGGAAGCAACTGTGGCATTCGATGGCCATATGCAGCCGTCCTTGCTCACTGCCTGCCATGCGCGCGATGTCACGCTCTGCCATGCGAAATTGCGGCAGTACCTGTTCTGCCAGTGACAGCAGGCGTTGCCCTGCACGGGTGAACTCGACCGGGCGCGTCTTGCGAATGAACAGCGGCGTGCCCAGGCGCTCTTCCAGGTCCTTCAGTTGATGTGAGAGGGCGGACTGGGTGAGGTGGATGCGCTCGGCAGCCTCGACCAGCGAGCCGGCATCACGCAGTGCCAGCAGCGTGCGGAGATGGCGTAGTTCGAGCATGATGAGTTTTGCTCATTTGGATGAGTGAACAGTTCATTTTCATTCAATTCTTGGGCGAAGTGCTGCGCAGGTCAATCGCTGCTGCGCGAGGAAGCGTCAATGAGCTCCGTTGGGCATTCCCCCTGAGCCTGATGGATCTCGGCATGGCCATCGCAGAGGGAGGCGTCTCATGCAGGCAGTGCCAGTGTCTTCACGATGACGGCACCTCATGGGAATTGCCGTGAATCGAGGCCCACAAGGCTGGCTGCGCTTGATAGACTTTCTTCATGCGCCAGGATGGCGTTGCTCTCTACGCCTTGAAATCACGCTGTGTCGCCGCCTCCAGCGGAGTGCGGTGCGTTACTTTCTGTTGTCAGGCATGCCCAGGGAGGGCTTTACATGTTTCCGTTTCACTCGCGCCCGGATCATACGAGGGCCGCTGCCTGTTCGGCGCCAGATGTCTCGCCTTGGCGTGGCGGGCGTCAGGTGGCCACTATCTCGACATGCACTGCGACAGGTATCTCGACAGGTGCCTCGGCCAATCTCCTGTGCGTGTCGATGATGGCGCTGCTGAGTGGCTGCTCCATGCTGTCGGATGAATCGCGTGATGCGCCGAGTGCGCAGGTGATGCCGGCACCGCTGAAGATCCCTGAAGTGCGTCCTGCCACGAAACCAGTCAAGCCCAGGGCACCCAGTGCCGAGTCGCTGGGTCAGGCGCCGGCGGTGACATTGCCCGCGACCTTCCTGCCGCCTCGGGGGGCCAGCGAGTATCAGGTCTGGCGCTGTACGCCGGCGCAGGATCTGTTGATGGCCTTCAGTGATGGACAGGACGCGAGGGGCAGGCCTCCCGTCTCTGTGGCGACGGACACCCCTCAGGAGGCGACTGCTGAAGGCTGGCTGCGGCTATGGTCGCGTCAGCATGCCTACGCCCTGGGGCATGTGGTGAGTGCTTCCGGCGCCCGTTATCGGGCCAATGACGCCCCGGTCTCCGAGCGGCAGCGTCAACAGGCCGAGGGGGGAGCCCGTGAACTGGAAGTCTGGTTCAAGGGGCGGGAAGCCACGCTGCACAATGCGCGCGGCAATCTTGAGTGCGTTCAGGATGATCAGCGCACCATCCAGATCCCCGATGACCAGCCGCTGCTGGTGGCACAGGGTCACGAGCCTGAGTGGCGTATCAGTCTGGATCGAGCGCATAACCGGATGACGGTGACGGCATCGCCCGACCTGTTGGGTGCCGTGCAAGGCAAGGCGCGGGTGTCGCAGGACGCTACAGGCACCGATGACAGCAGCTCTGGCGTTGCCGGGAACGAGAGCGGCAAGCAGGAGCAGGAGCAGGAGTCATCGTCGCTCAGTCAGTTGACGTTACCCTATCGGGTCAATGACGACGGCAAGCATGGCAAGGTGCTGTCGGCGCGCTTGCCGCGCGCTTCAGTCGGCAGGGGGTGGCTGAAACTGAGCCTGACGCCGGGTGCCTGCTTCGACACCATGCAAGGTACCCCGTATCCGCTGACCTCCGAGCTGACTCTGACGCGAAAAGGAGGAGAATCTCGAGATCTGAGTGGCTGTGGAGAGGCATACCTCCCCTGACATGACGTTTTTTTCGTCGATTTTTTCGAATGGTTGGTGCGATCTTTATCGCTTTTCGTGCCACGGAGTTCATCTATCATGGCGGGCAGCTCTCCATCACGGGCAACGGATGCCAAGCCTGGCTCGTGATGGGAAATCGTCCTTTCTGTCTGCGGAGAACCTGCCATGTCTGCCACACCGCTCAATGTTCTGCTGGTCTCATCTTCCCTGTTCGGAGAAAAAGGCAACTCTCGTGAACTGGCTTCCGCGTTCGTGGATGCCTTGCAGGCGTCCGGTCACGAGCATCAGTTGACGCATCATGATCTGGTCGAGCGCGATCTTCCGCACCTGGGTGCCGCCGAGATGCAGGCATGGATGACGCCGGCGGATGAGCGAAGCGCCGAGCAACGCAAGCTCGCCGAGCTGTCTGATGGTTTCCTGGCCGAGCTGAGAGCGGCTGACCTGCTGGTCATCGCGGCACCGCTCTACAATCTGGGCCTGCCGACGCAGATGAAGGCGTGGTTCGACCGGGTGCTGCGTGCCGGCGAGACCTTCCGCTATACCGAGAAAGGGCCCGTGGGTCTGCTGGAAGGCAAGCAGGCACTGGTGCTGGCAGCACGTGGCGGGATGTATGCGGGCAGTGACCTGGACTCCCAGACGCCGCATCTCAAGTCGATGCTCGGGCTGATGGGCATCACGGATCAGCACTTCGTATACGCTGAAGGCCTCAACATGGGCGATGAGCCAAAGGTGGGAGCTCTGTCAGAGGCCAGGACAGGCATTGCCAACTACGTAGATGCTCTCTGACCTGGTGTATCTGCCGTAGCTGAGTCACATTGGTTGAGCATGATGAATGAAAACGCCACCGCCGCTCTGAGAGGAGCGGCGGTGGCGTTTGTGCTATCGGGAAGCAGAGGTCACTGGGGGAGGAGACAGTGGCTGGAAACGCTCAGCCTTGGTCTTCGAGCACTTCCAGTGCGCCCTTGAGGCGCGCATGCAGCTCTTCCAGCGGCGGCTGAGCGCCGCCTTGCGGCCAGCCGGCCGTCAACACCACGCCATCGGCGGCATAGTCGCTGGCATCCACCGGTACATCGTAGCCGCTCAGCCAGTGACGCACGTCGGCCTCATGAGCGAATCCGACCTTGAGGCGCCTGGGCGTACGCGGCGTGAAGGTGGTGGTGGGCAGTCGCTCGAGGGCGTCGAGCACGGCACGACTGTATGCACGAGCCAGGCCACCGGTGCCCAGCTTGATGCCGCCGAAGTAGCGGATCACCACGCAGGCGATCTGCCCCACGCCGCTGCCTTCCAGTACCTGATACATCGGCCTGCCGGCGGTACCGCCCGGCTCTCCGTCATCGGAGAAGCCGATGGCATTTTGCTCATTCGGCGCACCCGCGATGAATGCCGTGCAGTGATGACGTGCATTGGGATGGGCGAGATGCGCCTTTACCAGCAGCCGCGTCATGGCGTCTGGTGTCGGAGCGTGGGCCAGCCAGGCGATGAAGCGGCTCTTCTCGATCTCGATGCTGTGCTCGTGATGCGCCTCTGGCGCCAGTGCAGGTATCTGATAGCTCATCGTGCCATCTTAGCAAAGCGTCGCCCTCAATGAGTGACGGCGTTGCCGCGAACGACACCCATCACCATGCCCAGCACTTCGATATCGGCATTCTTGAGGTAGATGGGGGCCATGCTGTCGTTGGCCGGTTGCAGGCGTACACCGCTCTTCTCGATATACAGCTTCTTCAGCGTCACTTCCTGCTGGTTGATCATCACCACGGCGGTCTCACCATTCTCGGCACTTTCACTGCGCTCGATGATGATGATGTCGCCATCATGGATATTGCAGTTGATCATCGAGTGGCCGCGAACGCGCAGGGCGTAGGTATTGCGTCGCACCATGCGCGTCGGCACGGCGATCGTGCCACAGTCGGCGATGGCTTCGATGGGCATGCCGGCGGTGATGTTGCCGAGCAACGGGATATCCATCATGTCGCTGGCAGTGATTTCCTGCCAGGCCTCGTCATTGAGCGGCAGATTGTGAAGGCGCTGAAGGTAGTGTGGAGCGTGAAGACGTGACATGAGCTATCCCCTGATGCTGTGCGGTCGGCAGAGGGAGCCGACCTGCGATGCAGCGTGAAAGGTCGTCAGGCTGAGTTCATCTGCGGCCTGATAGGCTCTGCGAACATGATGACAACGCGATGAGAGCCGACCCGTTCGGTCTGCTGCCCGGGCAATGCCAGGCATGCGATGACGATACTGTATGAGTACTGTTTTTGTATACAGTGTCTGCATCATAGCAAGCCAGCGCGAGGTGGCAAGGGGTGAGTCGGTCGTCGATGCCAATCAGGCGATGGGTGTGTCGTATGAATGTGCACCATGCTTTGCTGATGGAGCGCGCGAGAACTTGACTCCCGTGCAAGGCTCGACGCGTGCGGGTCGCGTCATTCGGGCGACCGGTGGCCAGTGCCGGCTTCAGCTCGTAGAATGACGCGATTGGATCCCTCGGGACCAGCCTCTGATGTCGCGCTCCGCGACTGACCAGCCGCGAGATGTCGGGATGTCGATCCAGCCAGTCAGCGATGAAGCCCGTTGCGTGCCGCCCTTGCTGGCGGTGCGGGCGCTTGGGTGTGAGCGCGATGAGCGCTGGCTGTTCCAGGCGCTCGACTTCAGCCTCGCGGCGGGCGAGATCCTGCAGATCGAAGGCCCCAATGGCAGTGGCAAGACCACCCTGCTCAAGATTCTGTCCGGGCAGTTCCATGATCACGAAGGCGAAGTGCTCTGGCAGGGGCAGCCTGCCTCGCGGGTGCGCGACGACTTTCTGGGATCACTGCTCTATCTGGGTCACCAGCCCGGCATCAAGGGCACGCTGACGGCATTGGAGAATCTTGCCTGGTATCAGGCGCTCGGTGACGCTGCATCTTCTCGAAACGCCGCGGAGCGACGCTCGCTCGCCTGGGCAGCGCTGGACGCCGTGGGGCTTGCCGGCTTCGAGGATGTCCCGGCCCAGCAGCTGTCGGCTGGTCAGCAGCGGCGCATCGCCCTGGCGCGATTGCATCTGACACCGCGTCGACTGTGGGTGCTCGACGAGCCCTTCACCGCCATCGACATCGATGGCGTCCAGGCGCTGGAGGCGCTGCTGCTGGCGCATGCCGAGCGGGGTGGCAGCGTGGTGATGACGACCCACCATCGCTTCTCGGATGTCTCGCGATTGCGCCGAATAGGCCTTGGGCAACGCGCTGGCGCGGAGTCGAGGGAGGGTGCCTGGGCATGAGACATGATCCTCTGACACCATTGTCCGAGTCTCCCGTTGCCTGCTCGTTGGGTGGAGCACTCAAGGCGACACTTCGACGCGACCTGCGTCAGGCGTTGCGCCGGCGCAGTGAGCTGATCAACCCGCTGGTATTCTTCGCCCTGGTGATCACGCTGTTTCCGCTGGGGATCTCGCCGGACAAGGCGCTGCTGGCGACACTGGCGCCGGGGCTGCTGTGGGTGGCGGCCTTGCTGGCCACGTTGCTGTCACTTGAGGGGCTGTTCCGGCAGGACCTCGACGACGGTAGCCTTGAGCAACTGCTGCTGACCCCCCAGCCGTTGCCATTGCTGGTGCTGGCCAAGGTGGCGGGGCACTGGCTGTTGACCGGTCTGCCGCTGGCGCTGATGGCGCCGCTGCTGGGCGTGATGCTGGGGCTGCCGAGCGGCGCCTTTGGCGTGCTGATCGCCTCGCTGGCGCTGGGCAGTCTGAGCCTGTCGCTGATCGGCGCGATCGGCGCGGCGCTGACGGTCGGGCTGCGGCGCGGCGGCGTGCTGCTCTCGCTGATCATCCTGCCGCTGTACATTCCCGTGCTGATCTTCGGCGCCGGCGCGGTGCAGAGCGCCGTCACCGGCATGCCCAGCGCCGCCCACCTGGCCATGCTGGGTGCGATGCTGGCGCTGGCACTGTTGCTGGCGCCGCTTGCCATCGCCGCCGGCCTGAGGTTGAGCATCAATGGCTAGTCCCTGCTCCCTGCCGGCTGGCAGAGGGTGGCCTGAGTGCCGCCAGCACTTCGCCAGATATCCTTTCGCCCCTGACAAGAGGCTCGTGTGAACGCCGATTCCGACTCTCATCAAGCGCCTGCTCGCAAGGTTCGCCCGCGCAAGGGTGGGCTGTGGCCATGGCTGCATCGCTTGGGCACACCGGCGACCTTCTTCGCGGCCAGCCAGCGCTGGCTGCCGTGGCTATGGGCCGTGGCGATCCTCGCGCTGGTGGCCGGCAGTGCCTGGGGACTGGCCTTCGCGCCGGCGGATTACCAGCAGGGCAACAGCTTCCGCATCATCTACGTGCATGTGCCGGCGGCGATTCTCGCCCAGTCCTGCTTCATGCTGCTGGCGGCATGCGCACTCATCTTCCTTGTCTGGAAGATCAAGCTGGCGGACATGGCCGCCACGGCCGCCGCTCCCGTCGGCGCCTTGATGACGGCACTGGCGCTGTTTTCCGGCTCGGTATGGGGCATTCCCACCTGGGGCACCTGGTGGATCTGGGATGCCCGGCTGACGTCGATGCTGATCCAGCTGTTCCTGTATCTGGGCGTGATCGTGCTGCGTGGTTCCTTCGCCAGTCGTGACAGCGGCTCGCGTGCCGCATCGATTCTGGCGCTGGTC
Source organism: Cobetia sp. MMG027 (assembly GCF_027947415.1). Taxonomy (NCBI): domain Bacteria; kingdom Pseudomonadati; phylum Pseudomonadota; class Gammaproteobacteria; order Oceanospirillales; family Halomonadaceae; genus Cobetia; species Cobetia sp. MMG027. The sequence goes on from NZ_JAQJIO010000003.1 coordinate 161,000, forward strand.
GGCATGGTCAATATCCCGATCATCAAGTATTCGGTGGATTGGTGGAGCACACTGCATCAACCTGCCACCTTCACGCTGAGTGAAGCACCGCCGATGCCGGCCAGCATGTGGATTCCGCTGCTGCTGATGGTCATCGGCTTCTACGCCCTGTTCGGTGCGCTGGTGCTGATGCGCACGCGGGTCGAGGTGCTGAGGCGTGAGAGTCGCAAGCAATGGGTGCGTGACCTGCTGAGCCCGCACTCGGACTCACGCCCCGGCCAGAATTCGCCTGCAGGCCCCGTTTCCACAGAGGGTGATCACTGATGAGCTTGCCCGATGTCGCCTTCTCGAGTGTCAGCGAGTTCTTCGCCATGGGAGGGCACGCCCTCTACGTGTGGTCCGCCTGGGGGCTGACGGCGGCGTGCCTCGCGGGGCTGGTGATCGCCACGCGGCTGTCCCGTCGCGCGGTGGAGGCCGATATTCGCCGTCGCCTGCGTCGGGAATCCGCCCGTTCCTGAATCCATTCTCGACCTCCCGTGCCAGTCGTCCCGCTGGTCGCGAGAGGCATGATCGTCCCTTGCCCTGATCGAGCCCTGACCATGACCCCCAAACGCAAGCAGCGCCTGTATCTCGTCACGGCCATCGTGCTGCTGGCCGCCCTCGCGGTGGGCCTCACGCTCTATGCCCTGCGCGCCAACATCAATGCCTTCTACACCCCGACCCAGATCGCCAGTGGCGAGGCGCCCCAGGGGCGTCAGATTCGCGCAGGCGGCATGGTGCGCGATGGCAGTGTCAGGCGTGACAACGAGACGCTGGATGCCATCTTCACCGTCACCGACTTCGATCATGACGTGACGGTGCATTATCAGGGCATCCTGCCGGACCTGTTCCGTGAAGGGCAGGGCGTGGTGGTGATGGGCACCTTCGATGGTGAGCATCTCGAGGCCAGCGAAGTGCTCGCCAAGCATGACGAGAAGTACATGCCGCCGGAGGTATCCGAGGCTCTCAAGGCGTCCGGACGTGATGTCTCTGGCAACAGGACGGGTGACAGGATAGACACCGGGATGACAGAGAAAACACCTCAGGAGGCGCAGTGATGTTGACGCAACTGTTGCCGGAAATCGGCCATTTCGCGCTGATTCTGGGGGCCTGTCTGGCCTGCGTGCAGGCGGTGGTGCCGCTGGCGGGAGCCGCCACGCGTCGCCCGCTGTGGATGAGCTTCGCCCAGCCGATGGCCTGGGGGCAGTTCCTGTTCGTGCTGATCGCCTATGCCTGCCTGACCGCGAGCTTCCTGCTGGATGACTTCAGCGTCGCCTACATCGCCAACAACTCCAACAGCCAGCTGCCGTGGTACTTCAAGTTCAGTGCCGTGTGGGGCAGTCACGAGGGTTCGGTGCTGCTGTGGAGCCTGATACTGGCGGGCTGGGGCTTTGCCGTCTCGCTGGGTGCGCGCGATCTGCCGCGCGACATGCTGGCGCGGGTACTGGGCATCATGGGATTGATCTCCACCGGCTTCATGGCCTTCGTGCTGCTGACCTCCAATCCCTTCGCACGTCTGCTGCCGGACATGCCGGCAGATGGCGCGGATCTCAATCCGCTGTTGCAGGACATCGGGCTGATCATCCATCCGCCGATGCTCTACATGGGCTATGTCGGTTTCTCGGTGGCATTCTCGTTCGCGATGGCGGCTCTGCTGGGCGGGCGCCTCGATGCGGCATGGGCACGCTGGGCGCGCCCCTGGACCAACATCGCCTGGGCGTTCCTGACCGTCGGCATCGCGCTGGGCAGCTGGTGGGCCTACTACGAGCTGGGCTGGGGCGGCTGGTGGTTCTGGGATCCGGTGGAGAACGCCTCCTTGATGCCGTGGCTGGCGGGGACCGCCCTGATCCACTCACTGGCGGTCACCGAGAAGCGCGGTGCCTTCAAGAGCTGGACGGTGCTGCTGTCGATCTTCGCCTTCTCGCTGTCACTGCTGGGGACCTTCCTGGTGCGCTCCGGCGTGCTGACCTCGGTGCACGCCTTCGCCAGTGACCCGGACCGCGGCCTGTTCATCCTCGTGCTGCTCGGTATCACCGTCGGTGGCTCGCTGTTGCTGTTCGCGCTGCGCGCACCGCGCGTGCGCTCGACGCTCGGCTTCCACTGGCTGTCGCGGGATGCCTTCCTGCTGGTCAACAACCTCGTGCTGCTGGTGATGATGGTCACCGTGCTGCTGGGCACCCTCTATCCGCTGGTGCTGGATTCGCTGGGGCTGGGCAAGATCTCGGTGGGCCCGCCGTACTTCAATGCGCTGTTCGTGCCGCTGACCACGCTGCTGTGTGCCTTCATGGGGCTCGGGCCGGCCTCGCGCTGGAAGCAGATGCCGGGGCGCGAGCTTGCACGCCGTCTGGCACTTTCCGGCGGCGCGGCACTCATCATCGGCGGGCTGCTGCCGCTGTTGCTGGATATCGAGTGGAGTCTCTCGGTGGCGCTCGGGCTGGTCATCGCGCTGTGGGTGGTGCTGCCGCTGCTGCGCGACCTGTGGGACAAGAGTGCCTCGAAGTCAGGGCGCTTGGCGGGTCTCAAGCGCCTCACGCCCAGCTACTGGGGCATGCAGCTGGCGCATCTGGGCCTGGCGGTGACCATCGTCGGCGTGACGCTGGTCTCCAATACCGAGGTCGCCGAGAACGTGCGCATGGTGCAGGGCAAGGAAGTCAGCGTGGGCGGCTATCAGTTCCGCATGACCGAACTTGGCGAGTATCGCGGCCCCAACTACCTGTCGGACCGCGCCACGGTGGAGGTCAGTCGTGATGGCGAGGCGGTGACGATGCTGCATCCCGAGAAGCGCCTGTTCCTGGCCAGCGGCATGCCGATGACCGAAACCGCGCTGGATGCCGGCTTCACGCGTGACCTCTACGTCGCCATGGGCGAGAAGCTCGATGACGATAGCTGGGCAGTACGCATCCAGGTCAAACCCTTCGTGCGCTGGCTGTGGCTGGGCGCCTTGCTGATGGGCGCGGGCGGCGTGATCGCCGTGCTGGATCGCCGTTATCGTCGGCGTGTCGAGGCCAGGGCGGTGAGCGACAATCCCTCACTCACCACGCAGGAGGCTCACCCATGAATCTTCGTCGTCTGGTGCTGTTCTTGCCGTTGGTGGTCGTGGTGGGGCTGGGCGCTTTTCTCTATCAGCGCCTCGATGATGACCCCTACGCACGGGATTCCGCGCTGCTGTCGCGCCCCTTCCCCGCATTCTCGCTCAGCACCCTGGGTGACCCGCAGGCGAGCCTCGATGCCTCGCTGCTCAAGGGCCAGGTCAGCCTCGTCAACGTCTGGGGCGAGTGGTGCCCGACCTGCAAGCACGAGATGCCGCAGCTGCTGGATCTCGCGAATCGTGGTGTGCACATGGTCGGGGTCGACTACAAGGATACGCGTGCCAAGGGCCGGCAGTTCCTGGAGGAATTCGGTGACCCGTTCAGCGTCAATCTCTTCGACCCGGACGGCACCCTGGGGTTTGATCTCGGCGTCTATGGAGCACCGGAAACCTTCCTGGTCGATGCCGAGGGCGTGATCCGCTATCACCACACCGGCTACATCCGCCCCGAGGATGTCCGTGATGTCATCCTGCCGACACTGGAGCGGATCGCGAAACCTGCGACTGGTGCCGCCGGCGAGGAGGCCAGCTCATGAAGTCCGTGCTCAAGAGTGTCGCCATCCCGCTGGTGCAGGCGCTGGTCGTGCTGCTGTTTCTCTCGTGGCTGGCGGCTGGCAAGGCGCAGGCTGCCATCGAGGTGCATCAGTTCGACAATCCTGTGCTGCAGAAGCGCTACGACAGCCTGACGGCCGCGCTGCGCTGCCCCAAGTGTCAGAACCAGGCGATCGGTGACTCGGATTCCCCCATCGCCGGTGACATGCGCCAGAACGTGGCGGATCTGCTCAATGATGGTCGCAGTGACAGCGAGATCCAGAATTTCATGGTCGCGCGTTTCGGCGAGTACGTGCTCTACAATCCGCGCCTTGATGGGCGTACCTGGCTGTTGTGGGGCGGCCCGGCGGCCCTGATCGCGCTCGGACTGCTCATCGTGGCCTTGATCGTGCGGGCCCGGCGACGGGCACGGGTGCGTGCGCTGGACGATGATGAGCAGGCACGCCTGTCAGCGCTGCTCGACAGGCACCGCGATGCCGGCAATGCACCGCAAGACGCCAAGGAGCGCTCATGATTCTGTTATGGCTGGCGATCGCCGTGCTGCTGCTTCCCGCCGGTTGGCTGCTGTTGCTGCCACTGCGCCGCGCGCGCCGTGTGCATGCCGCCCAGCAGGCCTTCGAGGACAACGACAGCCTCGGCGCCGAGAATGTGCGTGTCTATCGACGTCGACTGGCCTCGCTGGAGCGCGGCCATGCGCGCGGCGAGCTGGATGACACGGCGCTGGCGGAAGGGCGTGTCGAGCTGGAACGCAGTCTGCTGGAGGATGCCGAGGCTTTGAGGCGCTCCCCGCTCAAGGCGGCCGGCAGTGGTCGTGTGCTGGTGCCCGTGTTGCTGGTGGCGATGGTGGCGGGCTCGCTCTACTGGTATCAGCGCGAAGGGGCGAGCGGCGATCTGGCGCTGGCGCAGGCGATCGCCGCCACGCCGATCCATGATGCCGCCAGCTTCAATGCGCGCATCGCGCGTCTGCGTGCCGAGGCCGAGGCACAGCCGGATAACGCCAAGGTGTGGATGGCACTGTTTCCGCTCTATCGTGATGCCGGACGCCTCGATGAGGCGATGCAGTCTCTCGAGGCGTTGATCGCGCTCGAAGGTCGGGTGCCCGCGCTGGTCGCGCAGCTGGCGCAGCTCAAGTTCTTCGCCGCGCAGCGCACGCTGACCGATGAGGTGCAGGGGCTGGTCGACGAGGTGCTGGCAGCCGACCCGCGTCAGCCCACCGTGCTCGGCCTGTTGGGGATCGAGGCGTTCGAGCAAGCCCGCTATCCCGAGGCCATCGACTACTGGCGCAAGGCGATTGCCGGTTTCGAGAACCCCGATGCCGCCAAGGCCCTGCGTGAAGGCATCGCGGCCGCGCGTCAGCGCATGGCGAGTGCCGGTGAAGTCGATGCCTCGGTGGCGCTGGACAGCCCGGCAACGGCTGCTGCTCAGGACAGTCAGGCAGGCACTGCACGTCTGACCCTCAAGGTGTCGCTGGACCCCGCACTCGAGGCGCAGTTGGCGGCGATGCCGGTGAGTGCTGACGAGGCGACCCTGTTCATCGTGGCGCGTGATGCCGAAGGCAAATTGCCGCCGCTGGCGGTGGTGCGTACCACCGCAGACACGCTGCCGTTGACGGTCACGCTCTCGGATGACGACGCCATGGCCCCGATGGCGCGGCTCTCGATGGCGCGGCTCTCGATGGCGGAGCGCGTCACTCTCGTCGCGCGCATCTCCGCTTCCGGTCAGCCGGCGGCGCAGTCGGGGGACCTTGAAGGCAAGCTCGAGAATGTCATCGTTACTCGCAGCACCGAGGCCGATGCTGATGTCAGCCACGAGGCTGCGGACGCACCGCTGATGCTGCGTATCGATCACCGCGTCGCACGGTGAGTCGCGATGTGCCCCGACTCGACGATCTGATCACGTGGATCATCATTGCGCCGGTTGGGGCCATCGCCGCTTTTGGGTAGACTGCGCGCTGGTTTTTCGAAATGCCCTCGATGAGCGGCTGCTTCGTCGTTAGGACATGTTTACCCTGCGGCGGCGCGGGCTCTCCACCGGGAGACCTGAGAGACCGCGGCGGTTCAGGTTTTCCTGCTTCAGCTCTTCTTCCTCCAGACTCAAGGACGCGCCAGGCGCAATGCGGCTCAAATCGATCAAGCTGGTCGGCTTCAAATCCTTCGTCGATCCGGTCACCGTGCCCTTCGACAGCAACATGACGGCGATTCTCGGCCCCAACGGCTGCGGGAAATCCAACGTCATCGATGCTGTGCGCTGGGTCATGGGCGAGTCCAGCGCCAAGAACCTGCGCGGCGAGTCGATGACGGACGTCATCTTCAATGGCTCCACCGGGCGCAAGCCGGTGGGGCAGGCCTCCATCGAGCTGACCTTCGACAATGCCGACGGCAGCCTCGGTGGCGCCTGGTCCGAGTACGCCGAGATCGCCGTCAAGCGTCTGGTGACGCGTGACGGCCAGTCCGGCTACTTCCTCAATGGCCAGAAATGTCGCCGACGTGACATCTCCGATGTCTTCCTCGGCACCGGGCTCGGCCCGCGTTCCTATTCCATCATCGGTCAGGGCATGATCTCGCAGCTGATCGAGGCGCGCCCGGATGATCTGCGTAGCACCCTCGAGGAAGCCGCCGGCATCTCCAAGTACAAGGAGCGCCGCCGCGAGACCGAGAACCGCATGAAGCGCACCCAGGAGAACATGGAGCGCCTGGATGATCTGCGCGAGGAACTCGACAAGCAGCTCGAGCGCCTCAAGCGTCAGGCCGAAGCCGCCAAGCGCTATCAGACCCTCAAGCAGGATGAATACCGCCTCAAGGGCGAGCTGGCCGTGCTGCGTCGGCGTGGCCTGCGCGCGCAGCAGCGTGAGCAGCAGTCACGTGTCGCGGAGCTGGAAACCGGTGTCGAGCGCGAGATTCTCGGTCAGCGTCAGTGTGAGAGCCAGCTGGAAGAGCAGCGCTATCAGCACGACGAGCTGGCCGGTGAGCTGGAAACGCATCAGGCCGCCTTCTATGAGACCGGTGCCCAGATCGCCCGTCTCGAGCAGAGTCTCGAGCACGCCCGAACCCGTGAGCAGCAGCTGGCGGCGGATCTCGAGATCGCGCGGCGTGAACTGAGCGACATCCAGCGCGTCGAGGGCGAGGACGGCGAGCGTCTCGAGATGATCGAGGCGCGTCTGGAAGATATCGCGCCGGAACTGGAGCTGGCGCGTGAGACGCTGGAAGGCCTTGAACTGTCGCTGGAAGAGGCCGAGGAGCGCCGCCAGGACAGCCAGAGCGAGTGGGAGCGCTTCAGCCAGGCCGACAACGAATCCCAGCGCGGGGCCGAGCGTGCCCAGAGCGAGATCCAGCGCATCGAGAATGCCATTCGTGACGCCGAGACTCAGCGCGAGCGCCGCCGTCAGCAGCTGGCGGAGCTGCCGGATGTCGCCGAACTGCGCGAGACACGCGAGGAACTGCGCGAGCAGCTCGACGAGCTGACGCTCGGCAGCGAATCGCTGGAGTCGCGCCGCGAGCAGGCCAGTGAATCCCGTGAGCAGGCACAGACGGATCGTCTGGTGCTGGACGGTGAGCGTGACCAGCTGCGCCAGCGTCGCAACGTGCTGCAGGGCGAGCAGGCCTCGCTTCAGGCGCTGATCGATGCCGCGCTGCGGGATGACGATGACAGCCTGGCGACGCATCTGGACCGACATGGTCTCGCGCAGGCCCCGGCGCTGGCCGAGGGGCTCGAGGTCGCCGAGGGCTGGGAGTCCGTCAGTGCCTGGGTGCTGGGGCCCTTCCTCAAGGCACGCATGTCCCGTGCAGAGTCGGATGCGACGGCTGCCCTGATGAGTGAGTTGCCTGGTGGCGAGCTGTTGCTGGTCGATGCTGCTGGGGAGACGAATGCCACGGCCCCTGAAGGCACGCTGGCGGCGCGGATCAGCGGTGCCCCGGCGCTGACGGGCTGGCTATCCAGCATTCACTGCGTCGAGTCACAGGCCGCCGCCTGGGGCCGGCGCGATTCGCTGGCCGCCCATGAAAGCGTGCTGACACCGGACGGCCTGTGGTTGGGACGTGGCTGGAGTCGGCGTCAGATAGCGGGCGAGCGTGCCGACAGCGTGATCGGCCAGCGCGCGCGTCTCGAGCAGGTCGTGCTGGAACTGGAAGCGCTGGAGTCGCGACTCGACGATATCGAGGCGCGGCTGGCTGCCGCTGATGAACAGATTGCCGGCGCCGAGCAACAGCTCGAGCATCTGCGGGTCGAAGAGCGGGAGCTTGGCGAGCGTCAGCGTGAGCTGAGCCTCAAGGAGGCGGGGCTCGCCAGCCGACTCGAGCACGTCGATGGCCGTGCCCGTGAGCTTGAGGAAGAGCTCGAGCAGCTGGCGGAGACCCGCGAGAATCATGCCCTGACGCTTGAGGAGGCGCGCGAGCGCTGGCAGCAGGCGCTGGAGGCAGTGGAGAACAATGCCCAGTCGCGTGAGTCGCTGGAGCGCTCACGGCGCGAGCATCAGGAGGCGCTGGCCGGGCTGCGTGCCCAGTTGGCGCCCGCGCGGGAGCAGGTCAGCCGTCTCGACATGGAGCGTCAGCGCCTGGTGACAGAGCGCGATGGCATGCAGGGCCAGCGCATGCGGGCCGTCGAGCAGCGCGAGAAGCTCGCCGAGCGCATCGAGCTGCTCGAGGCCAGCCGTGAAGAAGCCTCGCTGCCGCAGGAAGAAGAGCGCGAACAGCTCGAGATGTTGCTCGAGACACGCCTCTATCAGGAAACCAAGCTGAATGCCTGTCGTGACAAGACTCATGAATTGGTCGAACAGATGCGCCAGGCCGAGCAGTCGCGCCAGACCCATGAACGCAATCTCGAGGGCATTCGTCAGCGCCTCGAGGAAGGGCGCATGCAGGTGCAGGCCCTGACCTTGAAAGCGGATGCGCAGGATGAGCAGCTGGTGGAGCTGGGCTATGACGAGGCGGCGATCACGCTGCTGGAGGACGAGCTGGACCCGAACGCCACCGAATCGGCCTGGAGCCACAATCTGGAGCAGGTCGGGGAGCGCATCAAGCGGCTGGGGGCCATCAACCTGGCCGCCATCGAGGAGTACGACCAGCAGGCCGAGCGTCGCAACTACCTGGAAGCCCAGCATGCGGAGCTGGCCGAGGCGCTGGAGACCCTTGAGCGTGCGATACGCAAGATAGATCAGGAAACGCGGGTGCGTTTCAAGGACACCTTCGACAAGGTCAACGCCGGAATCCAGACGCTTTTCCCGAAGATCTTCGGTGGCGGAACCGCGTGGTTGACACTGACAGGCGATGATTTGCTCGAGACGGGCGTGGCGATCATGGCACGCCCGCCGGGCAAGAAAAACTCGACCATTCATCTTCTGTCAGGCGGGGAGAAGGCTCTGACGGCGCTGGCGCTGGTCTTCGCCATCTTCCAGCTCAATCCGGCCCCGTTCTGCATGCTCGATGAGGTGGATGCGCCGCTGGATGATGCCAACGTCGGGCGTTATGCAAGGCTGGTGAAAGAGATGTCGGAAAGCGTACAGTTCATCTATATCACCCATAACAAGATCGCCATGGAGGCGGCGGATCGGTTGATGGGCGTCACCATGCAGGAACCGGGCGTCTCGCGTCTTGTCTCTGTAGGGATCGAAGAAGCGGCGGTACTGGCTGAAGCGTGAGTGAAAAGCCGTGCAGGAGGCCAAGGTCATCCTTGTGCGCGGTAGCCAGCGGCCGTCTTTGCGGCCAAGTTGGCAAAATCGTGTTGCACATAGAGATCGAAAGCACTACGAGTTTGCGTCATAGTGTCAGTCAGGGATAATTGAAGGGCGATTGCGCAGGTCACCACCACAGGATTGACATTCGAAAAATGTCCCCTTTTTCTGCAATCGCGCTATGCTGTTCACGTGCATGGTGCCCAAGCAAACAGGCTAATGACCCATGGAATTGAGAGAGTGGCTCATCTTGTTGGGGTTGGTGCTGGTCGCAATCATCGTCGTTGACGGTGTGCGCAGGCTCCAACGTCAACGTCGAGTACCCCGACTGGATCGAGCGGGTACGGAAGATTCCACCGAAGAGGCGGGTGTTTCCGCGGTGGAAGAAGAGGAAGAACGTGACAACTGGGAGCTGCCGAATGGCGGCTACCGGGTGGTTGGCGATGCCGAAGCGCAGGCCGAGGCGGAGCAGGATGCCGTGCTCGACAATGCCCATGGCATCAAGGCCTCACGGGTGACGCAACCGAGTCGTCCGGCACAGCCCATGGAGCGCCGTGAAGCGCCGGAGCGCAAGGGCTTCGGCGAGCGTGCGGCGGCCTTCGGTGCGCGTGCCAGCCAGTCGATGCGCGACGTGACCGCCAGTCTGGGCGCGCGGCGCGACGACGAGCATGACGAGGCGCATCGCGAGCCTGTGCTCGGCACCGCCTCCAGCGAGCAGTCAGAGACGGCGCGCGAAGAGGATTTCCATGAGAAGCCGGTGATCACCGCCGAGGACGACAGCATCAGCGTCTCCTCCACCCAGGCCGATGATCTCGAGCCGATGGCCGAGATCGAGGAAGGTCAGGATGTGAAGGCCGAAGCGTCCTCCGCTGGCCAGCAGGCCGATGACGAGCGCGCGGCTTCCGAGCGCAAGGAACCTTCGCTGGAAGCGGCCGCCGTGCCTGCTGCCGACACGACAGTCTCCGAGGATGATCGCCATCCGCTGGTGCTGCGTGCCGAGCGCAATCAGGTCGATGACCAGCTCGCCCGTGACACCCTGGCCGATGCCAGTGAAGTCATCATCATCTCGGTGATGGCGCGTGGCGAGGAAGGCTTCAGCGGTGAAGACGTGCTGGGCATCTCGTTGGCCTGTGGTCTGCGCCATTCCGAGATGGGGCTGTTCCTGCGCCATGAGGAAGATGATGACGACAGTCCCTTGCAGTTCGCGATGGCCAACGTGGTCAAGCCGGGGATCTTCACGCCGGCCGAGATGGTGGACAGTCAGCTGGATGGTGTCACCTTCCTGATGCCGCTGCCGGGCGCGGACGACACTTCTGCCGCCTTCGAGACCATGGTCGAGATCGCCATGCTGCTGGTGCGTCGCCTGGGCGGTGAGCTCAAGGACGAGAACCACAGCGTGATGACGGCCCAGACCATCGAGTTCAAGCGCCAGCAGGTGCACGAGTTCGAGCGTCGCAATCGTCTGCATCGCTACCAGGCCAACTGATCGACTCGCGAGCCATTCTCTGAGTGGGTCCGTCATGCCACAAACGCCAACGGCGACCTTCGGGTCGCCGTTGGCGTTTGTGTTTCATGTGATTCTCCGTCCTCGTTCTGAAGCGCCTGATGCCATGTGTCATATGCGGTCTTTCCTCTCAGCCGGGAGTGGGGTCCATCGAGCGCTTTGAGTACAATGACGGCATCATGGCGACCCCCCGGCCCTGCGATTCAGGCCGGAGAACCTGTCGCCACCCGCTTTCCGGTCGATCAGCGCAGCCCTTTGGGCACTGCTGATGAGGCCACCGTTTCGAGTGAGTGTCATGTCAGCCCAGGATGATCTGTTTTCGGCCCCTGCCGATGATTCCAGCGCCTCGAGCGTTCCTCAGTCCGCTGCCCCGGCCGCGGTGGAAGGTGTGCCTGCCAAGGTCATGGAGGAGGTCGCACAGCTGCATCGCGAGCTGCTCGAGGCCAGCCACCGCTATTACGTGCTGGATGACCCGACGCTGACCGATGCCGACTACGACACGCGTCTGCGCCGTCTCGAGGCACTGGAAGCCGACTACCCCCAGCTGATCACGTCGGAGTCCCCCACCCAGCGTGTCGGGGCCGCACCGGCCAGCGGTTTCGAGGAAGTGCAGCATGCGGTACCGATGCTGTCGCTCAACAATGCCTTCGATGACGATGAGCTGCGTGCCTTCGTGCAGCGTGCGGCGAAAACCCTGGAGTTGGGCGATGCGGAAGACGCAGGCGAGGCATTGAGCTTCTGCTGTGAACCCAAGCTCGATGGCCTGGCCGTGTCGCTCATCTACGAGAATGGCGTGCTGGTGCAGGGCGTGACGCGCGGCGATGGACGTACCGGGGAAGGCATCACCACCAATCTGCGCACCATCCGCTCGATCCCGCTCAGGCTGCGGGGGGATGATCTGCCGGCGCTGCTTGAAGTGCGCGGCGAGGTCTACATGAGTCACGCCGGCTTCGAGGCGCTGAACGCGCGCGGCCGCGACGAGGATGGCAAGGTGTTCGCCAATCCGCGCAATGCCGCCGCCGGCAGTCTGCGTCAGCTGGATTCCAGCATCGCTGCCTCGCGCCCGCTGGAGTTCTGTGCCTATCAGGTCGCGCGCCTCGATGAGGCGCTGCTGGCCACGGAGGTCGGCCAGAATCATTCCAGCCTGATGGCGCTGCTCAATGACTATGGTTTCCGCACCAGCCCGCAGCTTGAGGTGGTGCGCGGTGCCCAAGGCATCATCGACTACACCCGCCGCCTCGGTGAGCAGCGCGAAGGGCTTGATCACGACATCGATGGCGCGGTCATCAAGCTGGATGCGTTGCGTCTGCAGCGCGAACTGGGCTTCGTGGCGCGCGCGCCGCGTTGGGCCATCGCCTTCAAGTATCCCGCGCAGGAGCAGGAAACCACTCTGGAAGGCGTCGATTTCCAGGTCGGACGAACTGGCGCGCTGACACCGGTCGCCCGGCTGGCACCGGTGCAGGTCGCCGGGGTGGTGGTCTCCAATGCCACGCTGCACAACATGGATGAGGTGGAACGTCTCGGCGTGCAGATCGGTGACAGCGTGATCATCCGGCGGGCCGGCGATGTCATCCCGCAGGTGGTGCGGGTCGCCAGCGAAGGGGCCAGCCGCGAAGCCATCGTGCTGCCGGACGGCTGCCCGGTGTGCGGCTCCGAGATCGAACGTCTCGAAGGCGAGGTGGTGGCACGCTGCGCGGGCGGACTGATCTGCGCCGCCCAGCGCAAGGAGGCGCTCAAGCACTTCTCCAGCCGCAAGGCGCTGGATGTCGATGGCCTCGGCGAGAAGCTGATCGAGCAGCTGATCGAGCGTGAGCTGGTCAAGACACCGGCGGATCTGTTCCATCTCGACGCTGCCACGCTCGCCGAGCTGCCGCGCATGGGCGAGAAGTCCGCCGCCAATCTGGTCGCCTCGCTGGACAAGAGCCGCCACACCACCCTGGCGCGCTTCATCTATGCCCTCGGTATCCGCGAAGTCGGCGAAGCCACCGCGGCGAATCTGGCCACGCACTTCGGCACGCTTGAAGCGCTGCGTGCGGCGGATCAACCCGTGCTGGAAGCCGTGGAAGATGTCGGCCCCATCGTCGCCGCGCATATCCATACCTTCTTCCAGCAGCCGACCAACAACGAGACGCTGGAGGCGCTTCTCGCCTGTGGTCTGCGCTGGGAAGAGGTCGAGATCGGTGAGCGGCCCCAGCCGCTGGCAGGCCAGACCTGGGTGCTGACGGGGAGTCTCGACAGCATGACGCGTGATGAAGGCAAGGCGCGCCTGCAGGCGCTGGGCGCCAAGGTGGCGGGCAGTGTCTCGAAGAAGACCGCTGGTGTCGTCGCCGGGGAGGCGGCGGGCAGCAAGCTCGAGAAAGCCATGCAGCTGGGGCTCACGGTGCTGGATGAAGCGGCCTTCGTGGCGCGTCTGGCCGAGTGGGAAGCCGGCACCGACTCAGTTTCAGGCTCAGATTCAGGCTCAGATTCGGACGCGCAGAAAGCCGATGCGCAAGACCGCGCAGGAGAGGATGCATGAGTACGGACACGCTGAATGATGCACCGCAGGCGCCAATGGCTGCGTCACGTTCCACGGATGAACAGGAGCTACCCATGAGTCAGATGCCGCTTGATCAGATGGACCCGAAGGATCGCTTCATCGAGGTGCCGCAGACCATGCTGCCCGCCGACACGCGTCGCGCCCTGCTGGAGACCTTCGTCACCCGTCAGGGCTACGACACCACCGATGTCGGCGAAGGCATGGCCGGCTGGGTCGCGGAGCTGGAAGGCCAGCTGTCACGCGGCAAGCTGTTGATCGTCCATGACATCGGCACCGAATCCACCGAGGTGATGACGCTGGAGCAATGGCAGTCCTTCGGTCGCCAGCTGGCAGACGATGAGGAAGAGGGCGACTGAGCCCGGCCAGCGGTCATGATCCGTTGGCGAAGCCCTGACCTTGCTCCTGACCCTGGAAACGACGACGCCCCCGGCACAGGCCGGGGGCGTCGTCGTTCCTGCAGCGTCTGTCGAGGCACCTGGCGTCGGTGCTCCTATCGAAGCCGGATCATGCGCATCGAGGCCGGATCATGCGAACCACATCGGCACGACCAGACTCGAGATCAGCAGGATCAAGGCTCCGCCCAGGCGCGAGGAAATCTGCGCGAAGGGCATCAGCTGCATGCGATTGGCCGCCGAGAGGACCGCGACGTCACCCGTGCCGCCCATGTTGGCCATGCACAGGCCAGCGGTGATGGCGGACTCGATGGGGTAGAAGCCGACCAGCTTGCCCACCAGCCCTGCACCGAAGGCGGCACCGGCGACGACACCGAAGACGATCACCACGTAGGTGATGGTGATGGCGTCGATCACCTGGCCCAGGTCGGTGTAGGCCACGCCGATGCCGAACAGCAGCGCGAAGGTCCAGTTGCCCGCGACGAAACGGAACCATTGAGCGGCAGCCTGGTTGATGCTTTCCGGCACCAGGTTGGCGCACTTGAGTACGGCAACCGCGATGATCATCAACGCGTAGGGGTGCAGCGGGATGACCTTGCCGAGAATCTGGCTGGCGACGAAGAAGCTCAGGGCGATGACCATGCCGATGCCCAGCTGGGAGAGATCAGGCGCGCTCTTCTCTTCACGGACATCGACGCCCGGCATCATCTGGCCGCCGCCGGTCAGTGACGGGAAGCGCTTGCCAAGCCCGTTGAGCAGCCCGGCGATGATGATGGCGAAGACATTGCCCAGCGCCAGCGCCGGTACCAGGATCGAGATGTAATAGCTGGCCGGCTGCCCCAGCAGTTGCTCGTAGATCTGGCTCATCGGCACGGCGCCTGCCCCCATGCCACCGCCCATGATGGGCAGGGCGATGACCATGACGGCATCCTTGGGCGAGAAGCCCATGATCCAGCCGACCAGCATCGCGAAGAGTGCCGCGAACAGCACCGAGCACAGCAGCGGCAGCGCGAAGCGCGCCCCGACCTTGACCAGCACGCGGGAGTCCATGCCGAGAATGCTGCCGGTGATCAGTGCCGCGATGTAGAAATTCAGAAAGCCGCCGGCCTTCATGAACTCGCTGACGCTGGCCGTGACATCCTGTGGCAGCCAGCCGCTGTAGACCAGCGCTGCGGCACCGAAGATGGCGAGAATCGCTCCGCCTCCCAGGTAGCTGTTGATGATCGGCAGGCGATCACCCAGAAAGCCCAGCAGCTCACCGAGGACCATCATGACCATCAGGGCGCCGATCATGCCGGCCGGCAGGGTATCGGTGGCGATGGCGGCGATCAGGGCCAGAAACGACAGGGCGAAGATCGGCAGGGACATGCCGAAGATGCGTGTCTTCAGGTAAGGCGACTCGTCGGCAGGCGTGGCCGTGGCGGTCTGCGAGGAATGTGTCATGCAGGCTCCTTGTCCTGCACTCTGTCGTTGCAGGACCTGTTGTCATGTCCGGATGCGCTGGCGTGGCATCGCGGGATCGGTTGGGACAAGGTGGGACATCATGTCCGCGCAGTGGATGCGCGTCACAGGGAGCTTACGATGTGGCTTTCGAGGGCCAAGTTTTGCGAATTAAAGAAAGCCTTTTGAAACTTATGAAACCGCATGGCGCGGCTCGCTCACGTGCTGGGCGAATTGGCCATGCCACCAAGGGGGCACGTGGACTGTCTGGCGTGTTGCATTCTTCTCAACCCGGACTGAGTGCGCTGACCTCGCTGCTGGCTGCCGGCATGGTGATCGTCAGTCTGCTGGTCGCGGCCTGGCTCTTCAGTGCGCAGCTGGAGCGGACCCAGCATGAGATACAGGGACAGCGCATCGCCGCCCTCGCGCAACGCATCGCGCGGCTGCCTGAGGTGCGCGCCACCTTGAGCGAAGCCAACGCCTCGCAGGCAGCGCCTCCCGCCGCGAATAGCCGCCTGGCGGCACGCATCGAGCGGCTGCGCCGCGAGAATGCCGTCGACTTCATCGTGGTGATGCGTCCGGACGGCGTGCGACTCAGTCACCCGGAGCCCGCGCGGATCGGCCAGCCGTTTCAGGGGGGAGACGAGCAACGTGCGCTCGGAGGCGCAGCCTATCTCTCCGAGTCCCGCGGTACGCTCGGCGAAAGCCTGCGCAGCTTTGCCCCGGTGATGGCCTCTGCATCCGATGGCGAAGCGCGTTCCGTCATCGGCGCCGTTGCCATCGGCATCACGCTGGATTCGCTGGGACGGCGGCTGGCCGATGAGAAGCGTCAGCTGCTGATCGGGTTGGGCATCCTGATGCTGTTCGGCACGCTGGGGGCGCTGGGACTGGCACGCTATCTGCGCAGACAGCTCAAGGGGCTGGAGCCGGCGGCCATCGCGCGTCTGGTGGAAGAGCATCAGGCGGTGCTGGCCAGCCTGGAAGAGGGCATCATCGTGGTCGACCCCGAGGGGCATGTCACCCTGGTGAATGCCGCGGCGCGCGAGCTGCTGGGGACGGCTCCCGAACCGGGAGAATGCCTTGAGGCGTGGTTGCCCGATACCGGCATGCACGAGTGTCTAGCCGCGCACTCGCCGGTGGCGGAGCAGGACGCGGCTTGTCTGCGTCAGGTCACCCATGACGGGCGACGATTGTGGGTGCGTTGCCAGCGGGTGCATGATGGCGAGCATCTCATGGGCGGCGTGCTGGTATTGCGTGAGCATGACCGCATGCAGCGCCTTGCCGAGGAGCTGACCGGCGTCCGCCGACAGGCAGAGTCACTGCGCGCCGCGCGCCATGAGTTTCGCAATCGGTTGCATGTGTTGTCAGGGCTGACGCAGATGCAGGACCTCGACGGCCTGCGAGATTACCTGGCATTGCTGGTGGAGCGGGAGCTGCCAGCGGATGCCGCGGCCGCCGAGCGCATCGCGGACCCTCTGCTGGCAGGATTGCTGATCGGCAAGCACAGTGAGGCTCGCGAGCGGGGCATCGCGCTCAATGTCGAGCTGGACGTCGAATGGCATCATGCACGGCCCGAGCACCGGGAGATGCCCGGCGCAGCGCTGTCTCAGTCCGAGTTGTCTCAGGCCGTGCTGCCGGTGCTGGAGCGCAGCTTGAGCCATGATCTGGTCAGCGTGATCGGCAATCTGCTCGACAATGCCTTCGAAGCGCTGGAGGAAATGGACGATGCCACACACGCCCCGGCCGTCACTCTGAGCCTGATGCTGGAATCCGTGGGTGAGGCGTCAGAGGCCCAGTTGTCGATCAGCGTGGCAGACAACGGCCCCGGCATGCCGGCGGAGCTCATGGAGACGGCGCGCGCGGCGGGGGTAAGCAGTCGTGGTGAAGGTCGCGGGCTGGGGCTGTCGCTGGTACAGGAGATCGTGACCGCGCGCGCGGGAGACTGGCACTTCTACTCGCCCCCGGGCGGCGGCACCCTGGTCGAGCTGACCTTGCCCTGCCAGCGGTCGCCCACTGCGGCGCCCTGAGCGCATTTCACGTCGTTGGACGGCTGCCGTCCAAGACCCCGCATGATCAAGGAGCCTGAGCGCATGCGTGTGCTGATAGTCGAAGACGACCCCATGGTCATGCGTCTCAATGTCGAATACCTCAATCGTATCGATGGCATGCGCCTGGTCGCCCAGTGCGAGGATGTCGCCGCGGCGCTGGAGGTGCTGGCGCAGGAGGCGGTGGACCTGGTGCTGCTGGATGTCTATCTGCGCAGCCGCAGCGGTCTGGAGGTATTGCGCTGGTTGAGACGCCATGCCGCCCCTGACATCCAGGTGATCCTGATCACCGCCGCCAGTGAGGCGGATACGGTGCGCAGCGCGCATGCGCTCGGGGTATGCGATTACCTGGTCAAACCCTTCAGCTTCGCCCGCTTCCAGCAGGCGCTGGCACTGGCATGGCGTGGTCGCCAGCAGCTGGAGAGTCTCGAGGGGGAGGTCAGTCAGCAGCAGCTGGACCAGCTGTTCGGCTCGCATATGGCGGTCAGTGGCGCGGTGGGGACGGTGTCTGATGGCCGCCTGCCCAAGGGCGTGACGGCAGCGTCCCTGGCGCTGGTCGCCGGTGCCATCCAGGCGCTGCCACGCGCTGAAGACAGTTTCACCAGCGAGGCATTGCTGAGCGCCACGGGCATGTCGCGCGTGACCATCCGCAAGTACCTGCGCCATCTGGCGGCCTGCGGCATGCTCAGCGAGGCCTTCCACTACGGCCAGATAGGCCGCCCCTCCTTCACCTATCAGGTCATCGATCGTCAGGCGCTTGCCAGGCAGTGCCGGCTCCCCTGAAGGACGTCATCGGAGGGCGAGCCCTGTGTCTCTGCCAGTGCCCACCCACGTCTGCCAGTGTCCACCCATGTCTGCCAATGCCTCAGCGCCGCTGCACGATGTCGCGAATCAGGCGGCGTCCCGGGTGCAGGTGCTCGGCCAGTTCGCGCTCCAGCGGCAGCGGCTCGCCGCACAGCTGTGAGGCGATCAGCTCCGCACACAGCGGTGCGGTGGTGAAGCCGCGTGAGCCATGCGCGGTGGAGAGCCACAATCCCGGTAGATGGGCGCCGCTCAGTGATGGCACGCGCTTTTTCGCATCGAAGGCCATGGCGGCGTAATCCTCACGCCATTGCGCGGCGTCCGGTGCCGGGCCGGCCAGCGGGCTCTTGTCGGGGCTGGCGGCGCGCCAGGCGACACGCCCCTGCCAGGCATCGTCTTCCAGCCTGACGCCACGCGCCCGCTCCCAGGCAGCGACGAAGGCGGGCAGCGCACTGCGCAGCTCGGCGACATTGGCGATGTGATCCGCCTCACGTACCGAGTCATCCTCATCGCGCGGGGCGAAGGTCGCGCCGAAGCTGAGCGTCACGCTGCCGTCGGCGTGACGTTGACAGGGCGAGACATAGCCACCGGCACACACCACGCTGTCGAGCATGGGCAGCCCTGCTGCCTGTTCGGGCGGCACCGTGATCTCGCTGACCTGACCACGAATCGGCTGCAGCGGCAGATGCGCGAGCGGCTCGGGCAGGTGTGTCTGCTCCCCCAGCGCGACGATCAGCTGATCCACTTCCAGACAGCTGCCGTCGCTGGCTTGCAGCTGCCAGCGTGGCGCGCCGTTGCCTGTCTTTCCGCCTTCCTCTCTGCCTTCCTCGGCCCCCAGCGACTGAATGGCCTCGATGCGCGCCTGTCGAAAGTTGACGCCCGGTGTGGCGGCGAGGTGCTGGCACAGCGCCTTCGGACGCACCCAGCCCGCGACGGGATAGAGGAGGCCATCGAAGGTGATCTCGCTGCCGGCGATCTGGCTGGCCTGGCCGGCAGTGACCGGCCTGAGCAGCGCCTCGGGCAGCGGGTGATTGTCCGCGAAGCGCTGTTGGCGCTTGCGCTCACGCTCGCTGGTGGCCAGCTGCAGCACGCCGCTGGCGGACCACAGGGTCTGCTCGGGGTCGAGGCTTGCCAGCCAGCGCCGGCTGTATTGCAACGCGGCCAGCTGGAAGCGGCTGGCAGGGTTGGTCTCGGCGGCCAGCTTCACGTAGAGCGCCCCCTGGGTATTGCCGGAGGCCCGCGCACCGGGGGCTTCGGCGTCGATCAGCGTGACCTTCACGCCACGCCGCGCCAGCGCCTCGGCGCAGCTGGTGCCGGCGATGCCAGCGCCAAGTACCGCGACGTGTGTCTCGCGGGAGATGGGCGCCGGCTGGGGCGGCTGCGTCCAGGGCTGTTCCCGGCGCAGCGGATGAAGCACCCCGCGCTGTGCGGGCGATGTCAGCGGGGGACGGGGCCGGTCATGCTGTTCCTGCCTTTCGGCAAGCCCCATCAGCTCGGCGCGCGCCGCCGAGGTGGCAGCGTCCAGCTCGCCGCAGATCATCTCGCGCTTCATGCCATGGCCGGGCACCTTGCGCCAGGCGAAGCCTGCCGCCCGCAGGCCGCGTCGCACGAAGCCCGCGGCGGTGAAGGTGGCGAAGGTCGCCTCGGGATGCGAGATGCCGGCCATGGCCGCGAACAGCGCCGGTGACCACATTTCCGGATTCTTCGACGGCGAGAAGCCATCGAGGAACCAGGCATCCACGCCTCCTTCGAGGCGTGACAGGCGCTCGACAGCATCGCCGAAGTGCAGATCCAGCGTGATGCGCTCATCCAGCCACAGACGATGCACGCCGAGTACCGCAGCCGGCCATTGCGCCACCAGCGGTTTCGCCAGTGAGGCGAGATCCGGCCAGGCGGACAGCGCGCGTTCGAGATCCGCGGCACGCATCGGATGCTTTTCCACCGAGACGACATGCAGGCGTGCCTCGGCGGGTGCCGTGGCCAGAAAGCGCTGGGCGGCGCACAGGATATTGAGGCCGGTGCCGAAGCCGGTCTCGCCGATCACGAAGGGGCGCGCTTCCCGCCAGTCACGGAAGCGCTCGCTCAGACGATTGCTGTCGAGGAAGACGTGCACGGTCTCGGCGCGGCCATCGTGGATCGAGAAGTACACATCCCCGTAATCCATGGCCTGTGGGGCCGCGTCATCCCATTCAAGGCGTGCCTCTTCCAGCGCGGCCAGCGGTGCCAGCGGGACCTCCGGCACCACGCCGGGGGCCGTGACGGGGTCGATCGCGCTCGGTGGCGTCGTCGCAGGCTTGCGTGTCATGGCGTTCGGCCTGCCCTTCGGCGCCGCGTCGGACACTGACGATGCGGACGGCTCAGGCGTGGCGGAAGCGGGCTGGCGGGGGGAGGAGGGACGATCGTTCACGGGCATTCCTGGCAGGAGGTCGAGCGGGAGAGCAGGGCATCAGGGCAGTGGCCGGGCAACGTCTCCAACGCAGACGACGGACAGCCAGGCTGTCCGTCGTCAGGGGGCGAAGCCGCCGGTCAGCGGCCGAGCGGCAGTCAGGACTAGGGCAGTGTCTGCTTGAACGGCTTCACTTCGGCGCTTGCATAGACACCGGCGATGACGAAGGGATCGGCATCGGCCCACTTCTGGGCCTCTTCGAGGGAATCGAACTCGGCGATGATGACGCTGCCGCTGAAGCCGGCGTCTCCCGGTGCTTCGCTGTCGATGGCCGGGTTGGGGCCGGCGATGACCAGACGGCCTGCGGCATTCAGGGCCTCAAGACGTGCCAGATGTGGTGGTCGCGCTGCCATGCGCGCTTCGAGACTACCTTCGACATCCTGACAGACAATGGAATACAGCATCACGAATCATCCTTATGTGAAGAGGTGGAAGAGGAAGACTCTTCCTGAGGGGCCTGCACCATGTGACGGGACAGATAGACGCCCTGAACGATGACGAACAGCAGTGTCAGGCCAAGCATGCCGAACAGCTTGAAATCGACCCAGATGTCTTCCGAATAGTGGCTGAAGACATAGATGTTGAGGCCGCCCATGGCGAGGAAGAATACCACCCACGCCAGGTTGAGGCGGTGCCAGATGGCACGCGGCAGCTGGATCGCCTTCTCCATCATGCGCTCCACCAGCGGCTTGCCGCCGAACAGCGGCGAGAGCAGGAAGGCGACGGCAAACAGCCAGTTGACCACGGTCGGCTTCCACTGGATGAAGGCGCTGTTGCCGAACAGCACGGTCGCGCCACCCAGCACGACGACCAGCGCCAGCGTGACCAGCTGCATCTTCTCGACACGCTTGTGACGCCAGTAGATGTAGAGCACCTGGGCGAGGGTGGCAGGGATCAGTACGGCCGTGGCCATGATCATGTCGCCAGTCGTCTTGTAGACGGCGAAGAAGATCACGATCGGCAGAAAGTCGAGCAACATCTTCATGAGAAACACACACTCCTGGACACGACGGCGGTGCCGTCGGGAAGGCAAGGGCTTGTGCGAGTGGTATCCTTTGGCAACCAGCGGCGCACCCTTGCCTGCATGCGTTCATTCTGCCGCCATTGCTGCCTGCTGACAAAGCCCATGTGGCTTCCAGACATATACGGCAGTCAACACTGCCCCTGACGTCCTTGCCGAGGGCTTGCCAGCATGATCGGCAACTCTAGGCTCTGGACGTTCATCCCGAGAGGTTTTCCCGTGTCCGACGTCCTGTCCGACCATCCGCCGACATCCGAGTCGCCCGCTCACCAGCCATCATCGCCACCGCCTGCCCGTCCGGTCCCCCGCGCGCTGCCCCAGCGTTTCGAGACGGACATCGAGGTGCCGGACATCGACCTGCACATGCACTCGACCGCCTCCGATGGCGGCATGGCACCGGCAGAGCTGGTCGCGCTGGTCGCGCGGCGCGGCGTCTCGCGCATGTCACTGACCGATCACGACAGCATGGAAGGCATCTTCGAGGCTCAGCAGGCGGCGATTGCCCATGGCGTCACCCTGCTGCCGGGCTGCGAGCTGTCCGTGCGCTGGCGCAATCAGACCATCCACCTGGTGGCGCTGATGCCCGAGGGCGCCGGAGACGCGTTGAGCGCCGGCCTCAGGCAGCAACATGATGCACGTGAGCGGCGCAGTCACGAGATCGCCGCGCGCATGGAGAGGCTGGGACTGAGTGATGCCATGCAGCGTGCCCGTGAGCAGGCCACGCTCAGCGGGTCGGGAGACCGCCCCCTGTCGCGGCCGGACTTCGCGCGCGCGCTGGTGGAGGCAGGACTGGCCCGTGATCTTCAGGATGCCTTCAAGCGTCACCTGGGCTCCGGCCAGAAGGGCGACGTCAAGGCACACTGGCCCGAGATGGAAGAGGCGGTGGGATGGATACGTGCCGATGGCGGTGTCGCGGTGATGGCGCACCCGATGCGCTACAAGCTGACCCGCACCAAGCGCGGTGAGCTGCTGCGGGACTTCATCTCTGCCGGCGGTGAGGCCGCCGAGCTGGTCAGCGGCTTCCAGAACATCGACCGTGCGCGTGACCTGGCGCGTCAGCTGGATGAACTGGGCCTCTATGCTTCCGTCGGCAGTGATTTCCACTTCCCGGGGGGGCCGCTGGCACCCGGCAGCATGAGTCCGCCACCGCGCACCAGGGTGCCGCCCGTCTGGTGTCATCCGCGCCTTGCACCCTTTTTTGCGGCCGCCACCGCCACCATGTGATAGAGATGGCAGAGCCGGCCTGACTGGCGTGTCGCGTCGTGTCAGGCCGGTCTTGTCGAGAGTTCGCCGAGAATTTGCCGAGAGTTCGCCGAGAATTTGTCGAGAGTTCGCCGAGATCAGTGCGCCAGTGTCCGGCGCACTGTGCTGACGCAAGGAGCGCCGCATGGGACAGTTTTTCCAGATACACCCTGAAAACCCGCAGAAACGTCTTATCGATCAAGCGGTTGCCATCATTCGGCAGGGGGGCGTGATCGCCTACCCGACCGATTCCGGCTATGCACTGGGTTGCCACCTGGGCGAGAAGAAAGCCATCGAGCGCATCAAGCGTCTGCGTGAACTCGATGACAAGCACAACTTCACCCTGATGTGCTCGGATCTGTCGGAAATCGGTACCTACGCCAAGGTGGACAATGCCGTCTTCCGACTGCTCAAGAGCCACACGCCCGGAGCCTTCACCTTCATCCTCCACGCGACCACCGAAGTGCCACGCCTGCTGTTGCATCCCAAGCGTCGCTCCATCGGCGTGCGCGTACCGGACCATGCCATCACGCATGCCCTGCTGGAGGCACATCACGAACCGCTGATGAGCGTGACGCTGATTCCGCCGGGCGAGGAGCTGCCGATGACGGACCCGGAAGAGATCCGTCAGCGCTTCGGGCATGCGCTGGATCTGATCATCGATGGTGGGGCCTGCCGCCTGGAGGCCACCAGCGTGGTGGACCTGCGCGACTTGCCGCCCGTCATCGTGCGTGAGGGACGAGGCGACATCTCGAACTTCGTCGAGTGAGGCATGCCGCATGACGCGCGTGGCGAGATGCTCATGACGCGTTGCTCATGATGACGAGAAGCGGATGGTGACATGGCAGGCGAGGTCGTTGAACAGGAATTCAATAACGCTGAGTGTTAATATTCGGCTGTCTTGATAATTCAACGACATACCTATCATGCACAGAGGATCATCGATGCCGATCACGTCTTCATCTCAAGCGCGTGTCTCGTTGCTGGCGAGAGCCACCAGGGTCGCGACACTGGCAGGAATCATGGGCCTGGGTGTCGCTCCCGTCAGTCAGGCGGCCGAGACACCCGAGGCAGAGCAGTGTCCGCCGGCAGCATATGCCATGGCACTGCGCTATCAGCAGCAATCGGCGGAAGTCGCGGCCCTGCAGCGTCAGAGCTATGCGCTGGCGACACGTCAGCTGGAGACACTGCTGGCATCTCGTGATGACGAGAAACCTGCCGCGATCATGACCGACCTTGATGAAACCGTGATCGACAACTCCGCGCTGCTGGTGCGTGATCTGAAGGCCTGTCATGACTTCACGGGCTGGGACACCTGGAAGGCGTGGGAGCGAGAGGGCAAGCCGACCCTGATTCCGGGTGCCAGGGAGTTCCTCGAACTTGCCGCATCGCGTGGCGTGGCGATCTACTACGTGTCGGATCGCTACGAGGAGAACAAGGACGCCACGGTCGCCACGCTGAAAGCCCTGGGTCTGCCCGGTGTCGATGATGCCCATGTGCGCCTGCTGGGGCCGAGCAAGTCGGTGCGTCGCCAGGCGATCGCGAAGGATCACGACATCGTGATGCAGCTGGGCGACAGCCTGCATGATTTCGCGGATGACTTCTCCGACAAGACGCCCGAGCAGCAGAAAGCGCTCGTCGCGGAGCAGGCGCAGCATTTCGGCAAGGATTGGATCATGTTGCCGAATGCCTCCTACGGCAGCTGGAGCGAGGCCACGCTGACCGCCTGGGACAAGCCCTTCTCTGACCGCTAGCCCTTGCCGGCTTCCGGCTGAATGACAACGCCCCCGGACCTTGCGGTCTCGGGGGCGTTGTCATTTCCGAGGCGTTGTCGTGTGCCGAGTGACACTCGGCCTCGTCAACTGCGATCGCGGTCGGGGGAGTCGTCGCCTGGGGAGGCGGTTTCCTCCTTCGCTGGCGGCTCGGCATCGGGCTCAGGTCCAGGTTCGGGTTCTGGGTCTGTCTCAGTCTCAGGCTCTGGCTCGCGTGGGTCACGCGTGTCTTCATCCAGCCAGGTACCGCAGAACTTGCAGTACTTGGCATTGCGATCATGGCCCTCACGGCCACAGCCGGGGCAGGCTTCATCGCTGGTCTGCTGCATGCGCAGGCCGTTGAGCACCTCGGCCGAGAACACGCCGGTGGGCACAGCGAGAATCGAATAGCCCAGTATCATCATCATCGCCGAGATGAACTGGCCCAAGGGCGTGATGGGGGCGATATCGCCGTAGCCCACCGTGGTCAGCGTCACCACCGCCCAGTAGAGCGCCTTGGGGATGGAGGTGAAGCCGGCTTCCGGGGGTTCGATCAGATAGATCAGGGCGCCGAACACCGTGATGATGCTGAGTACGGTGATGAAGAACAGCAGGATCTTGCGACGACTGCGCGCGAGAGCCTCGACCAGCATGCGACCTTCGCCGACGAAGGCCATCAGGCGCAGCACGCGGAACAACCGCAGCACGCGCAGCACGCGCACCACCAGCAGTGCCTGCGCCCCCGGAATCAGCAGCGAGAGCCAGGTCGGGGCGATCGACAGCAGGTCGAGCACGCCGTAGAAGCCCTTCGCCCAGGTGCCGGGGTGTTTGAGGCAATAGAGGCGTACTGCGTATTCCAGCGTGAACAGCAGGGTGAAGGTCCATTCCAGGATGCGGAACAGCTCCCCATGGCGGGCATTCAGCGATGGCACGCTATCGAGCATCACCACGGCGACGCTGGCGAGAATCATCGCGACCAGCGCGATATCGAAGGCCTTGGCCGCCTTGGTGTCGGACTCGAAGATCCAGTGGAACAGCCGGGCGCGCAGCCTGCCGCTGGCCGGCTCGAAATCGCTGGAGCGAGGGGGGGCGGTGGCGGATTGTGACGTACTGCCGTATTCGTTGGCCGGCCCTTGGCGTTCAGGCATGCGGGCTTCCTTGACTGGCGTCGCAGCGCCGGGGCGGGCTGCGACGCGATGGTGGGGGCAGGGCAGGTGAGGGCGCGATGGCCTGGCGCTCAGCGAGCGATTTCACCGGGGTCTCTCAATGAGCTTTCTCAACGAGCTTTTAATGAGCTGCCTCACTGGCCTCGGCTGCGCAATGCCGCCAGCAGCGACAGGCTGTGCTGACCGAAGGCCGCTGTCATCCATCTGTCTGACGTGCCCTGCTCACGGGATTCGCTCAGCGCCTCCGTCAGCGCCACCGCATGGACATGACCGGGATGCTGACTGGCGGCCAGGCGCGAGGCCAGGGCCGAGAAGGCGGCCAGGGCGTGATCGTGCCAGCGCATGTCATCTTGCTGCTGGCGGTCGGCATGTGCATCCAGGGCATCGATGGCCGCGGCGAGCAGGGCATTCGTGTCGGTGGTATCCAGCGTCTTCTCGTGCCATTCGCCATCTCTGAGTGCGGCACCGCGGCGTGCCTTGCTGGCATCTGCCGGGCGCAGGGCCAGTCGGCTGGCCAGGGATTCCGCCAGCGCCCACAGCACCCCTTCGCGCTGCTCGGCGCTCAGGTCGTCACCGCCAGTGAGTTCCAGTTCGATCTCGCGGATGTGCGTTTCCCGACCTGCTGCCTTCACGTGGCCGAGATCCAGCGCCATCTCGACGCCGACACCCGCTGTCTGGCCATCCTGCGTCACCGTCAGCTCCAGCTGCCAGGCATGACGTTCGAAATCCGTGCTGAAGGTAGGGGCGAGGGCGCCGAGCAGGTGCTCACGCGGACCTTCCTCAAGCGCCTGCAGAGGGGGAAGGCCGCGCAGGCCATCGAGATCGAGGCCTGTCTGGCCGTCGGGCAGCGCCCATTCCCACTCGCCCCGCGAATGCAGGCCGCCATGGCTTTCGCCACTGGTCTTGAGGGTCTGGCGCAAGGGGCCCGGACTGTCGGCATCCTCTCCACTGCGGCGCAGGCGCAATGCCATCTTGGCGCGTTCCAGCGCATGCTCAGGCGTGTCGAAATAGGTATTGGCCAGCCAGCGACGACGGGGCGTGGTGCCAGCCAGTTCCGCGATATCCGCAAGACGTTCCAGAATCGCCGTGCGTCCGAGGCCGCTGTGGGTCAGCGCCAGCTTGAGTTCGATTTCCTGCGCCATGACGACGGCACTCCCTGTACGAGAAGATGAAGAATGAAGATGGCCGGGCATGGATGACGACAGCGATACGAGGACGCTGGCTGCCTGTCCGAGATCCCGGGACAGGCAGCCCCCGGCGGCTTCATGCTCGCGCCTGTCCCTTGCCAAGGCAAGCGCAGAGCGTGTCGCCAGCCTTCCCACGGCAGGTGATCCGTCAGCAGAATCACAGTGATATGACAGTATCGTGACATTTGTGTGACATGAATTGCCTGCCGCCAACTCCTTGGTTATATTATGAACAATGTAATCAGTCAGCGACCCCGCGTCCTGTCGCTACATGACAATCTCTCCTCTGGAATCCTTCGAGTTCCCCCCGACTGCCGCTGATGTTGCGTGAAGTACAACAGCATGGCGGTATCGTGTCGTTACGATGAAAGTTATGTGATCGTCACAAAGGCTTTGCTACACTCCGCGCGTCAATCCTTAACGCCGACGGCCACTATGGTAACGACCAACCCTTTCTCTTCGATGTTCGGGCGCTCGCCTTTCAAGGCGCTGCACACCCACATCATCAAGACAGACGACTGTGCCCAGCACTTGCTGACCTTCTTCGACGCCTGCGAACAGGGTGATTGGGATCAGGCGGCCAGCATTCGTCAGACCATCAGCAAGCTGGAGCGTGAAGCGGACGAACTGAAGACGCAGCTGCGTCTCAATCTGCCCAATTCGCTGTTCCTGCCGGTATCCCGTTCCGACCTTCTCGAGCTGATCCATGTCCAGGATTCCATCGCGAACGTCACCAAGGATATCGCCGGCATCATGCTGGGTCGCCACATGCAGATACCCACCGCGCTGGTGCCCGCCATGCGTGAGTATCTGAAGACTGCGGTCGAATCGGTCTGCCAGGCGCGCCGTGCGCTGGGCGAGCTGGAAGATCTTGTCGAGTCCGGCTTCGGGCGCAACATGAGCGAGCTGGTCGACAAGCTGATCAATGAGCTGCATGAGCTCGAGAAGCAGTCCGACGAACAGCAGATCGCGATCCGCCAGACCCTGTTCTCGCTGGAAGCCGCTCTGCCACCGGTCGACGTGATCTTCCTCTACAAGATTATCGACTGGGTCGGCGATGTCGCCGATCAAGCTGAAAAGGTCGGTACCCGACTGCAGATCCTGATGGCGCGCTAAGCGCTGTCAGGACGTCCTGCCATCTGCTCAAGAGTTCCCTAATGTCCATCATTGCTCAATACGGCGATGTGCTCGTCATCCTTGCCTGCGTATTCGGTTTCTTCATGGCGTGGGGTGTAGGCGCGAACGATGTCGCCAATGCCATGGGTACCTCGGTTGGTTCCAAGGCCATTACCATCAAGCAGGCGATCGTCATCGCCGTGATCTTCGAATTCCTCGGTGCCTGGCTGGCTGGTGGTGAAGTCACCGATACCATCCGCAAGGGCATCATCGACCCGTCACTGCTGATCCAGAATCCGCAGTTCCTGGTCTACGGCATGCTGGCATCACTGCTGGCCGCCGGTATCTGGCTGCTGATCGCGTCCATGAAGGGCTGGCCGGTCTCCACGACCCACTCCATCGTCGGTGCCATCGTCGGCTTCGCGGCGGCGGGTCTCGGCGTGGATGCGGTCGAGTGGCCCAAGGTCGGTCAGATCGCGGCCTCCTGGCTGGTCTCGCCGCTGCTGGCGGGCTCCATCGCCTTCGTGCTGTTCAAGTCCGTGCAGACGCTGATCTTCGACAATGAAGACCCGTTCGCGGCCGCCAAGCGCTATGTCCCGATGTACATGTTCCTGGTCGGCTTCATCATCTCGATGGTGACCATGGTCAAGGGCCTCAAGCATGTCGGGCTGCACCTGAGCTTCGAGTCCAGTCTGCTGCTGGCCGTCGTCATCGGTGCCATCGTGATGGGGATCGGCGTGCTGATGGAGCGCAAGGTCGCGCGTTCTCGCCTCAAGGAGAAGAATCGCGCCACCGGGGATGATTTCGACTTCAGCGGCGTCGAGAAGGTCTTCGGCCTGCTGATGATGTTCACCGCCTGTGCCATGGCCTTCGCCCACGGCTCCAACGACGTGGCCAACGCGGTCGGTCCGCTGGCAGCCATCATCAGTGTCGTCGATTCCGCCGGTCAGATCGGCGCCAAGGCCAGCATGCCCTGGTGGGTGCTGGTGCTGGGTGGCGGCGGTATCGTCGTCGGCCTGGTCACCTATGGTCGCCGCGTCATCGCCACCGTCGGTACCGGCATCACCGAGCTGACCCCGTCTCGTGGCTTCGCGGCCACCCTGGCGGCGGCCTCCACCGTGGTGCTGGCCTCCGGCACCGGCCTGCCGATCTCCACCACCCACACCCTCGTCGGTGCGGTGCTGGGGGTAGGTCTGGCACGCGGCATGGCAGCGCTCAACCTGCGCGTGATCGGTACCATCGTGATGTCCTGGCTGATCACTCTGCCGGCCGGCGCGATCCTGTCGATCCTGTTCTTCTTCATGTTCAAGGGCATGTTCGGCTAAGCCGACATCTGCCTCAGCGCCCGGGCTTGCGACGGGGTGTGCGGACAGGGCGCTGCATGAGAGAAACACGCAAGATGCATTGGCAAGACGCATCGGCAAGATGTATCGGCAAGACGCACTTGAAAAACGTTTTTGAAAAAACGTTTTTGAAAAACAAGAGAGGCGACCTTCGGGTCGCCTTTCTCGTTTAGGCCGCATGGATGTCAGGGGCGTCGCTCGCCGTGCAGGCTGCGGCGCTGATATGATGATTCATGGGCATGCCTGACATGTCATTTTCCTCCCTCCTGCACGGAGCTGGCTCTTGAACACGCGTTTTCCCTTCGCGGACTGGTTTCGCAACTCCTCTCCCTACATCAACGCCCACCGTGGGCGCACCTTCGTCATTCTGATCGAAGGCGAAGCGCTGTCTTCCTCACGACGAACGCAGTTGATTCAGGATCTGGCGTTGCTGCACACCCTCGGCGTGCGACTGGTGGTGGTGTTCGGCGTGCGTCCGCAGGTCAGGGAAGCACTGGAGGGAGTGGGAATCGAGGCCGAGCGTCATCAGGGACGTTGGGTCGTCACCCGTGACATCCTCGCGCATCTGGAGCAGCAGGTCGCCACGTTGCGCCTGCGCCTGGAGGCCAGCCTGTCGCTGGGGCTGCCCAATACCCCGCTGCATGGTGTCGAGCTCTCCGCCGTGTCGGGCAATCTGGTGATGGCCAAGCCGCTGGGCGTGCGAGAGGGCGTCGACTTCCTGCACGGTGGCGAGGTGCGTCGGGTGCGCAGCGAGGCCATCCAGGGGCTGCTTTCCCAGCAGGCCATCGTGGTGCTGCCGCCGCTGGGCTTCTCCAGCACCGGCGAAGTCTTCGACCTCGATGCGGCCGAGGTGGCCGAGCACGCGGCCGTGGCGCTGGCCGCCGACAAGCTGATCCTGCTGGGAGAAGGGGAGGGGCTGTTCGATGAGCATGGCGTACTGTTGCGTCAGCTCAACCCTGAGCAGGCCGCCGCCCTGGCGCCGCCACGTGAGGATGACAGCGAACTGTCTCGTCATCTGGCCGCGGCCTGCGGTGCGGCGCGGCGCGGCGTCGGTCGCACTCACCTGCTCAGCTGGCGGGATCGCGATGCGCTGCTGGGCGAGCTGTTCACCCGCGACGGGATCGGCACCATGATCACCCGCCAGGGCTACGAACAGCTGCGCAAAGCTCGCCTGGAGGATGTCGGAGGATTGCTGGCATTGCTGGGGCCGCTGGAACAGCGCGGTATCCTCGTCGCTCGCTCGCGTGAACGCCTCGAGCACGAGATCGACGACTATGTCGTGCTCGAGCGTGACGGCATGATCATCGGCTGTGCAGCCCTGCATGTCAGTCGTGACGCTGCCATGGGTGAGCTGGCCTGCGTGGCCGTGCATGATGACTACCGTCGTGGCCAGCGGGGTGAGCAGCTGCTGGCCGAGATCGAGGTGCGTGCACGGCGTGGTGGCCTCACGCATCTGTTCGCGCTGACCACGCATACCCTGCACTGGTTCATCGAGCACGGCTTCGTGTCGGCCGGCCTGGATGACCTCCCGCCGATGCGACGAGAGATCTACAACTCCGCGCGCAATTCCAAGGTGCTGATCAAGGCGCTCTAGTCACGACCCAAGCACGTGGCGCTCAAGGCGCTTGCCGTCACCCTCAAGACTCTCGACCCCCGTCAGCCGCCTGAACGCTTCAGGTGACTGACGGGGGTCTTGTGCATGATGGGCGGGAAATTCCGGCAAGATGCCGCGCTTCTGGCTCGATGTCGCAATTCTTGATCGATGCCGCGCTTCTGGATCAATGCCGCGCTTCTGGATCGATGTCGCACTTCTGGATCAGTGAGTGGCGCGATGTCTTGCAAAGGAGACGTTTCAATTGATTGATATGTAAGGAGAAAATCGGATACCAACGATAACTGTTGGCATTTTGCGACGAAAAGGACATGTATTTCATCGTTTCACGCCTCGTGCGTGGGAATCCACGCCGATGCCGGTTATTGTATCTTTACAAGTCATTGTTTTTGAATGTGTTTTGCGGTTATTGGCACGGCGTTGGCAATAGTCATGTTGAGCACGAGGGAGTGCCCATGAAAATGGACATTTTCTCCGGCCTTCCAGCGATGACGGTACTCACTACCCTGTGCGCTCCGTGATCGCTGACAGGCCAAGCGTCTGCTCCACGCGATGTGTGACTTCAGGTTGCGATGAGACAGGTACGGCCCCCAGAGGGCATGGAAAGTATCTTTAGGGCAAGGATGCCCGGGCATGGATGCCCGATACTGGATGCGGTGATGCTTGATCCGTCACCGCCATCCCCAGAATTCAGGTGAGCGCCGGGAAGTGCCCGGCGAGCGCCGCAAGCATTGCGATGCATCGCCCCCCTGTGATGTATCCGATAGGGAGCTCGGACCCTGTCCGAGGCGAGTGTCAACTGACCTGGAACGACCACCAGGTGGCACTGGCGACTCCCGGGCCAGCGACAGGCAGACCACCTGTCAGGCCCAGCAATCACGATGGAGGTCTGCTCTCCAGGTAACAGGCATTCGTCGTGATGACTGACCCTTCAGTTCCCTGCGTACTTGGGCCGGCTCTTGCCGGCCCTCTTTTTGTGCGTTTCACGAGGATGGGTCAAGTGAATCATCCACGACACCTGCCCGGGCGCGGTTTCTGTCGTCGAGCGGGGATGAATTAAATCAGAATCATATTGATTAACGAACTGGCAACCGCGATGGGCGCTGGCGAACTCTGGTATCCTTGGAAGACGTGATTCGATGATGACCACCCCTTTCCTGCATAGAGTTCTTTCAATGGCCTCCAAGGTGACACGGCACTGGCGCCCCCGCTCTCTGCTTCAATTGGTATTGATGGCATTCATGGTGGTGATGCTGCCGATTGCAGTGCTGATGTTCCAGGCGGGTCAGGCACTCTCCGAGCTCTCGGAGCTGGCCGATGTCAGCGCTCGCCAGGCGGTTGACCAGACTCGCCGAGCCCGCACCCTGACCAATCTCGCCGTCGAGATGGAGCGCAGCGCACGCCAGTACGCGGTGCTGGAAAATCCGGATCTGATGAAGATCTACGCTGACAAGGCCAGTGCCTTCCGCGAGCTGCTGGACGAGCAGGCGCGCCTGCTGGGCGAGGGAGACCCGCGCGTCAGCGAACTCAAGGGCTCGCTGTCGCAACTCGAACGCATGCCCGAGATGAGCGTGGCGCAGGTCAGCAGTCATCTCGAGGACTTCGGTCCCTTCTCCATCCAGGCCAGCGGCCTTCTGAACTCCACCCGTGAACTCGTCGATGCCCGCATCGAGGGCATTCGTGCGCGCGCCTCCCAGGTGAAGACTCAACTGTGGTGGCAGACGGCCGCGCTCGTCTCCATCAGTCTGTTGCTGATGCTGTTCTTCACCTGGCTGATCATTCGTCCCATCCGTCAGCTGGAGCGGCGCATCAATGGTCTCGGCAGCGGCACCGACCGAGAGGGTCCGCTCATCAAGGGGCCCGCCGAGCTGGTCCAGCTGGGTGAGCGTCTCGACTGGCTGGCGGCGCGTCTGGATGAGCTGGAAGAGCAGAAGCAGCAGTTCCTGCGTCACATGTCGCATGAGCTCAAGACACCGCTGGCCAGCATCCGTGAAGGCACCGGGCTGTTGATCGATGAGGTCGCCGGTCCGCTCAGCCCGCATCAGATGGAAATTCTTGGCCTGCTGGATGACTCCAGCAAGGAATTGCAGAAGCTGATCGAGCAGCTCCTGGACTACAATCTGCTGCAACACAATCAGGGGCTCGAACGTAGCCGCTTCGATGTGCACGAAGTCTTCAAGGAAGTGCTGTCAAAGCACCGCCTGGCACTGGAGAAGAAGGGCATGCGCGTGCACCTGCCACCCGCCAGCCTCAGCTGGGAGGCGGATCGTCCGCGTACCGGCCGGATTCTCGACAACCTGATCTCCAACGCCATCGCCTATGGGGAAGATGGCGGCGATCTATGGCTGAGGGCGCGCAAGGAGCGTCGCCAGCTGGTGATCGAGGTCGCCAACAGCGGCGAACCGATCGCCCCGAAGGACCGCGATCACCTGTTCCAGCCCTTCTATCAGGGCGCGGTGAAGCGCAAGGGGCCGCTCAAGGGCTCCGGTATCGGTCTTTCGGTGGCCGCCGACAGTGCTCGCGCCCAGTTTGGTCAACTGGCGCTGGTGGAGGACGCCAAGGCCGACGTCTGTTTCCGCCTGACCTTGCCGACCCCCAGCCGCTCACCCTCCTCTGGTCAGGAAGGTGAGCAGGTCCTGCTGGGGGGTGACAGTGCACCCCATACCACATGAAATGGCACCCGAGAGTGCCATCAGACACGCAAGGAAGAGAAGTGATGAAGGGTCAACGACTGTTGACGGGAATCACCACCGGCATGCTGGTCAGCTTGCTCAGTGCCTGTGGCGCCCTGTCGAATATCACCTTGCCGGGCAACGAACACGTCGCCGATACTCCCAGCGTTCAGGACAGCTGTCATGGGGCGGGCGATCTGCCCGATTTCAAGGAAGGAAACTGCCTGCTGGATGAGTGGGTCGCCTTTGCGCTGCAGGCTCAACGCGGCAACGATCAGTGGCGCGACAGCACCCTGATGCAGCTGGAAGGCAACCGCCATGACCGTCGTCTGGCGCGTGCCATCGTGCTCAGCTGGGGAGACGAGTCCGATTGGGAGCTGGCCTCTGACCTCTACAAGGCGGACCTGCCCACCGCGCCAAGTCGTCTGCAGCCGCTGCTGCGCCAGTGGCTCAACGGGCTGGAGGAGCGTCGCGGCCTGATCGCGGATCGCGACAAGAGCGAAGGCGTCCGCCGCAAGCTGAGTGCCGAGAACGCCCAGCTCAGCAAGAAGCTCGAGGCGCTGACCGCCATCGAGGAAGCCATCAATTCTCGCCGTCAGACCACGCCCTGAATCCGATGCCGGGCGTGTCTGGCCACGAACTGTCATTGGCCCAACCGGCTGCATGACGCAAGACTGTGCGGGACTGACGTCGGAGGGATTTCCGAGCGACAGGCCCGCAAGGAGAGTTAGTGTGAAATACGCTCAAGCGCATATTCTGCTCGTGGATGACGATGCAAGTCTGCTCAAGCTGCTCGGCATGCGTCTCGAAAGCCGTGGCTTCAAGGTCACCACCGCCAGTAGCGGCCGTGAGGCGCTCAGCCGTCTGGAGGCGGCGCGTCCTGACCTGGTGCTGTCTGACCTGCGCATGGACGAGATGGATGGCATGGCGCTGTTCGGCGAGCTGCAGAAGCGTCAGCCGGGCATGCCGGTCATCCTGCTCACGGCGCATGGCTCGATCCCGGACGCCGTCAGTGCCACTCGTCAGGGCGTGTTCAGCTTCCTGACCAAGCCCGTCGACAAGGATGAGCTGTTCGCGGCCATCGACGAGGCGCTGGCCCAGGCGCCGCCCGTAAAGGAGGGTGACGATGCCTGGCGTGCCGGCATCATCACGCGTTCCCCGCAGATGGAGCAGATTCTGGAGCAGGCACGCATGGTCGCGGCTTCCGATGTCAGCGTGCTGGTCACCGGCCCGTCCGGCTCCGGCAAGGAGCTGATGGCCAAGGCCATCCACAACGCCAGCCCGCGTGCCTCGCGTCCCTTCGTCGCCATCAACTGTGGCGCGCTGCCGGAGCAACTGCTGGAAAGCGAGCTGTTCGGTCACGCCAAGGGCTCCTTCACCGGTGCAGTCAGCGCGCACCAGGGCCTGTTCCAGGCGGCGGATGGCGGTACCCTGTTCCTCGATGAGATCGGCGACATGCCACTGGCGTTGCAGGTCAAGCTGCTGCGTGCGCTGCAGGAGCGTCAGATCCGCCCGCTGGGCTCCACGACGTCAGTGCCCATCGATGTGCGCATCATCTCCGCCACGCACCGCAACCTCGACAAGGCGATGCATGACGGCGACTTCCGCGAAGATCTCTACTACCGCCTCAACGTGGTCAATCTGAAGCTGCCCGCCCTGCGCGAGCGTGCCGAGGATGTGCCGCTGCTGGCCAAGTACCTGATCAGCCAGGCGGCTGCCCGCCACAAGCCGTTCGTGAAGGGCTTCTCGCCGGAAGCGCTCAATCTGCTGGCCTCCAGTGCCTGGCCGGGCAACGTGCGTCAGCTGGTCAACGTGGTCGAGCAGTGTGTCGCGCTCACCAGCTCCTCGATGATTCCGGAAGCGCTGGTCTCCCAGGCGCTGGCCGCGGAAGAGAACGCCTTGCCGTCCTTCTCCGAGGCGCGTGCCGGTTTCGAGCGCAGCTATCTGATCAAGGTGCTCAAGATCACCGAAGGCAACGTGACCCAGGCCGCGCGGATCGCCGGGCGCAACCGCACCGACTTCTACAAGCTGCTGGGACGTCATGATCTGGAGCCGGGCGCCTTCAAGCCGGGCGCCGAGCAGGGTCCGCCTGATTTTTGATCCAGCGCGCCCGGAGCTGCGCGAAAGGCGTAAGGTCAAAAGCGATCCAGCACGCCCGGAGCTGCGCGAAAGGCGTAAGGTCAAAAGCGATCCAGCACGCCCGGAGCTGCGCGAAGGGCGTAAGGTCAAAAGCGATCCAACGCGCCCGAAGCTGCGCGAAAGACCAGGGTCAAGACCTGCGTAGCCGTTCACGCGTGTCAGTGTGAGTGGTGCGCAAGGCGAGTGATCAAGAGCGGTCCGGTGTATCTGACGTGAACCGCCCATGAAAAAGCCCCGTTACCGGTTCCGGTAGCGGGGCTTTTTTCGGTCTGGTGGCGCATCAGTGCCGATCAGGTGCTCAGGGTCTGGGCTTGTAGCGGCGCTTGACCTCGACGGCCAGACGACCCTCGCCGAGGCGGATCGAGAGCATCTCGCCGGGCTGGGTCTGATGGGCGGCGCGGATCACCTTGCTGTCGTCCGCTGCCGGCGTCTGGCTGCCGCCGACGCGCTCGACGATGGCATAGCCGCGGTTGAGCACGTTGAGCGGGCTGACCGCATTCAGTGCACGCATCGCGCCTTCCAGTCGCTCACGATCCGCTGCCAGCCGGCGCGGCAGGGCATTGTCGAGGCGTGGTGTCAGCATCGCCAGCTGCTGGCGATGGCGCTGGATGTCACGTGCGGGGCTGGCCTGCTGCAGGCGGCGGGTCAGCTGGTCGGCCTTCTGCTGCTCACTGGTCATGCGCATGCGCACTGCGGCGTGCAGGCGGCGCTCCAGCTCACGGGCTTGCTGGCGCTGGGCCTGCAGCTCGCGCGCCGGATGGCGCAGGCGCGAGCGGGCGTGATCCAGTCGCTGTGCCGCCTGATCGAGCCGTCCGCGCTGAGCGCGCCACAGACGCTGCGTGAGGGCAGCCAGCTGCTGCACCTGGGCACGTTGATCCGGATACAGCGCCTCGGCGGCGGCGGATGGCGTGGGCGCGCGCAGGTCGGCGGCCAGTTCCGCCAGTGTGGTGTCAGTCTCGTGGCCGATGGCCGCCACCACCGGCAGGCGCGAGTGGAAGATCGCGCGCGCCAGATGCTGGTCATTGAAGGCCCACAGGTCCTCGAGACTGCCGCCGCCCCGCGTGATCAGCAGCGCATCGCAATCGCTGTCGCGATTGGCCATCGCCACCGCACGAATCAGCTGGGGTACCGCCTGTGGCCCCTGCACCGCCACCGGCAGCACGCTCAGGCGTGCCTGCGGCCAGCGCTTGCGGGTCACCGCGATCACGTCCTGCAGCGCCGCGCCGGTCGCGGAGGTGATCACCCCCAGATGGCGCGGCGGGTGGGGCAGGGCGCGCTGATTGGCGAACACGCCCTCGGCTGCCAGCTGTTCCTTGAGGCGCGCCAGGCGCGCCAGCCACTCCCCCAGCCCCGCCTGCTGCAGCGCCTCGACGATCAACTGATAGTCGCCACGCGCCTCGAACAGCGACACCTTGGCGCGCACCCGTACCCGGTCACCATCCTTGGGCTTCTCACGCAGGAACTGGGCGCGGCTCTTGAACAGCGCACAACGCACCTGGGCGTTGTCATCCTTGAGCGTGAAGTAGCAATGGCCGGAACGCGGCTGCGAGAAGCCCGAGATTTCCCCCTCGATCCAGAGCTCCCCCAGCCCCCGCTCCAGCAGGCGCTTGGACTCACGATTCAGCTGAGTGACGCTGATGGCATCGGCGGCAGACGATGTTTCGAACACGCGGCAATCCTTGTGTGAGGGCTTGTGGGGGAATCCGTAGCGGAGCTTGTCTGGTAGATGGAGAGGGCCATGATGCCACAGGCGGGGAGCCTGCCACCAAGAAGCCCCCGGACTCCTGAGGGAGAACGGGGGCTTGGGGGGTGCCACACGGGGTGCCTTGCTCAGGCTGTACGCGTCTTGCGCTTGCCGAGTCGTGACAGCAGGAAAGGCCCGAGCAGCAGCAACAGCGAGGCCAGCCACAGGCCCTGCGAGATGCCCGATTGCCACAGGATACTGTTGTCGCCACCGCTGATGGCCAGGGCGCGACGCAGATTCTCTTCCATCAGTCCGCCGAGCACGAAGCCCAGCACGATGGTGGCCAGCGAGAAGTTCAGCTTGCGCAACAGGTAGCCCAGCACGCCGATGCCCAGCATCAGGTAGATGGCCCCCATGTCGGAATGCAGCTGATAGACCCCGACGAAGGACAGGATGACGATGCCCGGTACCAGCGCCCAGCGCGGGATGGTCAGCACGCGCGCGAAGAAGCCGGCCAGCGGCAGGTTGAGCAGCAACAGCACGATGTTGCCGATGTACAGCGAGGCGATCAGGCCGCCCGCGACCTTGGGATGCTCGCTGAACATCATCGGGCCCGGCGTGATGTTGTAGAGCATCAGCGCGCCCAGCAGCACGGCGGTGGTGCCGGAGCCCGGAATGCCCAGGGTCAGCATCGGCACGAAGGAGCCCGCTGCGGACGCGTTGTTGGCGGCTTCCGGCGCGGCCAGGCCGCGCATGTCGCCGGTACCGAAGGTGTTGTGCTTGTCGCTGACGCGCTTTTCGGTGGTGTAGGAGACGGCACCCGCCACCGAGGCACCGGTGCCCGGCAACACCCCGATCAAAAAGCCGAGCAGGCCGGAGCGCAGCATCGCGCCCTTGCAGTAGAGAATTTCCTTCATCGTCACGAAGACGCGGCCGATGACAGGCAGGGCGCCGGTCTTGCCATGCTGCAGGCGGCTTTCCAGCATCAGCAGGATTTCACTGATCGCGAACATGCCGATGATCAGCACCACGAAGTCGATGCCGTCGTAGAGGTCGGGGATATCGAAGGTGAAGCGCTGGATACCGGTGCCGGAATCGACGCCGACGGTGCCGATCAGCACGCCGAGAATGGCGCCCAGCGCCGTCTTGACCGGGTCCTTGCCCATCATCACCGACATGGACGCGAAGGCGAATACCATCATGGTGAACAGCTCTGCCGGACCGAACTGCACGGCCACCTTGGCCAGCAGCGGGGCGAACAGGGTCAGACCCAGGATCGCGATGCTGGCACCGACGAAGGAGCTGATCGCCGAGATGCCCAGTGCCGGTCCCGCCAGGCCCTGCTTGGCCAGCGGATAGCCGTCGAGGGTGGTCATCACGGCGCCGGCATCCCCCGGCACGTTGAGCAGAATGCTCGACATCCGGCCGCCGTATTCGGCACCGGTATAGATGCCTGCGAGCAGAATCAGTGCCGATTCCGCCGGCAGGCCGAGGGTATAGGCCAGCGGCATCAGAATGGCGATGCCGTTGATGGGGCCGATGCCCGGCAAGGCACCGAACAAGGTGCCCAGCAGTGCGCCACTGAAGGCCAGGCCAAGGTTGAGTGGCGTCAGTGCGACGCCAAAGCCCTGGAGGATGAAATCAAACATGAGAAAGCCCTCTCGGAATCAGGAAAACCACAGCCCGGTCGGCAGCGAGATTTCCAGCACGGCGGTGAACAGCACGTAGCTTGCGCCGGCCATCAGCACCCCGGTCACGCAGGCAGCGCGCCAGCGGGCACCGAACAGGCGGGCGATGGCGGTGATGGCGGCGACGGCCGTGATGGGGTAGCCGAGGCGCACGAAGAAGAAGGCGAAGGCGATCAGGATCACCATCACCAGCCCCAGTTGCAGCATCACGCTGGCGGATGGCCAGTCACCTTCCGGGCCAGGGCGCAGGATCAGCACCAGCGAGAAGATGGCCATCAGGATCGAAAGGCCGATGGGAAAGGCCTTGGGGCCTACCGGGTCGTAGGCGAAGGGTACTTCGATACTCAGGGACTGGGCGACGATGAACGCCGCCAGTCCCATCAGGGCGAAGCCCAGGATGCGATCGGCGGCGAGTCTCATTTTGTCAGTCCCACTTCCTTGGCGAGGGTCTTGAAGTCGGCGACCTGGCCTTTCACGTAATCGTCAAAATCCGCGCCGAACTTCTGGATCGGGAACAGGCCGCGGGCTTCACGGATCTCGGCGAATTCCGGTTTTTCGCTCAACTGCTTGAGGCGTTCGACCCAGGCATCGTAGTCGGCATCGCTGACGTTCTTGCCCATGTAGTAACCACGCCAGATCGGCCAGGTCACGTCATAGCCCTGTTCGGCAGCCGTGGGAATCTCGGCGAAGGCGCCGTCCATACGTTCTTCGGACAGCGCGGCCAGTACGCGAATCTTGCCGCTGGAAAGCTGTGACTGAAGCTCTGACAGATCACCGGTATAGACCTTGATGTGATTGCCCAGCAGTGCCGCCAGCGCTTCACCGCCGCCCTCGAAGGACACGTAACGCAGCTTGCGCGGCGAGACATCGATGGACTTGGCGATCAGCGCGGCCTTCATCCAGTCCTGGCTGCCGATGGTGCCGCCGGCGCCGAAGGGAATCTCGCTGGGATGTGCCTTGAGGTCCTGCATCAGTTCATCGAGGGTCTGCCACGGGGCGTCTGCATTGACGACCACCGCGCCATAGTCGACCCCCAGTGCGCCAACCCAGCGGACGTCATCGGCGCTGAACTTGCCGAACTTGCCCAGCGCCAGATTGACGGCGGCACCGGTGCTGGCGGCCACGACCAGATTGGGGTCATCACTGCGTACCCCGATGACGTGGTTGTAGGCGACCGCGCCGATGCCACCCGGCATGTAGGTGACCATCATCGGCGAGTCGATGATGCCGGTTTCCAGCAGGCCATTGGCGGCCAGGCGGCAGGTGAGGTCGTAGCCACCGCCGGGCTTGGCCGGGGCGATGCATTCGCTCTTGTCGGCCGCGGCGGCGGGCATGGCGACCAGGCTTGCCGCGGCCAGCGCGAGCGGCGCTGCCATGGCGGCGGCGAGGCGCAACGGCGTGATGTCGCGAAGGGAAGAGGGCAGGCGTCGGGACTGGCGCATGGTGTGCTCCTGATGGCTGTTGTTTTTGTCTTCACAGCGCCTTTTGCTTTATGTTCATGGCGACAGGGTGGCGCTGTCTGATCGGTATATCGCAGCGGTAATTGCGATACCGGCATGGTAGGAGCGCGACCTTTCATCAACCTGTCACTTTCCCTTCCCCTTACTGAGACTTTGGATGCATGCGCCTGCTCGTCGTCGAGGATGATCCCCTCATTTCCCGCACCCTGCAGCGCAGTCTGTCGACGCTGGGCTATGCCATCGATGTCTTCGATACTCTGGCACCTGCACGGGACGCGGCGCGCCAGGGCGGCTTTGATCTGATCCTGCTTGATCTCGGCCTGCCGGATGGGCAGGGCATGGACCTGCTGTCGGAGTTGCGTCAGCGCAATGACCTGACGCCGGTGCTGATCATCACGGCGCGGGATGGGGTGGATGACCGGGTGCGTGGACTGGATCTTGGTGCCGATGATTACCTGGCCAAGCCGTTCTCGCTGGTGGAGATGGAAGCCCGTGTGCGGGCCTTGCTGCGGCGCAGTCAGGGGCGCAGTGACAACACGCTTCGCTTCGGTCCGCTTGCCATGTCGACCCGCAGCGGCACTTTCACGCTGGTGGGCGCGACGCTGGATCTGCCACCACGGGAGCGTCTGCTGCTGGAAAGCCTGATGCTGCACGCCGGCAAGGTGGTGTCGCGGGAGGTGATCGAAGGCAAGGTATTCGGCTATGGCGAGGTGGGCTCGAATGCGTTGGAGGTCTACATCAGTCGGCTGCGCAAGCGCCTGGCAGGCAGTGAGATACAGATCCGTACCCTGCGTGGGCTGGGCTATCGTCTCGAGATGACAGACGCTGGATGATCATCCACGGCAAGCTGCGCAATCGCCTGCTGGGGTGGATGCTGAGCATGATGCTCATCGTCGGCGGGCTCGTGTTGATCGATGCCTGGGTCACCAGTCAGCGCTCGGCCCAGCGCGCCTTCGACAATCAGCTCGAGGATGCGCTGCTGGCCATGTCAGAAGCCATCCAGTGGCAGGATGACAAGCCGCGCATCATGATGCCGCCGGCTGCCCTCAAGATTCTCTCCACACGACATCAGGAACGTGTCTTCTACCGCCTGCTGGATGATCAGGGGCGGGTACTGGCCAGCAACCTCGAGATCCCGCTAACCCCGCAGATGCTGCGCGAGGCTGGAGAAAGGGATGTCTGGCAGGACATCCGTTATCAGGGCGTCACGTGGCGGCTGCACGCGCGCAGCGTGCGTTCCGCAGGCTGGGAGCGGCAATTTCGTGTGCAGCTCTGGGTCGGACATACCACCGAAGGGCGCCGGCAGCTGGCGCGCGAGCTGATGATTCGAGCCACGGGCCGCATGCTCATCATGGGGGTGCTGGCGGTGGTGATGATCCTGATCACGCTGAGGCTGGCGCTGACACCGCTCAAGCGTCTGCGGCATCAGTTGCGTCGGCGTCAGCCGCAGGATGCCACGCCGCTGGAGGGCACCATGCCGGAAGAGATGCGCGAGCTGGTCGAGACGCTGGAGCAGCTTTTCCACCGCCAGGGAGAATCCCGCGATGCGTTGCTGCGTTTTACCGCCGATGCCAGCCACCAGCTGCGCACGCCGCTGGCGGGAGTGCAGAACCTGGCGGAGTTCGCGCTGACGAGCTCATCACCTGACGAATGGCGCGCAGCGCTCGGGGATATCCACGCCAGCGCTGCACGCACCAGTCGCCTGGCGGGGCAGTTGTTGAACCTGACGCGGCTGCGTCATCTGGCATTGCCCACCGAGCAGGATGCGCTGGACCTCGGTGAACTGCTTCGCGGCGTGGTGCTGGAGTGGGTCGATCACGATCTCGCGCGCCAGCATGACCTGGGGCTGGCCGAACTGCCTGCACAGCCGGTCTGCGTGATTGGCGAGTCGTGGGCGCTGCGCGAACTGATCGGCAATCTGATCGAGAATGCGTTGCGCTACACCCCGCCCGGCAGCGAGATCACCCTGCGCCTTGCCGCCCATGACGATAGCGTGCTGCTCAGCATCGAGGACAACGGCCCCGGTGTGCCGAAGGAGATGCTGGAACGACTCTGTCAGCCCTTCGAGCGCGCAGGGCGTCAGGACACCGACGGTTCGGGACTTGGGCTGGCGATCGTCGAGACGATTGCCCTGCGCCATCAGGCTGACTTGCAGGTCACCAATCGCGATGTGGGAGGGCTGTGCATTCGCATCCGCTTTCCGAGGTGGCCGTCATGAACCTCATGTCTGGCAGGCTGCGCGCCACCCCAGGGGCCCGTCGAGTCACGAGTTGCCTGGTGCTGGCCCTGTGGGCAGGTCTCGCCATCCTCCTGGCTGCCAGGCCAGTCATGGCGGCACAGGACCGCCTGGTCATTGAAGCGGCAATGGATCGCCAGGTCGCGGCGCCCTTGCTGGCGGCCTTCTCGCGCCAGTATCCCGCCATCGAGATCGTCTATCACGATCGCACGACGATGACGCTCAATGCACTGGCCGTTCAGGACGACGCGGGGGCCGATATCATCATCAGCTCGGCGATGCCCTGGCAGGTGGCGCTGGTCAATCAAGGACTGGCCCAGCGACTGGACAGCGAGGCTGCAAGGCAATGGCCCGAGTGGGCCAAGTGGCGCGATGAAATCTTCGCCTTCACCTTCGAGCCCATCGTGATGGCCTACCGGCTGGATCTCGCGACCAGAATGATGCCGCCATCCTCGCATGCCGACGTACTGAACATGCTGACGGAGCATGCCGAGACACTGACGGGGCGAGTCGTGGCCTATTCGCCCTCGAAGAGCGCACTGGGATACGCGCTCCATCTTCAGGATTCCTACTATTCAGGACGCTTCTGGAAACTGGTCGCGGCGCTCGGACAGGTCGACACCACTCTCGAGACCAGCACGCAGCGCATGCTGGAAGGCCTGAGCGATGGCCGCTACTGGCTGGGGTACAACCTGCTGGGGTCCTACGCCATCCGCTGGGCACAGTCCCACTCTGAGGTCATCGTGCAGATGCCCACTGACTATGCGCTGATCTCCATGCGCACCGCCTTCATCCACCGCGATGCTCCGCATCCGGAGGCTGCGCGAACCTTCATGGACTTCCTCATCGGGCGGCAAGGGCAGCATGTGCTGGCGGGCGAGACACCGCTCTACAGCATCCGCACGGATATCACCGGCCCCTACACCGCCCAGTCGCTGCGGGATCAGGTCGGCCAGCGGCTCTACCCGCAGCCTCTGGACGCCTCGATTCTGAGCATGCTGGACACGGCGCGTCGTCACGATTTTCTCGACCGCTGGTTCGATGCCTACTCCGGCGGTACGCCGACCCCCTGACGCCAGCGCATCCGCCGGCGCATCCCGCCGCAGGCCGCGCCATCCGTGGCTCTAGTTGACCAGATGGTTAGTGTCAGGGGTGTGCGAAATCGCGAGATTGATAGCCTGCGACGTTTGTCTCGAGTGGGGCGAATGGGTTATCATGGGTGATTACCTCGCAGCAACCGCTAGAACCGTAGTCATGGCGCCCGTCCATCGGGCCCTGCACTGCGGCTTTCGCGCATCCCTCATAAACTGCTACTGGGCGTTCGACATGCTACGTATAGCGCAAGAAGCTCTGACGTTTGATGACGTTCTTCTCGTCCCCGGCTACTCCGAGGTCCTCCCCAAGGACGTCAGCCTGAGATCACGTCTCACACGCGACATCAGCGTCAATATCCCGCTCATCTCCTCTGCGATGGATACCGTCACCGAAGCTCGCCTGGCCATCGCCATGGCGCAGGAAGGTGGTGTCGGCA
Organism: Cobetia sp. MMG027; assembly: GCF_027947415.1. Taxonomy (NCBI): domain Bacteria; kingdom Pseudomonadati; phylum Pseudomonadota; class Gammaproteobacteria; order Oceanospirillales; family Halomonadaceae; genus Cobetia; species Cobetia sp. MMG027. The sequence goes on from NZ_JAQJIO010000003.1 coordinate 205,338, forward strand.
TCATCCACAAGAGCATGAGCATTGCCCAGCAGGCCGCGGAAGTCCGCAAGGTCAAGAAGCACGAGAGCGTCATCGTGCGTGACCCGGTCACTGTCAGCCCGAAGGCCAAGATCCAGGATCTGCTGGCGATGTCCGAGGAGCATGGCTACTCCGGCTTCCCGGTGGTCGAGGGTGAATACCTGGTCGGCATCGTGACCGGTCGCGACATGCGCTTCCAGCCTGACTTCAGCGATACCGTCGCCGGCATCATGACCGGCCGCGACAAGCTGGTCACCGTGCTGGAAGGCACGCCGCTGGAACAGATCAAGGCCAAGCTGCAGGAAAGCCGCATCGAGAAGATGCCGATCGTCGATGACGAATTCCGCCTGCGCGGTCTCGTCACCGTTCGCGACATCGAGAAGGTCAAGACCTACCCGAACGCCGCGAAGGACAGCAACGGCAGCCTGCTGGTCGGTGCCGCCGTCGGCACCGGCCCGGAAACCCCGGACCGCGTCGCGGCTCTCGCCGAAGCCGGCGTTGACGTCATCGTCGTCGACACCGCTCACGGTCACTCCAAGGGCGTGATCGACCGCGTCGCCTGGGTGAAGGAGCATCATCCGAAGATTCAGGTCATCGGTGGCAACATCGCGACCGCCGAAGCCGCCATCGCCCTGGCAGAAGCCGGCGCGGACGGCGTCAAGGTCGGCATCGGCCCGGGTTCCATCTGCACCACGCGCATCGTCGCCGGTGTCGGTGTGCCGCAGATGAGCGCCGTCGCCAACGTCGCGGCCGCCATGGCCAAGTACGACGTGCCGGTCATCGCCGATGGCGGTATCCGCTTCTCCGGTGACATCGCCAAGGCCATCGCCGCAGGCGCCAGCATCGTCATGATCGGCGGTCTGCTCGCCGGTACCGAGGAAGCGCCGGGTGAAGTCGAGCTGTTCCAGGGCCGTACCTACAAGGCGTATCGCGGCATGGGTTCCATGGGCGCCATGTCCCAGACCCAGGGTTCCAGCGATCGTTACTTCCAGGACAAGAACGCCGGCGTCGAGAAGCTGGTACCGGAAGGCATCGAAGGCCGCGTGCCCTACAAGGGCATGATGAGCGCCATCGTGCACCAGCTGATGGGCGGCCTGCGTGCCTCCATGGGCTACACCGGCAGCCAGACCATCGAAGAGATGCGCACCAAGCCGCAATTCGTGCAGATCACCGGTGCCGGCTTCGCCGAATCCCACGTCCACGACGTGCAGATCACCAAGGAAGCGCCCAACTATCGGCGCGACTGAGACATAGCGAAGCGCGATGCAAAGCGGGAGCCCTACACGGGTTCCCGCTTTGCTTAGGTCGAAGAAACTTCTGGTCTCGGCTATTCTCGGCGCCAGATTGTGTCGACCCCGCGCTCCCTCGCAGCTCCGAAGCGGGTCACATGACTCCCCAATGAGAGACTGAAGATGCAAGACATCCATTCCCACAAGATCCTGATCCTCGATTTCGGCTCCCAGTACACTCAGCTGATCGCACGTCGCGTGCGTGAGCTGGGCGTGTTCTCCGAGGTGCGTGCCTTTGACATCACCGAGGAAGAGATCCGCGAGTACAACCCCAACGGCATCATCCTGGCCGGTGGCCCGGAATCCGTGACCGAGCTGGACTCGCCGCGTGCGCCGCAGTGCGTGTTCGAGATGGGTCTGCCGGTGTTCGGCATCTGCTACGGCATGCAGACCATGGCCGAGCAGCTCGGCGGCAAGGTCGAAGGCTCCAACGTGCGCGAATTCGGCTATGCCCAGATTCGTGTCGATGGTGAGTCCGCGCTGTTCAAGGACATCAAGGACCACCTGGACGACGAAGGCCGTCCGCTGCTCGACGTCTGGATGAGCCACGGTGACAAGGTCGCGAAGGTCCCGGAGACCTTCACCGTCACTGCCTCCACCCCGAGCTGCCCGATCGCCGCCATGGCGTGGGAAGAGAAGCAGTTCTACGGCGTGCAGTTCCACCCGGAAGTCACCCACACCCTGCAGGGCCAGCGCATCCTCGAGCACTTCGTGATCGAGATCTGCCAGTCCGAGCGCCTGTGGACCCCGGCCAAGATCATCGAAGACCTGACCGATCGCGTTCGCGCCCAGGTCGGTGACCGCAAGGTGCTGCTCGGCCTCTCCGGTGGCGTCGACTCCTCCGTGGTCGCGGCGCTGCTGCACAAGGCCATCGGTGACCAGCTGACCTGCGTCTTCGTCGACAACGGCCTGCTGCGCAAGAACGAAGGCGACCAGGTCATGGAAACCTTCTCGCGCCACATGGGCGTCAAGGTCATCCGTGTAGACGCCGAAGACCTCTTCCTCGGCAAGCTCAAGGGTGTCAGTGACCCGGAAGCCAAGCGCAAGGCCATCGGCAACACCTTCATCGAAGTGTTCGATGCCGAAGCCGCCAAGCTCAAGGACGTCGACTTCCTCGCCCAGGGCACCATCTACCCGGACGTGATCGAATCCGCTGCCAGCAAGACCGGCAAGTCCCACGTCATCAAGTCCCACCACAATGTCGGCGGCCTGCCGGACGACATGAAGATGGAACTGGTCGAGCCGCTGCGCGAACTGTTCAAGGACGAAGTCCGCAAGGTCGGTCTCGAACTCGGCCTGCCGTACGACATGGTCTACCGTCACCCCTTCCCGGGGCCGGGTCTGGGCGTGCGTATCCTCGGTGAAGTGAAGAAGGAATACGCGGACATCCTGCGTGAAGCCGACGCCATCTTCATCGAAGAACTGCACAACTTCGACTGGTACCACAAGACCAGCCAGGCGTTCGCCGTCTTCCTGCCGGTCAAGTCCGTCGGTGTCGTCGGCGATGGCCGTCGTTACGAGTGGGTCATCGGTATCCGTGCCGTCGAGACCGTCGACTTCATGACGGCCCGCTGGGCGCACCTGCCGTATGAGCTGCTGGAGAAGGTCTCCAACCGCATCATCAACGAGCTGGAGCACGTCTCGCGCGTCACCTATGACGTCAGCAGCAAGCCGCCGGCCACCATCGAGTGGGAATGATCGCCTGACGATCACCCCTCGCTGAGCTGAGGCAGCGTTCTGTCGAGACGGTCTCTTGAGCTGATCGAGACGAGAACGCAGCAAGCAAAAAGCCCTTCTGGCCATTGGCCGGAAGGGCTTTTTTGTGGGCGCGATTCAGGAAACGCTTACCGCTTTGTTTACTGCAGTTCGAATCACTCCTGCTCGACTCACTCCTGTTTGACTGGCGCCTGCCTGGCCTTGCGCAGGTCGAGCCGGACGCCGTGGGAGGAGTGGAAGAAGCCGAAACCGGCCAGTGGGCGGGTGTCGCCGTCGGGCGTTTGCCAGTAGACATCGGCGCGATGATTGCGGACTTCGTGCATCACGGCGTCGTATTTCAGCAGCAGTGAGTCTGGTTCGGGCTTTTCGGTCTTCACGTTCCATTTGGTGATGACCAGTACGTAGTCGCCGAGTTGTGGCTGATAGGTGGATTCGAGACGCGCTCCCACAAGTTGCAGCGTCAGTGGCGTGTGATTCGCTGACAAGGCGAGGTGGTGACGGAGGTAGTCGCCGAGTTGATCTGTCAGCGGCTGCGGCAGGGGCTGGCCTGGTGCCTGCTCACCAAGGGCTGCCAGTTCCGGCGCGGCGATCAGCAGGTCTTCACGCGGGAATTGGAGCGTGAGGTGCAGCGTGTGCTGCGGTTGCTGCTCGAATGTCAGCACACTGCCGGGCAGGGCGTGGGCGTGAGCCGTCTCGATGAGGCCGCCTCCCGCCCCGCTGGCCCCATTGCCGAGGGAGATCACGGCAAGGGCGAGCAGGGCGGTGCGCCAGGAAGCGCGCCGGCTCATTCGGTCTGGCCGCCGTAGTCGTCGGTGCGATCCCGCCATACCGAGTGCGGATGGTTGCCGACCTTGTCGGTGGACTTGTTCGACTGCAACGAGAATTCGATCCACAGCGAGGGGCCGTGGATACGCACGTAATCGTTCTCGGCGCTGACCTGCGGCGTGCCGGAGAAGCCGAGGTAGGTGTCCGGAAGCTCAGCGGTGTACTTCGCCATGTAGGCCTTGGCCTCCGGCGCGGAGATGTCGTCCACGTAGGTCTCGATGGCGGTGAGCAGCAGCGCTTGCTGGTCATCATCCAGCTCGGAGACGGGAATGCCTTCATAGCTTTCGGGGATGGCATCGTCGGCCTGGGGGCCAGCGAGGATGTCACGGTAGGTGCCTTCCAGTGTCGCCTCGGCCTGTTGATCCTCGGAGAGCGAGCTGAGCAGGGTGGCGAAGGCATCGCGTTCCTGGGTCAGCGGCTCGTTGACGCGCCCGTTCATCTCGAAATACGGGAAGGGTTCCACGCCACGGAAGGAGGGCGTGGCACCGGCCAGCTTGCCGTCGGTGTAGGTGTTGGCGAAGGCCATGTGGTGGCCGCCGTAGTACAGCTCCCAGGTGCCGCTCTCACCCGGCGTGCCGAGGAAGGCGAACTTGGTGTTGTAGGAGGAGTAACCGGCCTTGTAGTCGGTGCTGACGGTGTTGATGTAGTCGTCGGCATTGAGCGTCTGAATCATCTCGTCGAAGCCTTCATCCGGCGCGTGGCCGGTGGCTTCCAGCATGATCGCCTTGACGAGGCCGCGCTGCTTGATGTTCAGCTCGCCCAGCAGCACGCCGGGGCGTTTCGGGAAGGCGCCAGCGGGCAGGTTGCTCCAGTTCTCGGCCTCTGCGAGGGAGTAGTCATGCTGCAGGTTCTTGAGGATGTCATCGTCGGAGATATCGGCCTTGAGCAGACCGATCAGGCACAGCATGCGCTCATAACCTGGCGTGTCGCCGCACTCGGCGGCGCTCTCGGGGATCGGCACGCTCTGCATCAGGGTGCTGGTATCGCCCATGCGCGCGCGCAGCGCCTCGCTCAAGGCCTGGTCTTCCGCTGACATCGGCGGCGGGCCATCGTGATCGGGCGGCGGCCCGTCGTGCCCTTGTTGTGCAAGAACGGGGAAGGACAGGAGCGCGGCCAGCGCGGCTCCTCCGGTCACTGCGAGACGTCGGGACATCGATGGGCCTATTTTCCGGGGACAGGAAGAAAACCTTAGCCCGCCTGACGTCGAGCAGGAAGCCTTCGCCAGATGAATTCTTTGTGCACATGCCGTGGGCTGTGCGTCGGCTGGCGACGACAGCCACTGGCTATCTCGCGCCTCACGCCAGCGTCAGATCACCGTCGTATTCGAAGCACCTTTCCTCGCCGCTGACGGGATCAATGAACTCGAATCCCTTGGAGAGCAGCTGTAAGGGGCGCGCGTAGTCATCCGGCGAGAGCGGTTGCAGCTCGGGGTAGTAGCGGTCATTCAGGATCGGCCAGCCCAGCGACTGCATGTGCACCCGCAGTTGATGGCGACGCCCGGTGATGGGGTGCAGCTCGAACAGTGCCTGACTACCGCGTTGCGCGACACAGCGGATCAACGAGTGGCTGTTGGGCTCGCCTTCGGAGACCTGAAAGCGGAAGCGTTGCTCGGCCTGTTCAAGGCGGTTCTTCACCTCCCACTGCTGGCCCACCAGGGACTCATCGCTGTGGGTTTCGGCAATGGCCTGATAGGTCTTGTGGATATTCCGCGACTTGAACAGCTCATGATAGCGGTGACGCGATTCGGGATTCAGCGAGCACAGCACCAGCCCGGCGGTGGCCCTGTCCAGGCGATGCACCGCCTGCAGCGCCTCTATTCCGGTACTGTCGCGCAGGCGCTGCTGCAGGCACTCGTTCACGTACAGGCCGCCGGGCGTCACCGGCAGAAAATGCGGCTTGTAGGCCACCAGAATGTGCTCGTCCTGATGGAGAATCCGCTCCGCGAAGGGGATGCTCGGCTCGCGCGCCACCTCACGGTAATAGAAGACGCGCAGATGTGGCTGGTAGGGCGTCTGCGGGGTGATCAATGCGCCATCCTCGCGATGCACCTTGCCGGTGGCCATGCGCTCGCGCCAGGTGGCCTCATCGATGGCCGGAAACTTCTGCAGCAGATATTCCAGTACCGTTGCCACGCCGGGGTTGATCTGCGGCAGGCTCAGCTTGGAGGGGCGGGCGGAAATGGACATGGAAGGCATCACGGTGGCGAGAAGAAAGGGCGAGCGTGGGGCGAGCAAGCCTCACCCTCATGGCGATGGCCCAGTGTAACCGAGCGACGCATGGCTGTCGGGGCAGATGGCCTTGCGAGAGGTTGGCGCGGGAGTGGAGCGATGCGTGCGAGAGGCTTGCCGAGGCGACCAGCGCGGCCTGTGGCTGGGGATATGCGGGTTATCTTTAGAAGAAAATAGCCAAATAAGCCTTGTCGTCTTACGCTGAAAGCCACGCATGACGAGGCTTTCATCCCCACCCCCCACGACTGGAGCGAAGACGCGATGCAAGATGCCAACAGCCACCTGCCGATTGCCATCATCGGGGCAGGCCCGATAGGGCTGAGCGCTGCGGTCAATCTGCTGGCAGCGGGCCTGGAGCCCATCATCTTCGAATCAGGCGAGCAGGTCGGGGAGCATCTGGCCCACTGGGGGCATGTGCGCATGTTCTCGCCGTGGTCCTACAACGTGGACCCCGTGGCAGCCGAATGGCTCACGCCCACCGGCTGGCAGGCGCCACGAGCGGATGCCTTCCCCACCGGCGCGGAGCTGCTCGCCGACTACCTTCAGCCGCTGGCCGCGCTGCCGGAGATTGCCTCCCGCCTGTATACCGCGACACGGGTCACGCATGTCAGTCGCCTGCAGCATGATGTGCTGCGCTCGCAAGGGCGAGAGGAGGCACCCTTCGTGCTGCGTGTCTCGGGGCCGGATGGCGAGCGCGACGTGCAGGCACGGGCGGTGATCGATGCCTCCGGCACCTTCCAGTGCCCCAATGGCATCGGGGCGCATGGCATTCCCGCACTGGGGGAACTCGCGGCGGCAGAGCGGATCGCCTACGGCGTGCCGGATATCACCGGCAAGGCGCGGGAAGACTATGCCGGCAAGACGGTGCTGGTGGTCGGGGGCGGGCATTCGGCCTTCAACGCGCTGCAGGATCTGGTCAGCCTGGCCGAGCAGAACCCGGACACACGCATCCTGTGGGGCGTGCGCTCCGCCACGCTGGACAACGTCATCCGCTCACCGAAGGACGATGAGTTGCAGGAGCGCCGGGCGCTGGAAGTGCGTATCCAGCAATGGTTGGAAGACGGCAGATTCGAGGTGGTGACCAATCTCGCCATCGAGGCGATTCATCCACAGGGAGAGCAGGGTGCTCGCCTCGTGGTGGAAAGCGGTGGCCAGCGCCTGCCGGCGGTGGACCGCATCATCGCCGCCACCGGCTTCCGCCCGGATCTTGCGCTGCTCTCGGAGCTGCGTGTCTCGCTCGACCCCGCCACCCAGAGCCCGGCGCGCCTCGCGCCGCTGATCGACCCCAACCAGCACAGCTGTGGCTCCGTGCCGGAACACGGCGCCGCCGAACTGACTCACGCGGAACCCGGCCTCTATATCCTCGGCATCAAGAGCTACGGTCGCGCACCCACCTTCCTGATGCGCACCGGCTACCGCCAGGTGAAATCCGTCGTCGCCGCACTGCTGGACCCCGACGCCGTCACCCCCGCCCCGGTGTGTGGCGCCACCAGCAGCATTGCCAATCAGGCATCACGCCAGTTTGAGCCAAGCTGTGGGTAAAGGCTGACAACAAAACAAGCCGTGGCAGAGTAGCCACGGCTTTTGAAAAGCTGTCATATCTATAGTTCTGCTGCGCTTTGGCTAGATAACTACTTGCCCCATCGCGATGATATGTATGGCTCGCAGTGCTGCACTCAGTCAGAGCTTTCGTTATGAGTATATTGTTAACGACAATAAGCAAATTTAATTATCTTTCGCAAAGTGTCTTGAGACTCAGCTGATAAATCGATTTCACCTGAAATATAATCTTTGGTTCGCTTCCACGAGTTGAACGGTTTGTTGCTAGATTTTATTTCTCCTCTTTCGTCCGTACCCCATAAAACGTGTTCAAATGTATCATCTACTGAATAAACGGTATTATCTTTTGCGGAGGCTAGTATTTTAGCATTTGCTCTATATGGATCTATGGCTGGCGTCGAGTCTAAGGTATCCTGATCTCGGTCTTTTATATCTTTGTCGTGTATCACTCTGTAATCGATGTCTAGTTCGTTTAAAATCTTAACTAATGCTGGTATTGTCCACTTTCCACCTGCAGATACAATAGTCGTATCATCATGCAGTGAATCTTCCACACCTAATTTATCGCAAAGACCTTCTATCATGCCAAATACAGCGACTTCAGTATCACCTTCAACTACTATTACTCTTTTTGCAAATAATGCTTCACAGACAGTTGGATGAAAATCCAAGGCTGCTCTAAGAATCACTCGTTCATCATACTCGCCATCTCTTTCAAAAATTTCTTTTCTAACTTGATGTACTTGCCTAGCGTTGCTGGGGTCTCTTTTAATAAGCTTGAGTGATTCTGGGGTGTCTGCTATATCGATCAAGAAGGGCGAGTGAGTAGTGCATATTACTTGCCATTTATTGGACTCAGATCGATCTTTTAAAGTGGATTTTAGTCTTTTCATAAGGTGAGGATGTATATATAGTTCTGGTTCCTCATATAATACAATAATAGTTCTTTGTTCCCCTGATACCTCACACTCGATTGCAGCGTTGCTTTCTAGCATTGCAAAAGCAAGTGCTCTTTGAACTCCGCTGCCTTGGTACTGCAGGCTAGTTTCTATCTCATCGTCAATTAGAAATGTAGCAGCTTTCATGAAGAGAGGTTCTATATCGATATTTCCTATCGACAACTTAACTTTTGAGTCAAAATCTAATATCTTGTTCAAGGTCACTGATACTGAATTTAAAACATCATCAAGACCCTCTATTTTACTGCCATCTTCAGATTTGCCTTTCAGTTTTTTCTGTAATAGTTCAGCTTTGTCTATATAGTTGGTGTAACTTTCATCACTTTTAACCCTTGGGAACAGTTTGTTTGAAAACAGGAAAGAAAAAGGGCTGCTATTAGTTGATTTAAGTTCGTCTTCTATCTTGAAGCTAGCAGGGACATACATTACGTGTGGTACTGCTTGCTGTAAAGAATTGGCAAATTTCTTTAAATGCCAGTCAGTAGAGGTATTGCAGTATTCTGGATGATTTTGTGATATATAGGCTTCAATGTCATCTGACTTATCATCAAAATGTGCTTTTGTTCTTATACCGAACGCCTCAGATATCTCTTTCCAAGTAGGATGTTTCTTGTAATTAGAATATCCTTCTTCAGTCCATGGGTATATGGTTTTCGAGTGAAAAACATAATAGTCATGAGTGTAGTCTGACTTTTCATCATTCCATTTAGCTAATAGTTTTATTTTCAACATATCGTCATGCAATAGTTTCGAGATTGCCGGCTTGCTCTTCTCCCAATCTTCTAAGTTGTTAAATTCACATGTTATATGCATTTCACTGTCAGAAGGTTTTTGGCTTGGCCAGTCTTCCAGTTTAGGTTTTTTGTTATCAAGGACCATGTGTATGGCATTCAGTATCGTGGATTTACCTATATTGTTTGGTCCTACTAGCGTTGTAAAATTTTCAAAATCTATTACAGCGCTACCGATACCTCTAAAGTTTTCTATAGTTAATTTTTTGATCTTCATTGCTTTCCCTGAGTTTAGTTTTAATTTTTTTCATATGTAGTGTAGATTAAGTGAAGAGAAATGAAGTATGAGTATTTTAGTATAATAATATTAAATATTAGCAATTTTTTGGGGTTGGCATATAAATCAAAAAAGCCCTCCCGGCATCGCCGGGAGGGCTTTTTCATGCGTCTTGCGGACTACGTTCACCGATGGATGATCTGCGGGTTTCTACTGAGATCATCGTCTTACATCGGGTGTTGCTCTTCTTCGTAGAGCTCGGCCTTGGCGTCGCGGAGGACATCTTCGCAGGCGCTGTGGTTGGCCAGTTGCAGCATCAGATTCTGGCTGAGGGCGAAGCCCTTGCCCAGACAGGTGTCGACCTCTTCGCGACTGAGCGCCGGGGTGACATTGCAGTCAATCTTCATCGTACGACTACCGCCATCAAAGCGGTCGGCGAGGGCGCGCAGGCGCCAGGCAAGCCGTGTTTTCCAGCGGGCGGTGGGGTCGGGGCCTTCCGTCACGTCGAGCGTGCAGCGCCATTCAGGTTTGTAGACCTTCATGTGAACCTCCTCGGCTGGTCGTTTCAATGATCGATCGTGATGTTCTGCTCCGCTTGCTGTGCTTGATGTCTTGCGTTGTTTCTCGTACCGGAAGTCCGTTCCAGACGTGCTCCTGGTCGTCGTGCGCGTGCATCTGCCACGAGGGCGGCGGCGAGACATGGACTGTCGTCAACCGGGCCCGTCACTTCACCATACGAGTTTTGGGCCCGGGTTACATCAGTTCGAGTGTAAACGTTGGTTATCCTCATGTGTTCTCAGCAGGCATTCCAGTGCCAGATGCAGCCAGTCAAAGGTGTCACGCGGGGCTACCGCTGGCGAATCATCAGGGCTGAGGGCTCTGGTGTGCTCGCCCAGCAGCTCCGTAAGCGTCTCGATCTGCATGGCGTGATGTAATGCGAATGTCTCAAGCTCCCCACTGGTAGACCAGATCTCCTGCATCACGGTCGGCACGGCACTCATGGCGCAGGCGGCGTCCAGTATCTCGCCGCGTTCACGCTCGGCCTGTATGCGCGCGGCATGCTCCAGCAGCCTTGCGCTCAGGGCGGGAAAGCGTGCCTGGGCAATCGCGGGCGGCAGGTGGGAGGGAGATGTGCACGGCGGGTGGGCAGAAGCGTCGCGGGGGGCCTGCCAGCGGCGCAGCGGTGCGCCGGATGTCGGCGTGTCTGGTTGAGAGGCCATGTGGATAACTCCAGTGTGCAAGCGCCAGTGCTACAGGTGTCTTGAGGATGGACAGGTATTCAAGCGTTGTCAGTCGCGGCAGGAGAGCAGAGATGAGGCGGCATCACCGCTGTCGCAGCAGTGACTTGCGCCGAAGAGCGCAATCGCGTGATGGACTGCCAAGTGGTTCATTTCGCGAGAAAAAAGTTGATCTGGATGCAACCAGACCTCAATGGTGTGCGTACACAGGAAGACGTGCCCGGCACGAGGCGGCGCTGACTGCCTGACAGGCCCATTTCCTCTGGAGAGAATTGACATGACGAAGTACGCCGATCGAATCCGCATTTCCCTGCTGCTGCTGCGCCTCGGGGTCTTCCTCGTGATGACAATGTGGACGTTGGACAAGTTCTTCAATCCCGGTCACGCCGCGGCCATCTTCGAGAAGTTCTATTCCATCGGCGGTGTCGGCGAAGGCATCGTCATCGTGATCGCCGCCATCGAGATGGTGCTGTTGCTGATGTTCCTGGCAGGCGTGAAGAAGACCCTCACCTATGGGCTGGTGCTGGTGCTGCATGCCGGCTCCACGCTGTCTGCCTTCAATCAGTATCTCGCGCCGTGGGAGCACCTGCTGTTCTTCGCCGCCTGGCCGATGCTGGCCGCCTGTGTGGCGTTGTTCCTGCTGCGGGAAATCGATACCTGCTTCACCCTCGGCGGCAAGCAGGCACGTCTCGCGCAAGCACAGACCCAGGCCGGCTGAATCGCGGGTTCGTGGATGCGCTCGCCTGAGGGCAGTTGCGCTCAGGCGAATCGTGAGTCACTCGTTGCCCGTGCGCTGACAGCAAGCGCCAGTAGCCAAAAGGCCCGGTCATGCGATGCATGGCCGGGCCTTTCATGTGCTTGCTGCAGGGTGTCGTGTGTGTCTTTCGCCTAGTGTGTCAGAGTGTCATTTCTCGTTATTGTTATCTTTGTGATAATCATGATGACGTTGTTGAGGCTGCCAGCGCCTTGTTGGCGTATTCATAACGACGCCAGATCATTACGTAAGATATGATGCAAGGCGTGGCATGAGCCCTCATGCCTTGTCGATGCATGCCTTGTCGATGCATGTCAGGCGATGCAGGTCAGGCGATGCTGGAGCGCAGTGGCGAGGACAGAGTCTCGCTCAGCGTGTTCAGCGCCGTGGTCAGCTCGCGTTCGGCCTCCTTCATGCGTTGTGCGCCAGAGGATGGCGCTGCCTGCTCGGCCAGCTGGGTGGCGGCGGACAGCGGGTCCGTCACCGGTGCTGCCACATGCTGCGTTTCCAGGCGTGCGAGGATGGTCTCCAGTGCTGGCAGGCTTGCGTTGTTGTGGAATTGCCAGACGCCGTAGATGCGGCCATCGAAGGCGGCTTCACTGCCTAGGGTGGGGTCTGCCGCCAGTCCGGCGCCGAGCCCGAACAGGTAGAGGCCCTCAAGGAGGTTGCCTGAGAGGTCTCGGGGATTGCCGGTGGCATCGGAATCCAGTCCGCCCTTCACCTGGCTGAGCGGTAGCGGCTGACGCGTCGCATCCAGCAGGCGCGGCAGAATCGGCTGATAGCCGTTGCACTGCACCACTACCGGCGCGTCGGCCAGTGCTTCGCTGGCCGCGAGCAGGCGTTGCTGAGGGCCGGGGCCGGTCTGGATGAGCCTGACCTGCATGTCGCAGTCTGCTATCCGACCGCTGGAGAGCACTTGCTGGCCGATGCTCAGGGCACGGTAGCGCAACCCGCCGGAGCGATTGATGCGTCCGCTGATGGGGCAGACATCGCGCTCGACATCATAGGAATAGCCCGCGGCCTTGGCCTCTTCGGCGTTCTCGAAGAACAGCCGGACAGGCGAGCGGTGGAGCAGGGTGATCTCGTCGATGCGCGTCTTGTGGAATGCGCTGGCGAGCAGATCCAGCATCGAGAAGGCGCTGTGGGAGCCACCCACCACGCAGACACGCCCACCACGCCGCAGGCGCGGCAGCAAGAGGCTGCGCAGCTGACCTTCCGGCATGCGCAGCAGTTCATCACCGCTGTAGATGCGCGCACGCGGTGACAGGGACAGTCCCTGGCGCGAGAGGTCCTGGGTCAGGTGTTCCGGGCATTGATAGCCGCCGAGATTGAGCACCAGGTTGGAGGTGCGGATCCGTGTCGGACGAGACGCGTGTTCCGGTGTGTGAGTCAGCGTCAGCAGATTGTCATCCTCGATACGCTCAACCTCATCGAGACTCGTGCCGCACCACAGCTCCACGCCGGCAAGGCGGGTGGCGTGTTCCAGCACCAGCCGGGACGCCGCTTCCAGCAGGGCGCCCACTTCGCTGAGCGCCGGGGCGGTGAAGGCCTGGGCGCGGATGTTCTCCAGGCACGGATCGCCTTCCAGCGGAGCGAAGACCTCCGCGAGGGCCGGGTCTCTCAGGCAATCGAGAAAGACGTCCCCCACCGAGTTGGCCGTGATGCGATATTCGCCCAGCCGTCCGGCCCCCAGAGGCGCATCCCGATGAATGCCTCCGGCATCCAGTATCAGCAGACCATGGCGTGCGAGTTGCGCCAGTTTTCCGGTTTTCAAGGCATTGAATAGAAACCCCATGCCCGCTGGGCCAACACCGGCCACGACACATCCGTAGGCGGTGATTCGTGAAATATCCTTCATCAGGTTCTGCTCCCTTTGTGGTTCGCTGCGTCCTGAAACTGTCTTGATGACGGGGTGTTTCTCCTGACCAGTGGAGCCCCTGTTCCTCAAGAAGATCGTGGCCATTCAGCGCCAGTCTGTGCTGGCTCGTGAAGGCGTCATTGGCGTCGTCGGCCCTGGCCCACGCGGAGGGTATGAGCGTGTTCGGGCTGTCATGCCTTCATGAAAAGGCATTGATATTTCTCATTGATATCAATTTAATCAACAAGATAGCGGAGTAATGGGCGTGATGATGCGGTGATGCTCTCATGACGGGACATGGGTGTTGCACAGATGATGCAGACGATGATCAGTGACGAGACTCGATACCGGTGCGTCCCTTTTTCGTTGAGGTCCGCACCCTTGATGCAACGCTTGAGGCATGGCGATAGGTATCGATGACAATCAATTCTCACACGCGCACGATCACTCGTGGCGTGGCGCAAGACGTGGGAAATGACAGGAACGTCAACGGGTATTCTGGTGAATCGGGCAGGATTAATAAATGACCTGAATCAGGATTGAAAACGGCTGATGACGAAAATCATTCATTGCCATTAATGCGATATCGTTTGCCTCATGCGAGGGGATTATCGACTGGTGCGAGGAAGGGACTGACAACCAGCAGTCGATCAGCTGTCGTGTCGTTGGAAAGGATGGCAAACGTGAACGCGGCCGGCGCGCTGGCAGGAACCCGCAGACATGTGAATTCGCAGGTAGAGGCGTGCAGGCGAGCGAGCGCTGGCTCTGCTATGCTCTGCGCCCGCACGCATGCCTGTTCGGCTCGTGCCTGTTCATCGACTGAAGGAATGTCCTCGTGACTGACGCCACCGCCACCCCTGCCTTTGCCTCTCTGGCGCTGGCGCCCGAGCTGCTCACCAATCTGGAGACGCTCGACTATCACACCATGACGCCGATTCAGGCGCAGAGCCTGCCGCCGATGCTGGAAGGGCGCGATGTCATCGCCCAGGGCCAGACGGGCTCCGGCAAGACCGCCGCCTTCGGCCTCGGCCTGTTGTCGCGCCTCAAGGTCTCGCGCTTTCGTGTCCAGTCGCTGGTGCTGTGCCCCACGCGTGAGCTGGCCGATCAGGTCGCCGGCGAGATTCGCCGTCTGGCGCGCGGTCTGCACAACGTCAAGGTACTGACGCTGTGTGGCGGTGCGCCCTTCGGCCCGCAGCTGGGCTCGCTGGAACACGGTGCGCATATCATCGTCGGCACGCCGGGCCGTGTGGACGAGCACCTGCGCAAGGGCAGCCTGAGCCTTGCCGAGCTCAATACCCTGGTGCTGGACGAGGCCGACCGCATGCTCGACATGGGCTTCGCCGAGGTGCTGGATGCCATCATCGCCGAGACCCCGGAAGCGCGTCAGACGCTGCTGTTCAGCGCGACCTTCGCCGATGGCGTGCGCCCGATCGCCGAGCGCATCCTGCGGGAGCCGGTCAGCATCGAGGTCGCCTCCACCCACGATGACAGCAGCATCCGTCAGCTGTTTCATCGGGTGGCGGATGAAGAGGCGCGTTTCGAGGCACTGCGTATCCTGCTGCTCAAGTATCGTCCTGACACCAGCGTGGTGTTCTGCAACACCAAGCGTGAGGCACAGGAGGTCAGCGATGCCCTCAATGAGCACGGTTTCAGTGCCATGGCCCTGCACGGTGATCTGGAGCAGCGCGAGCGTGATCAGACGCTGGTGATGTTCGCCAACAAGAGCACCTCGATTCTGGTGGCCACGGACGTCGCGGCACGCGGGCTGGATATCGACGCGCTGGATGCGGTCTTCAATTACCAGATCGCCCGGGACCTCGATGCCCACGTCCACCGTGTCGGGCGTACCGGTCGCGCGGGCAGCTCCGGTATCGCCTGTACGCTGTATACCGAGAAGGAAGACTATCGCCTGGCCAAGCTGGGAGATTTCCTCGAGCAGACGCTGGAAGCCGAGCCGCTGCCGGCGAAGAGCATGCTGACCCGTGAACCCTTCCGCGCGCGCATGGCGACGCTGCAGATCGATGGCGGCAAGAAGGACAAGCTGCGTCCCGGCGACATCCTCGGTGCCCTGACGGGCGATGGCGGCCTGCCGGGCAGCCAGATCGGCAAGATCAAGGTACTGGCCCGCACCACCTACGTGGCCGTGGAGCGCGATGTCGCCAAGGCGGCGCTGACACAGCTGATGAACGGCAAGCTCAAGGGGCGTTCCTTCCGCGCGCGTCGCCTCAAGAGCTGACAGGGGCGCACGCCTGATGGCGTTCAAATCAGCAGAGGAGTGACATGGCAGGTCCCACGTCTCTCATCTGGATCACGACCTTGTCATCACGTCATTCGATGCCCGCCACTTCGGCGGGCATCGTGCTTTTTGAGCAGTAGATTGACTCTCGCGGGCCATGACGGCGGTGGCTAAGCTTGGGGGTGACGGCCCTGATCGACAGGGCGCTGAACCGGTAACTCGTGATGACTGACAATCCCGCCGATAATCTTCGCATCCGTGAAGAACGTCTCATCGATCATGAGCGCATCTACCGCATCCATGAATCCGTGTTTGCCGGCCACCGGGAGGCCCGCCTGGGCGACAGACTGCGTCGCAGTGATCTGGCGCAGATCTCGCTGGTGGCTGAGCGCTTCTCTGACCCGGAAAGCGGGCGTCACCTCAGTGAAGGCGAAGGAGGGCTGCTGGGGCATGTGATGGCCTCGCGCGTGGAACTCTCCGGCTGTCCGGGGCGCGTGCTGATGGCATTGGCGCCTCTGGCGGTGTTGCCCCAGCACCAGCGTCATGGCATCGGCAAGCGGCTGGTGATCTCGGCGGTCAAGCGTTGTCGTCTGCTGGGAGCGGGCGCCGTGGTGGCGGCGGGTCATGCCGAATTCTATGCCCATCTGGGCTTTCATCCGGCGCGCCATTACGGCCTTTATTGCCATCACGAGGATGTGCCGGGCGCCTTCGTGGCCATCGAGCTGGTGCCGGACTATCTGGCGGGGCTGGGAGGCGAGGTGCTGTTCGACCATGGTTTCTCTGACCTGGGCCTCTGACCTGGGCCTCTGGCTCGAGCGCAGATTCGCGCTCTGATCCGGGCTCCTCGAAGGGGCTTGCCCTGTGGTGTGCCTCGTCACTCGGTCATCCCCTTGCAACTCGGCGTTGCGCCACCCTTGAAACCGCGCGACACCCGCTCCATGTCCTGTGTATCCCCGCGCTGTTGTCTGTACTGGTGTGCAGGCCGGGGCGTTATCCCGACCGATGATTCAAGGAGAGACATCATGAAGCTCAAGACTCTGGGTAGTTCGCTGATGATTGCCATGCTGGGTCTCGGTGGCCTGTCACTCGCCGGTTGCGAGGACGAGGGCCCGATGGAGAAGGCTGGCGAGAAGATGGACAACGCCGTGGAAGACGCCGGTGACAGCGTCGAGAACGCCACCGACAGCTGATGGCTGGCCGTGACTCGCCCGCGAGCACGGCGAACCGCAAGGTGTGAATGCATAAAGGCCCCGCCTCTCAAGAGGCGGGGCCTTTGCATGTCAGGGCTCCGTGTATCAGGGCTCCGTATATCAGGGCTGCATGTGTCAGAGGTTTGAGAAAGTCTCAGGAAGAGACAGGCTCAGACAGACACGGGCTGCTGGTCGCTCTGCTGCTTGCGTTCCGCGACGGCGGCCTCATAGGCGCGGCCTTCCTCGGCCTCGGTGGCGGCGCTGAAGCGCACCAGCAGGGCGAACAGCGAGATCACGATCACGCCCATGCCCAGATACATCAGGCCTTCCTGGTAGGTCAGTTCTTCACTGCGGAACAGGAAGCCCGCGGCGACAGCCCCTGCGTTGCCACCCGCGCCGACGATACCGGCCACCGCGCCCAGTGCCTTGCGATTGACGAAGGGCACGATCCCGAAGGTGGCGCCTTCCGCCATCTGCACGAACAGGCTGAACACCAGCATGATACCGATGGCCACCGCGAGGGTTTCCATCTGGGCGAAGCCGACCAGCGCCACGCCTTCACACAGCAGCGCGATGAACAGCCAGCGCACGCGACCCTTGAGGCCGGACTGACGGGCGAACAGGTCGGAGAACACGCCGCCCAGGGTGCGCGCGAACAGGTTCATCAGGCCGAACAGGCCCGCGATGAGGCCGGCGGTGGCGAGGTCGAGATCGAAGTGATCGAAGAAGTAGATGGCGGCGACGTTGTTGATGGTCAGCTCGACCCCGAAGCAGGCGCCGTAGACGAGGAACAGGGCCCAGACACGGATGTCGCGTGCTGCCGCGCCGAAGGTGGCGCGCATGCTGTATTCCTTCTCGGCCTTGGGCAGCTCACCACGCTCACGCAGCTCGCTGAAGTTGCCGTCCGGCGCATCCTGGGTGAAGAAGTAGTAGGCGATCCCGGTGAGGAACAGCACGATGCCCGGCACGACCATCGCCAGACGCCAGCCCAGGGTCTGCTCGACGCCCAGCATCAGCAGGCCGGCCATCACCAGCGGCATCAGCATCTGGGTGGTGCCGCCGCCCAGGTTGCCCCAGCCGGCGGTGGTGGCATTGGCGGTGCCGACCACGTTGGGGCCGAACATCACGGAGGTGTGGTACTGGGTGATGACGAAGGACGCGCCGATGGCACCGATGGCCAGACGGGCGAGGAAGAAGGATTCGAAGCTGTCGGCGAAGCCGATGCACATTACCGGCAGCGAGCCGAGGCACAGCAGCCAGGTGTAGGCCTTGCGTGGCCCGATGCGATCACACAGCACGCCGATGGCAAGTCGCACGATCACCGTGATGGCGACGGAGGCGATGATGGTGTTGCCGATCTGGGTCTTGGTCAGGCCGAGGTCATCGCGCACCACGGCCATCAAGGGCGCGATGCCGAACCAGCCGAAGAAGCAGACGTGGAAGGCGAACCACGACATGTGGAAGGCGCGCATCTGCGGGGTATTGAAGCTGAACAGCCGGATACGGCTGGCCTTGTTGCGAATATCCATGAGTGGGCTCCTGGTACAGCGTCGGTGCCGGACGCCAGGGTCTCGGCGCACGACGGGTGGTCGAACAGCTGTGAACGACAGCGGGGCGCCTCGTCATTGAGGGGCCTGGTTCGACGCACTCGTACTCCCGGGAGCCTGGTCCACGTCATGGATGATGCATGGCACGCTTGTCTGCCATTGCCTGACTCAAAGCAAGTAGCGCGCCACTTGCGGGGGTGTTGTGCGTCCAACCCCCGTCATATCAAGGGCTTGGAATCATCACGCCGGGCAAGACAGCAGTGGGGAGTAAGCAGGGCGATGCCCAGTGGCGGTGCGCGGCGGGGTGAGGATGATCCAGTCTGGCGCACGTGGCGGGCGAGAGATCGCCAGATCACGCCATGCATCATTGCTGTGCAGCCGGCGCGCCCTTGCGCACTGCGGAAGGCCGTTCAGGCCAGCGCTGCACCAGTTTGTGGCATGAATCCTGCAGTGTCAGAGGCGTGACGCCATCCTGACTCCCGCTTGCGAAGACGCCGTCGTCCTTGATCTCGGACGTCGGTGCCTGATCGCTCGAGGCGTCGCCTGACACCCCGGCACCACCGCCTGACACACTGCCAAGGAAGCCTGATATGCCCGTGACCGTGTTGATCGTCGATGTGCGCAGCGAGCGTTCCGCCGCTCTGGAGCAGGCGCTGTTGAGCGCCGGCTTCGAGGTGGCGCTGCGGGTCGATGAACACGAGGACCTGCATGCGCTGGTGCAGCACCATCAGCCGGATGCCGTGATCATCGACGCCGACCTGCCCAGCCGTGACACCCTCGAGCACCTCGGCCAGCTGGGGCGTCACTATCCCAAGCCGATGATCATGCTGGCCAGTGAGGATGCGCCGGACCTGGTGCGCCAGGCGGCTGGCGCCGGCGTGTCCGCCTACGTGGTGGATCACGTCATGCCGGCGATGGTGCGCAGCATGGTCGAGGTGGCCATCACCAGCTTCGAGGCTCACCGTGCCCTCAAGGGCGAACTCAATCGCACCCAGACCACTCTGATACAGCGGCGCAGCGTGGATCGCGCCAAGGCGCTGGTGATGGAGAGTCGCGGACTGGGGGAGGATGCGGCCTACCAATATCTGCGCAAGACCGCGATGAATCGGCGTCTGGCATTGCACGAGCTGGCCGATGAGCTGCTCAAGGCGTCGCGTCGGCACTGAGCCGAGTCTCGTGATGTCCTTCTCTTTCGATCGTTCAAAAGGTGGATGTGATGCTCAGTGATTCTCTTCTCAATGGCCATCAGTTGACGCTGGGGTTGATGCCGCTCAATGACGCGGCACCTCTGGTGGTGGCGGAGCGTCAGGGGTTCTTCCGTGAGGAGGGGCTGGCCGTGACGCTCAAGTGGCAGCCGTCTTGGGCGGCACTGCGCGATGACCTGCAGACCGGCGTGTTGCAGGGCGCGCAGATGCTGGCGCTGATGCCGCTGACCTCGACCCTGGGGCTGGATGGCCGCGCCACACCGGTGATCAGCGCGATGACGCTCAATCTGGGCGGCAACTCCATCACCCTGTCGCGGGCCCTGATGGCGGCGCTGGCCGAGGAGGGGCATGACCTGGGCTCTCCGCTGGCGGTGTCTCGGGCGCTGGCGGCGCACGTGCAGGCGCGCCGCGAGCGTGGGGAGGCGGCGCTCAAGCTTGCCAGCGTGCATCCCTTCTCCTCGCACCGCTATCTGCTGCGTTACTGGTTGGCGGCCGGCGGGATCGACCCGAATCGCGACATCGAGATGCGTGCGGTGGCCCCGCCGTTGATGGCCGCCCAGCTGGCAAGTGGCGCGCTGGACGGCTTCTGTGTCGGAGAACCCTGGAACAGTCTGGCCGCCGTGCAGGGCATGGGGCAGGTGGTGGCGGGCAGTCATGATATCTGGCGCTTCGGACAGGAAAAGGTGCTGGGCGTGCGCGAGGACTGGGCGGAGCAGCACCCGCTGGCGCATCAGGCGCTGATTCGCGCGCTGCTCAAGGCCTGTGCCTGGCTGGACCGCCCGGGCAACCGTGAGCAGGCCGCGCAGTGGCTGCATGATGAAGGCATGCAGGAAGTGCCGCTTTCGGTGGTGGCGCGTGGACTGCGCGACGTGGATGTCGAGCAGTCGGTGGAGGCGTTCCAGCGGGAAAATCCCGGCTGGACCATCTTCCATCGCTACGCGGCCAACTTCCCGTGGCGCTCGCAGACCCGCTGGTATGCCGCCCAGATGCAGCGCTGGGGGCATCTCGAGGGAGTCAGCGACAATGACCTCGAAGCGACCCTGGCACGCTGCGTACGCCCGGACCTCTACCGCAGCGCAGCCCGCAAGCTGGGCATGGTGGTGCCGGTGGCGGATGAGCGCAGCGAAGGCACGCATCCGGCGCCCTGGTGGCTGAGCGGTGAGGCAGGGCAGGTGCCGATGCCGGCGGATGGCTTCATCGATGGGGCGGTCTTCGAATGACACCGCTGGCGCGCGCGGAAGCGTGAGGCGACAAGCCGAGGGGTGAGCAGTGGGAAGCGTGAGGCAAGAGGCAAGAGGCGAGAGGTGAGGGGTGAGGGGTGAGGGGTGAGGGGTGAGGGGTGAGGGGTGAGGGGGTAGAGAAAAGACGCCCGCGAGCGCGAAACCTGTCGGCTCAGGCATGTTGGCAGTGCGGTTATGATATTCTCATCCCACTGCCAGCACCGCGTCAGGGGATCGCATGACCACTCGCAAGTCTCAGATTCGCAAGGATAATGTCGGCCGCATCCTGCTTGCCGCCGAAAAGATCTTCGCTCTCAAGGGCTATGTCGGCGCCAGCATGGTCGATATTGCCGCCGAGGTAGAGCTGCCCAAGTCCAATCTGCATTACTACTTCAGCACCAAGGAAGCGCTGTATCGCGCGGTCCTCGATGGTCTGCTGGCGCTGTGGAAGGAAGATGCGCTGTGCTTCGAGGCCTATGACGACCCGCAGCTGGTGCTCTCCACCTATATTCGCGCCAAGATGATGCACTCGCGCCAGCGTCCGTATGGCTCCAAGGTATGGGCCAGCGAGATCATGCAGGGCGCGCCGGTGCTGGGCGAGGAGCTGACGGTGTGGCTCGACGAGTGGGCCGAGATGAAGAAGTCACGCCTGCGCCAGTGGATCAGTGAGGGGCGCATTGACAACGTCGATGCTTCCGCCTACCTGTACATGATCTGGGCCAGCACCCAGCACTACGCCGACTTCGACCACCAGATCGCGGTACTCAATCAGGGCAAGGCGCTGAGTGATCGCGAATTCGAGCAGGCGGTGCAGAACGTCACGCGGGTGCTGCTGAAGGGCGTTGGCTTGTCCGCCTGAGTCAGCAGATGATGTCATGATCAAATTATCCTTAAGCTAACAATGATCATCATTGATGGATCATGAGACCATTGAAAAGGGGCTGACATTGCTGGCAGCCCCTTTCTGTTTTCACGCCACTGAACGTGGTGTCATGCGCTGGAATCTGTGCGGATCATCCGGATCTTGTCCGCAACGTCAGGGTCACGCCGCGCGATGCGGGTTGCGCGGGTCCTCCATCCAGTTCATGTACGGCTTGCCGGTGTCCTGCACTTCCATGGTGATGCAGTCCTCGACCGGGCAGGTGATCTCGCACAGGTTGCAGCCCACGCAGTCGGCGTCCTTCACCTCATAGCGGGCGGTGCCGTTGTCCCTGGCCAGATGCAGGATGGCCTGGTGCGAGGTGTCCTCGCAGGCGATGTAGCAGCGTCCGCAGCCGATGCACTTGTCCTGGTCGATCCGCGCGATCACCTGGTAGTTCATGTCCAGCTGCTTCCAGTCGGTGGTGTTGGGCACCGCCGCGCGGGAGAACTCGTCGATACGCTGATAGCCCTTGCTGTCCATCCAGCGCCCCAGGCCGTCCTTCATCTCCTCGACGATACGGAAGCCGTGCAGCATCGCCGCGGTGCACACCTGCACGCTGCCCGCGCCGAGGGCGATGAATTCGGCGGCATCTTCCCAGTTGGAGATGCCGCCGATACCCGAGATCGGCAGGTTGGCGGTTTCCGGCGTGCGCGCGATCTCGGCCACCATATTCAGCGCGATGGGCTTCACGGCGCTGCCGCAGTAGCCGCCATGGGTGCTGCGGTCGCCGACGATGGGATGCGCGACCATGCGGTCGAGATCCAGATGGGTGATGGAGTTGATGGTGTTGATCAGCGAGACGGCATCTGCGCCGCCACGCCAGGCCGCCTTGGCCGGTTCGCGCACGTCGGTGATGTTGGGGGTCAGCTTGACGATCACCGGCAGCGAGCTGTAGGTCTTGCACCAGCGCGTGACCTGCTCGACATACTCCGGCACCTGGCCCACCGCCGCGCCCATGCCGCGTTCCGGCATGCCGTGGGGACAGCCGAAGTTGAGCTCGATGCCGTCACAGCCGGTAGCCTCGACCTGCGGCAGGATGGTCTTCCAGGCCTCTTCCTCGCACGGCACCATCAGCGAGACGATCAGCGCGCGGTCCGGCCAGTCCTTCTTGACCTGGGTGATCTCGCGCAGGTTGATCTCCAGCGAGCGGTCGGTGATCAGCTCGATGTTGTTGAAGCCGCTGACCTCGCCATTCGGGCCATAGTGCGCCGAATAGCGCGAGGAGACGTTCACCGCCGCCGGGTCTTCCCCCAGCGTCTTCCAGACCACGCCTCCCCAGCCGGCTTCGAAGGCGCGTACCACGTTGTAGGCCTTGTCGGTGGGCGGGGCGCTGGCCAGCCAGAAGGGGTTGGGGGCACGGATGCCGGCGAAGTTGACCGACAGATCGGCCTTGTAGCTGGCGACGTGATCGCCACTTGCTCCAGCACTTGAGCCAGCGCCTGCCGGACGCGCGTTGTCATCATTGAGCGGGGTATGAATGGTCATCAGGCGGCCTCCACCTTGAGCATCAGATCGTGATGGATGGCCTCGGCGGCCAGCTTGCCGTGGGCGACGGCTTGAACGGTGAGATCCTGTCCGCGAGCGATGCAGTCACCGCCGGCATAGACGCCCGGCAGACTGGTGCGCAGCATCTCGTCCACCTCTATCTTCGCCCCCTCGCGGGCCAGCCCCGCGGCATGCGCATCGCTCAGGCTCGCGTCATCGAAGCCCTGGCCGATGGCGGTGAAGATCCCATCGCAGGCCAGGGTGAAGGTCTCGCCGGTATCGACGAGTCGGCCATTCTCGACCCGCGTGCGCGCGAACTGCATCGCACTGAGCGCGGCGTCACCACCATCCTCACTGTCGCTTGCCACATCGATGGCCAGCGGACGCGCCCAGGTGTGGATCATCACGCCATTGGCACGCGCGATTTCCTGCTCGTGATGGGTGGCGGACATCTGCTCCTCGCCACGCCGGTAGACCAGGTCCACCGTCTGCGCGCCCAAGCGTTTGGCCTGCACGGCGATGTCGATGGCGGTGTTGCCCGCGCCGATCACCACCGCGTGCCTCGGTACTGCCAGCGCGTTCAGTTCGCCACTCTGACGCAGCACCTTGATGAAGTCGGTGGCCGCCATCAGGCCGCTGGCATCCTCGCCGGTCAGGCCGAGGGCATGGCTGGTGCCAAGGCCCAGGCCCAGGAAGACGCTGTCGAACTCGCGTGTCAGGGCGGCCAGTGCCAGGTTGTCGCCGAGGCGCTGGCCGTGGCGGATCTCGATGCCGCCGATCTCGAGCAGGAATTCGACTTCGCGGGCGGCGAAGTCATCGGTCAGCTTGTAGCGAGCGATGCCGTATTCATTCAGGCCACCGGCTTTCTCCTCGGCCTCGAAGATCACCACATCGTGGCCGAAACGCGCCAGGCGGTGGGCGCAGGAAAGCCCGGCAGGCCCGGCACCGACCACGGCGATGCGCCGGCCGGTGCTGGCTGCCCGCGTGAACGGGTGGGCCTCGAACTGGGCGTTGTCCAGTGCATGGCGCTGCAGCAGACCGATCAGCACCGGCTGGCACTCATCGCCCTGATTGCGCACGCAGGACTGCTCACAGAGGATCTCGGTGGGGCAGACGCGGGCGCAGCTGCCACCGAGGATATTGGCATCGAGAATCTCGCTGGCGGCGCCGTCGAGATTGTCATCGTGGATACGGCGGATGAAGGTCGGGATATCGATGCTGGTCGGGCAGGCCTTGATGCAGGGCGCGTCATAGCAATACAGGCAACGCGAACTCTCGATGAAGGCCTGACGCTTGGTGAGCGCCGGATGCAGATCAGTGAAGCGCGCACTCAGCGCCTCTTCCGCGAGCCCGGACGGGGCCCAGTGGGAAGGAGTGGAGGATGTCGTCACGGTGTGGCTCCTGCCCGCGCTCAGGCGCGGGGTCGTTGTTGTTGGTCTTGCAGGCGAGTCAGGTTGCGCGGCTTGGTTGGCAACGCCTTGATTGGCAGCGCTTCGGGACCGGCAGCGCGTCAGGTGCGCTGCCAGGCCGTCGTTCAGTCGTGTCGTTCAGTCGTGCCGGTCTTGTCTTGTTCGAGTCGTTCGTCGGCCGTCAGCTGCGATCCACGGCGGTGACGACATTGCTCTCGGCGCGGGCCTTGAGCTGGTCGAAGACACTGGGGTAGGGCGGGCGTTCGACGTATTGGCCGTGACCGCGCTTGGCATGCAGCTCGCCATCGCGCCATGCCCAGTCGCCGCGGCTGATGGTGTGACGCGGGATACCCTTGACGGTGCGGCCTTCGAAGATGTTGAAGTCGATGTTCTGGTGGTGAGTCTTCGCCGAGATGGTGCGTTCGGCGTTGGGGTCCCAGACCACGATATCGGCGTCGCTGCCGACCCGGATCGCGCCCTTGCGCGGGTACAGATTGAAGATCTTGGCGGCGTTGGTGGAGGTCAGGCCGACGAAGTCCTCGGCGGAGAAGCGCCCGGTGTTGACGCCCTCGTGCCACAGCATCGCCATGCGATCCTCGACCCCGGCGGTGCCGTTGGGAATCTTCGAGAAGTCGTCCTTGCCCATTTCCTTCTGCTCGGCACAGAAGCAGCAGTGATCGGTGGCGGTGGTCTGCAGGTCACCGGACTGGATGCCGCCCCACAGTGCCTGACGATGCTCCAGCGAGCGGAACGGCGGGCTCATCACGTGGCCTGCCGCGAATTCCCAGCTCTTGTTCTGATAGACCGCTTCATCGATCAGCAGATGGCCTGCCAGCACCTCGCCGTAGACCGGCTGGCCGTGCTCGCGGGCGTAGCGGATTTCCTCCAGCGCATCGGCGGTGGAGACGTGCACCAGATACACCGGCGTGCCCAGAGTGCCGGCGATGCGGATGGCGCGGCTGGCGGCCTCGCCCTCGACCTGCGGCGGACGCGACAGCGGATGTGCCTCGGGCCCGGTAATGCCATCGGCCAGCAGCTTTTGCTGCAGGTGGTAGACCAGCTCGCCGTTCTCGGCATGCACGGTGGGAATCGCGCCCAGCTCCAGACAGCGCGCGAAGCTCGAGACGAGGGTGTCGTCCGGCGCCATGATGGCGTTCTTGTAGGCCATGAAGTGCTTGAAGCTGTTGACCCCGTAATCGGAGACCAGCGTCTGCATGTCCTGGCTGACGCTCTCGTCCCACCAGGTGACGGCGACGTGGAAGCTGTAGTCACAGCACGACTTCTCGGCCCACTCGCGCCAGGTGTGATAGGCCTCCATCAGCGGTTGCTGGGGGGAGGGAATCACGAAATCGATGATCATGGTGGTGCCGCCGGCCAGCGCCGCGGCGGTGCCGCTCTGGAAATCCTCGCTGGCCACGGTGCCCATGAAGGGCAGCTGCATGTGGGTGTGCGGGTCGATGCCGCCGGGCATCACCAGACAGCCGCTGGCGTCGATCACTTCGCAGTCGTCCGGTACGTCCAGGTCGGTGCCGATGGCGGTGATGGTCTCGCCGTCACACAGCACATCGGCGGTGTAGCGCTCTTCGTGGGTCTGGATGCTGCCGCCCTTGATCAGGATTGCCATGAATCTCTCCCGGCCGCATCGCGCGGCCTTGTCCGGCATTGAGTGTCAGGTCGTGTTGTCGTTGTCGTTATCGTGCTGGCCGTCATTCACCATCGGTGAGGCGGGTATAGGCGTCCGGACGGCGGTCACGGAAGAACTGCCAGTTGTTGCGCACCTCGCGCACCATCGCCATGTCGAGATCGTGGATCAACAGCTCGTCCTCGGTGGCGCTGGCCTGGGCTTCGATCTGGCCGCGTGGATTCACGAAGTAGGAGGAACCGTAGAACTCGCCGATATCCCAGGGCTGTTCATGGCCGACACGGTTGATGGCGGCGATGTAGCAGCCATTGGCGGCGGCGGAGGCGGGCTGTTCCAGCTCCCACAGATACTGGGAGAGGCCGGCGACGGTGGCGGAGGGATTGAAGATGATCTCGGCGCCGTTGAGCGCCAGCGCGCGCCAGCCTTCCGGGAAGTGGCGGTCGTAGCAGATGTAGACGCCGATGCGCCCGTAGGCGGTGTCGAAGACCGGCCAGTCGGACTTGCCGGGCTTGAAGAAGAATTTCTCCCAGAAGCCCGCCACCTGCGGGATGTGGGTCTTGTGATACTTGCCCAGATAGCTGCCGTCGGCATCGATGACGGCGGCAGTGTTGTAGTACACCCCCGGCTGCACTTCCTCGTAGAGGGGCACGATGATCACCATCTGATGCTTCTTCGCGTACTGCTGCATCAGGGTGACGGTGGGGCCGTCGGGCACGCGCTCGGCGGCGGCATACCACTTGGCATCCTGGCTCGGGCAGAAATAGGGCTGATTGAAGACTTCCTGGAAGCACAGGATCTTGACGCCTGCCTCACCGGCCTGGTCGATCAGCGGCAGGTGGGCCTCGTTCATGGCATCGCGGATCTGTGCGGGCTCGAGGTCGGTGGAGACGTTGAGTCCCATCTGGATGACGGCGCAGCGCAGCTTGCCGGCATCCTCGGTATAGGAGATGCGGGAGTCGTTCGACATGTCATCCTCATCGGGCGGCTTGGCGCCGGTTGTTGTTGTCTTCAATGAGTGCTGGTGGGCAGAGCGGGTGAACCGGGATGGCGCGAAATGGGTTCTGGAAAATCACTCCGCCTGTCCGGAAAGTCTGCATGCCGGCGGCAGGTATCGTGGGTCAGGTAGGGTCCGATGCAGATCCTGTCTCGCCAGTCAGCTTAATGAACATTAGACAGTGTTCCCGCGTTCGGCAAGACGAAGTGTCAAATAAAGTCTTGTAGATTTATCTTGTTGTTATAAAAGGATTTTTGGTCAAGATTTCGCATGAATTCACCATTGTGGTGCCAGGAGAATCAGCGTGGTTCATGCGATTTTCAAAGGAAAACTCAATGCACATCAGTGGCTTGTGATCGTCTGTATGGCCCCTGTGCAAGACCGCCTTGCACCAGCTTGGAACCTGACCATACTGACAATTGGCGCGAACACGGCGTGTCGCCACCTGACGGGCATCAGACGGTCAAACCCGCGCCATTGCCTCTCAAGTTGTCTTGCGGGACAGGTTTGATTTGACGGCAATAATGCCGCCATCGGCATGCGATTTGCCCATGAAAGGTACCGCTTCATGTGGATGGGTAATTCGAGCATCCCTTGGCTGAAACAGGGTGAAAAGTGAATCAGGAGGGTGAAGGAAGGGACGGATCTTCAAAGACGGCAAGACGCGCCACAGAGCGCAAAGCCAGGACAAGCGACGTGCATCACCCTCAACAATAACAACAGCTGAACAGGTGAGGACTCATGGCCCCGACACAGACTCGCTCGCACATGGTGCGCAGCAATGAGGAAATGATCGAGCTGGTGGTGGCGCAGGACGTCGCCCGCAGCCCGCGCTACAACGAGGATATCGCGCCGACCAGGAGTGCCGAGCGCACCTGGTCGCGCTGGAACATCGCCGCGCTGTGGGTCGGCATGTCGATCTGCGTACCCACCTATACCCTGGGCGGCGTGCTCACTGCCTACTTCGGGCTGAGTGTCGGCGAGGCGCTGATCACGATTCTGGTCGCCAATCTGGTGGTACTGATTCCGCTGACGCTGAACGCCTTCCCCGGCACGCGTTTCGGGATTCCCTTTCCGGTAGTGCTGCGTTCATCGTTCGGGATCATCGGCTCCAACGTGCCGTGCATGATTCGGGCGGTGGTCGCCTGTGGCTGGTTCGGTATCCAGACGATGTTCGGCGGCCTGGCGATTCACCTGCTGCTGTCGAGCCTCTCGGCCGACTGGAAGGCGCTGGGCGGGGTGGGCGAGGTCATCGGCTTCTTCATCTTCTGGGCGCTCAACCTGTTCGTGGTGATTCGCGGCGCGGAATCCATCAAGTGGCTGGAGACGCTCTCCGCGCCCTTGCTGCTGGCGGTGGGGGTCGGCCTGATGGTGTGGGCGCTGCCGCATACCTCGATCAGCGAACTGCTGGCCCAGCCACCGAATCGTCCCGAAGGCGATGGCGTGGCCAGCTACTTCATGGCGGGCCTGACCGCGATGGTCGGCTTCTGGGCGACGCTGTCGCTGAACATCCCGGACTTCAGCCGTTACGCGAAGAGCCAGAAGGACCAGATCGTCGGTCAGATCATCGGCCTGCCGCTGACGATGTTCTTCTTCGCGGCGCTCGGCGTGGTGCTGACGGCCGCTTCCAGCTCGCTGGTGGGGGAGACCATCTCCGACCCGGTCAACCTGATCGGTCGCATCGACAGCCCCGGCTGGGTCGCCATCGCCATGGTGCTGATCATCATCGCGACGCTCTCCACCAACACCGCCGCCAACATCGTCTCGCCGACCAATGATTTCCAGAACATCGCGCCGAAATTCATCAACCAGACGCGCGGCGTGCTGCTCACCGGGCTGGTCGGGGTGCTGCTGATGGGCTTCGAGCTGATCAAGAAGATGGGCTGGATCGTCTCCGACGTGAGCCTCGAGAGCCTCTATTCCAACTGGCTGCTGGGCTATTCGAGTCTGCTGGGGCCGATCGCGGGAATCATGATCGTCGATTATTTCGTGATCCGTCGCCAGTCCTTCGATCTGCCGGCGCTCTATCTGGATGGCAGCACCTACCCGGCCTTCAATCCAGCGGGCTTCATCGCCTTCTTCGTGCCGGTGGGGCTGACGGTGATCAGCTTCTCGCAGCCCGGGCTTTCCTGGTTCTACGACTACGGCTGGTTCACCGGCTCGCTGCTGGGGGCGCTGGTCTACTTCGTGGCCAGCAAGCTGCTGGTCAAGGCACCGCCGGTGCATCTGCCGGAGGCGATACCGGGTGGCGGCGCGCAGCGTGCCTGACGCCGCTGGCGGATAGCTCGCAACGCAACGTCACGTGCAACGACAGACGGGCTGCCCATCGGCAGCCCGTCTGTCGTCGTGGCAAGGGGAAGTGACGGCCGGTTGAGGTATTCGCGCCCTGGCCGTCAGCCCACCAGGCCGGGGATGCCGTCCTCGAAGCGCTCGACCATGAAGTCGACGAACTGGCGCACCTTGGGCGAGAGATGGCGGTGGCGGGGATAGACGATCCACACCCCGGTATCGCGCACCTGATATTCATCCAGCACCGAGATCAGCTTGCCACTGGCCAGGTGAGGCGCGACGTAATAGTCGGGAATCTGGGCAAGCCCGAGGCCCTTGAGCGTGGCGTCCAGCAGTGCCGGCCCGGAATTGGCCTGCCAGCTGCCGGAGATGCGCACCTCGCGTCGCTGGCCCTCGACCTCGAACAGCCATTCACGCTTGGAGCCCGCCAGACAGCGGTGGCTGGAGAGCTCCGCCAGGGTGTGCGGACGCGGCGCACGCTGAAAGTAGTCGTGCGAGGCGACGACATACTCCTGGCGGTCCACCAGTCGCCGCGCGATCAGCGAGGAGTCCTTGAGCACGCCCATGCGAATGGCGACATCGAAGCCCTCGTCGATCAATTCCACCGGACGATTGGTGAAGTGCATCTGCACCTCCAGCTGCGGGTGCATCAGCTGGAAGTCGTTGACCAGTGGCGCGACGTAGCGCTCACCGAAGGTGGTGGCGCTGGTCAGCTTGAGCACGCCGCTGGGACGGGCGTGGAAGTCGCCGATGGCCTGTTCGGCGGCGCGGAAGCCATCGAAGAGGTGATGGCAATGCTCGTAATACACCTGTCCGGCATCGGTGAGACGCGTCTGACGGGTCGTGCGATAGAGCAACTGGGTATCAAGCTGGGCTTCCAGCTGGCTGATCAGGCGACTGACATGTGAGCTGGAGACCCCGAGATGACGGGCGGCACCGGAAAACGAGCCGATTCTGACGACTTCCACAAAGGCTTCGATGCGGTCCCAACGCTGCATGCCCGCTCCTCATCATTGTTGTTGAGTGACAATAATCATCTGAGTGCTGACGGCTTAATCCCGCCAAGGTCACTGCGTAGACTGTGTTGCATACTGATGGCACCGCACGCGTTGCGGCAATGCATTGCTCCTTGCCTGTCCCCCTGCGTGAGCCCCTTGTGAGCAAGGGGTCACCGGCAGGCTCGCCGGGAGAATGCCACGGATCAGTCTACCGCCATTGTTGCTCCGAGGAGATATTAATGAAATCACGTGCTGCGATTGCGCTGGAAGCCGGCAAGCCGCTGGAGCTGGTCGAGATCGATGTCGAAGGACCGAAGGCCGGCGAGGTGCTGGTACGCATCGTCAATACCGCCGTCTGCCACACCGATGCCTACACCCTGTCCGGCGCAGACCCCGAAGGCCTGTTCCCGTCCGTGCTGGGCCATGAAGGCGCGGGTATCGTCGAGGAAGTGGGCGAGGGTGTCACCGGTCTGGTGCCGGGCGACCACGTCATCCCGCTCTATACCGCCGAATGCGGCAAGTGCAAGTTCTGCCTCTCCGGCAAGACCAACCTGTGCAGCGCCGTGCGTGCCACCCAGGGCCGTGGCCTGATGCCGGATGGCACCTCGCGCTTCTCGCTGGACGGCAAGATGCTGCACCACTACATGGGCACGTCTACCTTCTCCGAGTACACCGTGGTGCCGGAAGTCTCGCTGGCCAAGGTGTCCAAGGAAGCGCCGCTGGACAAGATCTGCCTGCTGGGCTGTGGCGTCACCACCGGTATCGGCGCGGTGATGAATACCGCCAAGGTCGAGCCGGGTGCCACCGTGGCCATCTTCGGTCTCGGCGCCATCGGTTTGGCCGCCATCCAGGGCGCGGTGATGGCCAAGGCGTCGCGCATCATCGCCATCGACATCAATGAGGACAAGTTCGATCTGGCCCGCAAGTTCGGCGCCACCGACTTCGTCAACCCGAGCAAGCTGTCCGTGCCGGTCCAGGAAGCCATCGTCGACATGACCGACGGCGGCGTCGATTACTCCTTCGAGTGCATCGGCAACGTCAAGGTCATGCGTGCCGCGCTCGAGTGCGCGCACAAGGGCTGGGGCGAATCCATCATCATCGGCGTCGCCGGTGCCGGTGAAGAGATCGCCACCCGCCCCTTCCAGCTGGTGACCGGGCGTGTCTGGAAAGGCTCCGCCTTCGGTGGCGTCAAGGGCCGTACCGAGCTTCCGGGCTACGTCGAGCGCTACATGGATGGCGCGATCAACCTCGACGACTTCGTCACCCACCAGATGCCGTTCGAGAAGATCAACGAGGCCTTCGACCTGCTGCATGAAGGCAAGTCGATCCGTACCGTGCTGAGCTTCTGATCCGCGAGCGATCTTTGGCTGAAACGCCTCCGGGCCGGGCAGGCAAGCGTGATGCCTGGGCGGGCTCGGAGCGTGAAACGGCGTCGGCTTGCCGGCGCCGTCTTCATGAGGCGATATCACAAGGGAGAGCATGATGACCGCGACCGAACAACTCGAGCTGGTCAGCGCCAACAAGGTGCATGGTGGCTGGCTCAAGCGTTACCGTCACCGCAGCGGCAGTCTGGATTGCGACATGGTGTTCGCCATCTATCTGCCGCCGCAGGCCGAACAGGGCCCGGTGCCGATGCTGTGGTGGCTGTCGGGGCTGACCTGCACTGACGAGAACTTCATGCAGAAGGCCGGCGCGCAGCGCAAGGCAGCCGAGCTGGGCATCGCCCTGATCTGCCCGGATACCAGCCCGCGTGGCGTGGACCTGCCCGGCGAAGACGACAGCTACGACTTCGGCAGCGGTGCCGGCTTCTACGTCAATGCCACCCGCGAGCCGTGGGCGCGCCATTACCGCATGTACGACTACGTCACCGAGGAGTTGCCGGCACTCGTCAAGCGTCACTTCCCGGTGGATGGCGAACGCGAGTCCATCTCCGGCCACTCCATGGGCGGCCACGGCGCGCTGATCTGCGCGCTGAAGAATCCGGGCCGCTATCGCTCGGTCTCCGCCTTCGCGCCGATCGCCAATCCGATGGCCTGCCCGTGGGGCGAGAAGGCCTTCAGCGGCTATCTCGGCGATGACCGCACCCAGTGGGCGCAGTGGGATGCCTGCGAGCTGGTCAAGCAGGCGGGCAACAGCGGTGCCGCGCGTCAGGAGCTGTTCGTCGAGCAGGGCGAGAATGACCAGTTCCTGGAAGAGCAGCTCAAGCCGGAGCGTCTGGAGGCGGTCTGCGCCGAGCAGGACCACCCGCTGATCCTGCGTCGCCAGCCCGGCTACGATCACAGCTACTTCTTCATGGCCAGCTTCATCGATGAGCATCTGACCTACCATGCGAAGCACCTCCTTTGAGGTGTGAGTGTGGTGGCCGGTAGAGATGAAAAGGCACGCGAAGCACCTCCTTTCTTGAGGTGAGTCTGAAGCCTCGAGCTGTGATGTGACATGGCCAGCCACAGGGGATCGCTCCCCGAGCAGAGAACCTGCGTGAAAGACAGAAACGACAGCCCCGGCATCCATCACAGGATGTCGGGGCTGTCGTTTTTCCGTCATGAGCGACACCGCCTTTCAGAACCTTTCGCTATGAAGAACAGTTTTCGTGGCTCGCGGTTATATCGCGCCGATGTCAGCCAATCACGGCGTTATTCTGTGCCGTACAGCAACGATGATTTGCCGTGCAGCGGCGATTTAATCGCTGCGCGGTATCAGGGCGATGGTTTACTGTCGAGAGGTGGACAACGCACGACGTCCAAGCAGTGATTCACGACACCCCTGACGTTATCGGACTCCTTCGGGTCGCATCCCGAGTCGCTCAAGCGAGAGATCACGATGATGGCTGTCATCACTGCTGGAATCGCCAGCCTTCCGGTCGATTCCCTGCTGAGTGCCAACAACGACAATATCGCGGACCCCCTGATCGCCGACTGATCCGGGTGAGGGCATTCATGCTCCGGTCTGCAACTCAGGCAGATAGCAAGAAGGAGTTTCCCATGGCACTGACCAGTGGCCGCATTGATCGCCCGCACGATCGCTCTCACATGACATCCGGCTTTTCCTCCGATTCCCGCCGGGCGGGGGCTCGCTCGCTGGGCCCTCAGGCCGGCGAGACACGCCAGCCGCAGACCATCGGCTTCCTGTTGCTCGACAGCTTCACGCTCATCTCGCTGGCCTCGGCGGTCGAACCGCTGCGCATGGCCAATCAGCTGGCCGGACGTGAGCTGTATCGCTGGTACACCGTGACCCTGGAAGGCATGCCCGTGCGTGCCAGCGATGGTCTGCAGGTCACACCGGATGTGTCGGCCGAGACCTGCCCGGCGCTGGACATGGCCATCGTCTGTGGCGGCGTCGGTATCCAGCGGGCGGTGCAGCGCCCGCATGTCAGCTGGCTGCAGGCCCAGGCGCGCGCTGGCCGTCAGCTGGGCGCCGTGTGTACCGGCAGCTGGGCGCTGGCGCAGGCCGGGCTGCTGGAAGGTCACGAGACCAGCATTCACTGGGAGTGTCTGGCGGCCATGCAGGAGGCCTTCCCGCGCGTACCGCTGACCACGCGACTGTTCTCCATCGACCAGCAGCGTGCCACCGCCTCGGGCGGCACCGCGCCGATGGACATGGTATTGACCATGATCGCCCGCGAGCATGGCCGTGAGCTGGCGGCGGGCATCTCCGAGATGTTCATCTGTGACCGCGTGCGCGGCGAGCAGGACCAGCAGCGTGTACCGCTCAAGCACGTGCTGGGCACCACCCAGCCCAAGCTTCTGGAAATCGTCGCGCTGATGGAGGCCAATCTGGAGGAGCCCATCGGTCTGGACGAGCTGGCCCACTACGTGGATGTCTCCCGCCGTCAGCTGGAGCGCCTGTTCCAGCGCTATCTGCACTGCTCACCGTCGCGCTACTACCTCAAGCTGCGCCTGACGCGGGCGCGTCAACTGCTCAAGCAGACGGCGCTGTCGATCATCGAGGTGGCCTCGGCCTGTGGCTTCGTCTCCACGCCGCACTTCTCCAAATGCTACCGCGAGTACTTCGGCATGCCGCCGCGCGATGAGCGTATCGGTGGTGAGCGTCAGCCCGGCGTGTCTGACGTGCCGTGTCGTGCCGATGTCGATCATCAGCTGCACGGCGTGGCCAGTCTGGAAGGCGTACTGCATGGTGCCATCCATCAGTCGCTGAGCCAGACGACTGCCTCCTCGCCGCTGCATACCGCCGCCGAATCGCCGGTGTCCTCGGCGATCCTGGCGCTGGCCAATGCGCGTGGCGAGCCAACCTACGCAAGCGTCAGGCTCTGATCGCCATACACCTGCGTGACGGGATGACCCCTCGATGCCCCTGCCCTTCGGCCGGGGCATCTTGGTTTTCACAGGAGCCATCGGCGGGCTCTGGTACACTCGAGCGCTGCATGAGGCAGTAGCTGACAACAAGGGCTGGGAGACGGGATGACCCGTCGTGATCAGCCACGACACGCGCGACAGGGGACGGCGAGGGATGGCACGAACACAGGGGCAGAAGACCCGCGATGGGCAATCGGCACGCCGCGGCGCGACACGCAGGCCGGCGGCGTCCGTGAAGATGCGCCCGATGGAGCGTCTGCGCTGGCTGGCGACATGGGCGATCAAGGTGCTGGGCTGCTGGATGGTCGCCTGCATCGGCCTGGTGGTGTTGCTGCGCTTCGTGCCATTGCCGGTGTCGATGGTGATGCTGGAGAAGTGGGGCTACAGCCTGGTCTCGGGGGCGCCGATGGCGCTCCAGCATGACTGGGTGCCGATGGAGAAGATTTCCCGCAATGCCCGGCTGGCGGTGATCGCCTCGGAAGACCAGAAATTTCCCGATCACTACGGCTTCGATGTCGATCAGATCGTCAAGGCCATCGATGCGCGCCTGGCCGGTGAACGGCTGCGCGGGGCCAGCACCATCAGCCAGCAGACCGCCAAGAATGTCTTCCTGTGGAACGGGCGCAGCTGGGTGCGCAAGGGGCTGGAGGTCTGGTTCACCATCCTGATCGAGGTGATCTGGCCCAAGGAGCGCATTCTCGAGGTCTATCTGAACGTCGCCGAGTGGGGGCCGGGGGTGTTCGGTGTCGAGGCCGCGGCCGTACATCACTTCAATACCGAT
The DNA here is from genome assembly GCF_027947415.1 of Cobetia sp. MMG027. NCBI lineage: Bacteria > Pseudomonadati > Pseudomonadota > Gammaproteobacteria > Oceanospirillales > Halomonadaceae > Cobetia > Cobetia sp. MMG027. The sequence goes on from NZ_JAQJIO010000003.1 coordinate 241,022, forward strand.
GCCACCAACCTGTCTGCCTATCAGGCCAGCCTGCTGGCGGCGGTACTGCCCAATCCGATCCGCTTCAATGCCGGCAAGCCCTCGGCCTATATCCAGCGGCGTGCCAGCTGGACGCGGCGCCAGATGAACAATCTCGGCATGGGCTATCTCAAGCGGCTGGAACAGCCGCGTGGCTGGTTGAGCTGGGACCTGCTGCCTTCGCTGAAGGAGCTGTCTCCCGCGCACTGACCGGCTTGACGGTACACCATCGGCTGTCCCACGACGCCCCGGCTCTCTCGAGTCGGGGCGTCGTCGTTTCAGAAACGACAGTCCTGACGCGATTCGGTAGCCACGCGTCGCATCTGGCGTCAGAGGGGGAAGAGGGCAGGACTATGCTGGCACAGCCTGCTGGAGATCGTGTTCCGGCAGACCCTGTCCGCCGGGTACGGGCAGTGACCTGACTTCCAGAGCCGCCTGCCCAGCGCCGGAGCGACATGATGTCCGAATTCTCCTCCTCCTTCGGTGGGTCCGATGCGGCCCGCGCCCTGCACGATGACAGCATCGTCATCGATGGTCTGGTGATCGCCAAGTGGCAGCGCGAGCTGTTCGAGGACATGCGCAAGGGCGGTCTGAGTGCGGCCAACTGCACCGTCTCGGTCTGGGAAGGCTTCCAGGCGACCGTCAACAACATCGTCAAGAGCAACCAGCTGATCGCCGAGAGCAGTGACCTGGTCTGCGTGGCGCGCACCGCCGCCGACATCCGCGCCGCCAAGGCCGCGGGCAAGACAGGCATCATCTACGGCTTCCAGAATGCCAACGCCTATGAAGACCAGATCGGCTATGTCGATGTCTTCAAGCAGCTCGGCGTGGGCATCGTGCAGATGTGCTACAACACCCAGAATCTGGTCGGTACCGGCTGCTACGAGCGCGATGGCGGCCTGTCCGGCTTCGGGCGCGAGATGGTCGCCGAGATGAACCGCGTCGGCGTGATGTGTGATCTCTCCCACGTCGGCTCGAAGACCTCCGAGGAAGTCATCCTCGAATCCAAGGTCCCTGTCTGTTACTCCCACTGCGCGCCGGCCGGTCTCAAGGACCACCCGCGCAACAAGTCCGATGCCGAGCTGCGCTTCATCGCCGAACACGGCGGCTTCGTCGGCGTCACCATGTTCACCCCCTTCCTCCGGGCTGGCGTCAACGCCACCGTCGATGACTACGTCGAGGCCATCGAATACGTGATGAACCTGGTCGGCGAGGATGCCATCGGCATCGGCACCGATTTCACCCAGGGTCACGGTCAGGACTTCTTCGAGTGGCTGACCCACGACAAGGGCTACGCCCGTCGTCTGACCAACTTCGGCAAGATCGTCAATCCGGAAGGCATCCGCACCATCGGCGAGTTCCCCAATCTGACCGAGGCGCTGCTGCGTCGCGGCATGAGCGAGCACCAGGTGCGCAAGATCATGGGCGAGAACTGGCTGCGCACGCTGGAAAACGTCTGGGGCGGCTGAGTCTGCCTGCCTGGGCCTTTTCTGGTTCGCTCTTTCTTGATCGCACTTTCGTGATCTCTCTCCTGATCTCTTTCTTGAACTCTCTTTTGCATCTCCCTTAAGCCCCCTTTTGAGGACACCGACATGAGCAAGATGGCCCCTGAACTGCCGATCGAGGTGGATAGCGAGACCGGCGTCTGGACATCGGACGCACTGCCGATGCTGTACGTGCCGCGTCACTTCTTCATCAACAACCATGTCGCGGTGGAAGAGGCGCTGGGCGTGGAGAAGTACGCCGAGATTCTCTACCACGCCGGCTACAAGAGCGCCTGGCACTGGTGCGAGAAGGAAGCCGAGCTGCACGGCCTGGTCGGGGTGGAGGTCTTCGAGCACTACATGAAGCGTCTGTCGCAGCGCGGCTGGGGCCTGTTCATCACCGAGGAGATCGATCTGGAGCGCGGTACCTGCAAGGTGCGCCTGGAGCACTCCTGCTTCGTCTATCAGCAGGGCAAGACCGGCACCAGGCTCGAGTACATGTTCACCGGCTGGTTCGCCGGCGCGATGGACCAGATTCTGGCCGCGCGTGGCAGCGAGCTGCGCACCGTCGCCGTCCAGACCCAGAGCGGCGGTGAGGAAGGCTGTGATGTGGGGTATTTCGAGGTCGCTCCCGGAACAGTGTGACGTTTTCAGATCCGCCACTCTCTATTCCATGGCTCGGGTCAAGGCCCAGGCCCGGCCCAGGCAAAAGGCAAAAGCCAAAAGCCGGCTGCCCGATCCTCTCTCTGTCACGACACTCACCACATACACAACAACGACAACGCAACGCCTGAGCGCCGCCTTTCCTGACATGCAAGACGCCTGACGCCGCCCGCCGCCACGAGCCCCGACTCGAGGCGGCGGGCAGGCCAGGCCGGCGTGACAAGGCGGCGCTCTCCCCGGCGAGGAGCTTTCACCATGGCATTCGACGCACTCTTCCAGCCGATCGAGATCGGCAAGCTGACCATCCGCAACCGCGTCGTCAGTACCGCCCATGCCGAGGTGTATGCCACCGATGGCGGCATGACCACCGAGCGCTACGTGCGCTACTACGAAGAGAAGGCCAAGGGCGGGTGTGGCCTGTGCATTTGTGGTGGCTCCTCGGTGGTGTCCATCGATAGCCCGCAGGGCTGGTGGAGCTCCGTCAACCTGTCGACTGATCGCATCATTCCGCATTTCCAGAATCTGGCCGATGCCGTGCACAAGCATGGCGGCAAGATCATGATCCAGATTACCCACATGGGCCGTCGCTCACGCTGGGACGGTTTCGACTGGACCTCGCTGATGTCACCGTCCGGTATCCGCGAGCCGGTGCACCGCTCCACCTGCAAGACCATCGAAGTCGAAGAGATCCAGCGCATCATCGCCGACTTCGCCCAGGCGGCGCGGCGTGCCAAGGAAGGCGGCCTGGACGGCGTCGAGCTGTCCGCCGTGCACCAGCACCTGATCGACCAGTTCTGGAGCCCGCGCGTCAACAAGCGCACCGATGAGTGGGGCGGCAGCTTCGAGGGTCGCATGAAGTTCGGTATCGAGGTGCTCAAGGCGGTGCGCGCCGAAGTCGGTGATGACTTCGTGGTCGGCATGCGTATCTGTGGCGATGAATTCCATCCCGATGGCCTGTCGCATGACGACATGAAGCAGATCGCCGCCTATTACGACGCCACCGGCCTGCTCGACTTCTTCGGCGTGATCGGCTCCGGCTGTGATACCCACAACAGCCTCGCCAACGTCATTCCCAACATGTCCTACCCGCCGGAACCCTTCCTGCATCTGGCCTCCGGCATCAAGGAAGTCGTCAAGATTCCGGTGATCCACGCCCAGAACATCAAGGACCCCAATCAGGCCGAGCGCATCCTGGAAGGCGGCTATGTCGACATGGTCGGAATGACCCGCGCGCACATCGCCGACCCGCACATCATCGCCAAGATCAAGATGGGTCAGCTCGACCAGATCAAGCAGTGCGTCGGCGCCAACTACTGCATCGACCGCCAGTACCAGGGCCTGGATGTGCTGTGCATCCAGAATGCCGCGACGTCACGCGAATACATGGGCCTGCCGCACGAGATCGAGAAGACCAGCGGCCCGGTGCGCAAGGTCGTCATCGTCGGTGGCGGTCCGGCCGGCATGGAAGCGGCCCGCGTATGTGCCGAGCGTGGCCATGCCGTGACGCTCTTCGAGGCGAAGGAAGAGCTGGGTGGCCAGATCACCACGGCTTCCAAGGCACCGCAGCGTGACCAGATCGCCGGTATTACCCGCTGGTATCAGCTGGAGCTGGCACGTCTGAAGGTCGATCTGCGCCTGGGCACCCGCGCCGATGAGGCCACCATCCGTGACCTGCGCGCTGACGTGGTGATCCTCGCGGTGGGCGGCCGTCCGTTCATGGAGCAGTTCGAATCCTGGGGCTACGACGAGGACCCGGCCAAGAGCCTGATCGTCTCTTCCTGGGACGTGCTGGACGGGCGTGTCGCGCCGGGCAGCAACGTGCTGATCTACGACAGCATCTGCGAATTCTCCGGTGTCTCGGTGGCCGATTATCTGGCCACCAAGGGCGCCAGGGTCGAGATCGTCACCGATGACATCAAGCCGGGGGCGGCGGTCGGCGGTACCACCTTCCCGACCTATTACCGCAGCCTGTATGCCAAGGAAGTCGTGATGACCTCCGACATGGTGCTGCATGAGGTCTACCGCGAAGGCGAGGGGCTGGTGGCGGTGCTCGAGAATGAATACACCGGCACGCTGGAAGAACGCGTCGTCGACCAGATCGTGGTCGAGAACGGCGTGCGCCCCGATGAAGCGCTCTACTACGCCTTCAAGGACGGCTCGCTCAACAAGGGCCAGATCGACGTCGAGTCGCTCTACGCCATCAAGCCGCAGCCGTGCCTGAGTCAGGCCACCGACGGGGATGATTACCTGCTGTTCCGTCTCGGCGACTGCAATGCACCGCGCAACACCCACGCCGCCATCTATGACGCCCTGCGCCTGTGCAAGGATTTCTGATCGCGTCTGACACATCGGTGGGAGGTTTGGCTATGAACGAAACAGTGTTGTCGGTGTTGATCTTCGCCGCCTTGGCGCTGGCCGCCATCGGTGCGGTCAAGCGCATCGGCCTGTGGCGCCAGGGGCGGGGGGATGCCACGTCCATGAGCGTGGGAGAGCTGATCGCGAGCCTGGCCAAGGTGCCGCGCCGCTACGGGGTGGACCTCCACCACGTGGTCGCGCGCGACCGCTACATGGCCAATACCCACGTCGCCACCGGCGGTGGCTTCGTGGCCGCGGCGCTGCTGATGGTGGTGGTCTACGGCTTCGGCATCGACTCCGCCTGGCTGGGCGTCTTGCTGCTGCTGGCCAGTGGCGCGATGTTCGCTGGTGCGCTGTTCGTGCGTCGTCGTCGTCTCGACCCGCCGGCGCGCCTGTCGCGTGGTCCGTGGATGCGTCTGCCCAAGAGCCTGCTGGTGTTCTCTGCCAGTCTGTTCGTGATGAGTCTGTCACTGGTGCTGCCGGAAGGCGTCGGCGGCATGATCTCCGGCGGTATCCTCGGGCTGGTGCTGGTGGCGGGGATCGCCTGGGGGCTGCTCGAGATGATCGTCGGCATGACCGGTGGCGGCTCGCGCATCACCGGGCCGATGAAGCATGCCTTCGCGGGCGCGCTGCATCTGGCCTTCCATCGGCGTCCGGGGCGTTTCAGCACCCGTGACAGCGCCGGCATCCGCGACAGCGCATTGCTGCCGCTGGATCTTTCCAATCCCGAGGCGCCGCTGGGTGTCGGCAAGCCTGCCGACTTCAACTGGCGTCAGCTGCTGGGCTTCGATGCCTGCGTGCAATGCGGGCGCTGTGAAGCGGTGTGTCCGGCGTTCGCGGCCGGTCAGCCGCTCAATCCCAAGAAGCTGATCCAGGACATGGTGGTGGGCATGGCGGGGGGCAGCGATGCCGCCTACGCCGGTTCGCCCTATCCGGGCGATGAGCCGAAGCGCGCCCCCGGCCAGCATGGCGGCGGCCCGCAGCAGGCCATCGTCGGGATATCGCCGCATGCTCGACCGGCAGGTCAGGCAGCGTCTTCTGGGCCGATCCAGATCAAGGCGGCGCCGGGCGCTGCAGGCAAGCCGGCAGACGCCGACAAGCTGATCCACGAATTCACGGTACTGGTCGAGCCGGAAACCCTGTGGGCCTGCACCACCTGTCGCGCCTGCGTCGAGGAGTGCCCGATGATGATCGAGCACGTCGATGCCATCGTCGACATGCGGCGCCACATGACGCTGGAGCAGGGCGCGACCCCGGGCAAGGGCGTCGAGGTGCTCGACAATCTCATCGCCACCGACAATCCGGGCGGCTTTGCGCTCGAGGCTCGCCTGCACTGGGCGGCGGATCTCGACCTGCCGCGCATCGCCGAGGTTCAGGCCGCCCGCGAGGCGGCGCGTGATCCGCGTCCTGTGGAAGCGCTGCTGTGGCTGGGCGACGGTGCCTTTGACATGCGCAACCAGCGCACGCTGCGCGCCTTCGTGCAGGTGCTGCGCGCGGCCAGGGTCGATTTCGCCATCCTCGGTGCCGAGGAGCGTGACAGTGGCGACGTGGCACGCCGTCTGGGTGACGAGGCGACCTTCCAGTCGCTGGCCACCCGCAATATCGCCACCCTGTCGAAGTACCGCTTCGCGCGCATCATCACCTGCGATCCACACAGCTTCCATGTGCTGGGACGTGAATATGTCGCCTTCGGTGGCGACTACCTCGTCAATCACCACACTAGCTACATGAACGAGCTGCTGGCGGCAGGTCGTCTGAGTCTCGATGCCACCAGACTGGCCACGCTCGGCTCGGTCACCTGGCATGACCCCTGCTATCTGGGCCGCTACAACGGGGAATTCGAGGCGCCGCGTACCCTGCTGGCGGCACTGGGACTGGAAGTGCGCGAGATGCAGCGCGCCGGCTTCCGCTCACGCTGCTGTGGTGGCGGCGGTGGCGCGCCGGTGACGGACATTCCCGGCAAGCAGCGTATCCCCGACATGCGTATGGGCGACGTGCGCGAGACCGGCGCCGAGGTAGTGGCGGTGGGCTGCCCGCAGTGCACCGCGATGCTGGAAGGCGTGGTGGCGCCGGCGGGTGAAGCCGAACCCCAGGTGCTGGATCTGGCGGAACTGATGGCGCGGGCGCTAGTACTGGAAGCGTCCACGCAAGGCTTGGCGGCGTCGACCACGCAGCCCACTGACGCGGAGGTGGCGGCATGACGATTCCCGTCGATCCACAAGCAACCGAGCGCGAGTCACTGCCACGCCGTGACCCGCGCCTGGAGCAGCAGGCACGCAATCGCCTGCACCCGCAGCATCTCATCGCGCTGCAGGCGCTGGGTCGCGGCGCGGCAGCCCCTCAGGAACGCTGGATGGGCCCGAAGGGCGTGATGCGTCGCAATCCCCACGTCGGGCACTTCATCGCTGCCAATGGTCGCAAGCGCATCGATCGCAGTGGCCGCTCCGGGCCTGCCGCGGCAGGTGCCGGTCAGGCCGCCGTCGTTGCCAAGGCGCGCGTGCTGCCGCTGGTCGAGATCGCATCACCTGCCTTCCTGATCGCGGTGGTGCCGGACATGACCGGCGGGCGACTCTCGAGTCACGACCGCGATGTGCTGGGGCTGGCGCGTCAGATCGCCGATGCCGACCCCGCCCATCTGGGGGCGGTGTTGGCCGTCACCTTCGGCACCTTGCGCGAGGAGGGTGACGCCGCCGACAGTGTCGGACTCGGTGCGGCAGGTGCCGATCGCTGGCTGCACTTTGCCGACAGTGTCCACGATGGTTACGCGCCGCTGGCCCAGCTGGCGGAGCTTGAGGCCATTGATACACGCCTGGCACCACGGCTGTGGTTGCTGCCGGAATCCCGCACTGGCGGCGGTGAGCGTGGCCGACGTCTCGGGGCGCGCCTGCTGTGCACGGGCGATGCGCTGGCGCGGCCCAGCGGCAATGTCTATCAACTCGAGGGCGAGCTTGCGGCCATCGGGCGTGGCGAGCTTGCCGAGGTGAACGTCACCGGGCGCAGCGGCAATGGTCAGCAGGACCTGACCCGCGCGCTGACCCGTATCCTGCTGTGCGAGGCGGAATGCGCCGAGCCGGTGGAAGATGTGCGCCACGCCGCGCTGCCGCTTGAGTGGGAGGCAGCCAGCACCGCGCACGCCGTGCCAGACGTGATCGAGGATCTTGGCCCGGTGGCGGTCGATCCCTCCGCGATCGCGCTGGGCGAGGCCGAATTCATTCTCTCGGCGGGCAACGGCATTCGCGACTGGGATGGCTTCCACCGTGCCGCCAGTCTGCTGGGCGCCACCGAAGGCGCCTCGCGGGTGGCGGTGGATGACGGCTTCATGCCGCGTGCCCGTCAGGTCGGCGCCACCGGTACCTGGGTGACGGCGCGGGTGTACGTGGCGGTGGGCATCTCGGGGGCCATCCAGCATCTGCAGGGCATCCAGCGCTGCGACAAGGTGGTGGCGATCAATCTCGATGGCGGCTGTGACATGGTCAAGCGCGCGGATCTGTCGGTGATCGGCGATGCCGGGGCGATCCTCGCCAGTCTCTGTCAGCAGCTCGAGGCCGAACCCGGTGCCGGTGGTGACGCCCAGGCGGCAGGTGGTGCCTCGGCGGCGGGTCAGTCGTCTACTGCGCCCGCTATGTCCTCCAACCCGTCATCCAGCCCGTCATCCGCCACGCTTGCCGCCGACGCGGCCTGAACTCGCGCCTGCGACAGGAGAAAGGAGAAGGACATGAAGGCAGATCATTCGTCCATTGCGCAGCAGGCCTCGGAACCGCTTGAGGTCGTGAGTCTGGTATCGCTGGGGCAGCACCCGGTCTCGGGGCGTCTGCGGCGCGCCGAGCAGGACGCCCGCGCCCTGGAGCTGTGTCTGGCATTGGAGCGCCAGTCGGCACCCGGTGCCGTCAGCCTCAGCGCCTGGCACGCCAGTGGCAGCAAGATCGCGCCTGGCAGCGAGCAGGACCAGGCGCTGCGTGGCTATCTGGGCATGGGGCTGGAGTCGTTGACGCTGGTGACGCCTGACTCTCTTCAAGCTGAACCGCTCACGGCTGTCGATCCGCAGGCGGCGGCTGCCGATCAACCGGTCATCGATGTCTGGCCGCTGCTGGTGACGCGCCTCAAGCAGGCGGCACCGCAGCTGGTGGTGTGCGGTGGCCAGAGTGAGACCGGCGAGGGCAGTGGCCTGCTGCCGCATCTGCTGGCGGAGAGCCTCGGCTGGCCGCTGGTGGAGGGCATCGTCGCAATCGAGAGCTGCGATGGCGCGCATCTCACCGCCTTGCAGGCCCTGCCGCGTGGTCAGCGGCGGCGACTGCGGGTGAAGCTGCCGGCACTTGTCAGCGTCGATGCCGCCGCGCCGGCAGCGCGTCAGTCGGCCTTCGCGCAGGCGCGGCGCGGTGAACTTGCCGCGGTGGCAAGCGGCGAGCTTGCCCATGACGCGGTGGCGGAAACCTTTGCCATCGCGCCGGCTCGCAAGCGACCCAAGCGCTTGAAGCGCATCAAGGCGACCAGCGCGCGGGACCGCTTCAAGGCCGCGGCCGCCAAGGCCGAGGGTGGCAGCGGCAAGCGTCTGGAAGGCGTGAGTGCCGAGGAGGGCGCGGCGGAAATCCTCAAGCTGCTGCGCGAGGAAGGCGTGCTGCGCTGAAGTTGCGCAGACATGAAAACGCCCCTGTCAGCTCGGCTGGCAGGGGCGTTTCGTCGTTCAGGCGTGTCATTCATCCCACTGCCAATCCTCGTCATCCAACGGCGCGGGCGAGGTATGTTCCTCGCTGCCCGAGGAGGTCTGACGGGTGGCCTCGCCGGCTTCGCGCTGGCGCATCGGCATGCTGTCGATCACCTGATAGATCTGGTCCGGTGCGACGAACCCCTCCAGCTGCATCTTCTTGCCACCGTCCTTGCCGATCAGGATGACGGTGAAGGGCGCGCCCTCGCGCAGCTGCATGGCATCACGCAGGGCACGAACCTCCTCGAAGCTCATCGGCACGCCATCGTGGATGCCGCGCGTGCCCATCAGCGTATAGAGCGTGACATCGCGCTGCTGCATCTCGCCACGCGTGGCGCGCAGCTCATCGCGCTGGCGTTCCAGCTCACGGTCCTGTTCATCCGGCGCGACCAGTACCAGCGAGCGACGGTTCCAGGTCTCGCCCAGCAGCGGGTTGGCGGCGGGGTCGACGTTGGCGGCGGTCATGGTGGTGTCTACCGTGTCTGGTGGAGAGGGCGGTGGCGGCGCACCTGCGGAAGTCTCGGCGGGCGCATTCAGCTCCGGATTCTCATCCAGCAGGCTGAGGGCCTGGGCGGGGAGACTCGTGAACAGTCCGGCCAGCAGGCACAGACTCACTCCTCGGGCGAATGCTGCCCGGACAGCGATGTGGCGCGGCAACGAGCGGCGCGAGGGCGAAGACGGCGTATATCGGGACATGACAGTCCTCCGGCGGCGTGGGGCAAGAATGCAGGACAGTCCGGCATGGGACCGCAACGCAGGGGCCTGATGTCAGGTTATGTCAGTCTGCACCAGTTTGCCGACCTTGTGCAGGCGGTTTGTGTGGTACTGCACGGGGCGATATATCAGCGGTAACTGCACGGACATGACGCCTGCTGTCTGACAGGATGGCTGCCAGATGAGGGAAAGTGTCTGCATGATCTTTCTCGGGCCACTCGGTGCTTGTATGGGTGTCCAGCTCGCAGGAGGCCTGCCATACGGGGCTTGGTGGTCTTTGCGTTGCTCGTTTGCGACAGTTGTATCCAGAGTTATCCGAATGTTTTTCAAACAGTTACACGAAAGATTGAACATCCGGCCGTGGTGTCCGTCTGAGTTGGTGTAATCACTTTTTGATGATCAATGAATGACTGGAGGTTGCAATGAAACGGATGACTGCATACATGACGGCTGCCCTGATCTCTGCGGGCATGATGTCTGCGCCGGCGTTCGCTGCTGACGCACCGGCCCAGGGTCAGGCTCCTGCTCAGGCGACACAGGCTCAGGCCGGTGACTTCAGCGATGCGCAGTTGGAACAGTTCGCTGCTGCCTCCCAGGAGATCGCACGCATTTCCCAGGATTTCGCCGGCAAGCTGCAGGAAGCTGACGACGAGACCGAAAAGCAGAGCGTCCGTCAGGAAGCCAATGACGAGATGGTCAGCGCGGTCGAGGACTCCGGTCTGGAAGTCGCGACCTTCAACTCCATCGGTCAAGCGGTGCAGAACAACCCGGACCTGATGAAGAAGGTGCAGAAGCTGGCTCAGGAAAACTCCTGATCTAGCCTGGATGACGTTCGGGTCATCCAATGAAAACGCCGCCCCCGGTTGCCGGGGGCGGCGTTTTTTTGTGCTCATGATCCGTCAGCGCCGCATGTCAGGCGCCGGTGACCGGTCGGGCGAGCGCGTCCTGCGCCTTCCTTTCCTGCATCAGACCACGGAACAGCGAATAGCACATCACCAGCAGTACCAGCGTGAACGGCAAGCCTGTCGCGATGGCACCGGCTTGCAATGAGCCGAGTGCGGCACTTCCCCCGCCGTACAGCAGGGCACCGGCAATCAGTCCCTCCATCGCCGCCCAGAAGACTCGCTGGCTGACCGGCGCATCCACCTTGCCGCCGGCAGTGATCGAGTCGATCACCAGTGAGCCGGAATCCGAGGACGTGACGAAGAACACCAGCACCAGCAGGATGGCGATGAAGGACGCCACGCCGGACAGCGGCAGGTTGTCGAGCATCTGGAACATGGCCAGTGACACGGAATCGATGCCGTTGGCCAGCGCGCCGACCCCATTGATGGCCTGTTCCAGCGCCGTGCCCCCGAAGACGGACATCCACACGATGGTGACGAGTGTCGGTACCAGCAGCACGGCGGTGACGAATTCGCGCACCGTGCGGCCGCGCGAGACGCGTGCGATGAACATGCCGACGAACGGCGACCAGGAAATCCACCACGCCCAGTAGAAGACGGTCCAGCCGTGGAACCAGCTCTCGTCCGGGCGATCGATCCAGTTGGACAGCGGCAGCAGGTATTGCACATAGCTGAGTGTCGTGGTGCCAAGTCCCGTGAGGATGGCCAGTGTCGGCCCGAAGATGAGGATGAAGATGATCAGCACGGCGGCGATGATCATGTTGATGTTGGAGAGCAGCTTCACCCCGCCATCCAGGCCGCGACTGACCGAGTAGATGGCGACCAGGGTCACCAGGATGATGATCGCGATCTGGGTCGGCAGGCCATCGCCGATGCCGAACAGGTAATCCAGCCCCGATGCCGCCTGAGCGGAGCCCAGCCCCAGCGACGTCGCCAGCCCGAAGATGGTCGCCAGCACGGCCAGAATGTCGACGACATGCCCCATCCAGCCCCAGGTGCGCTCACCGAGTATCGGGTAGAACGCCGAGCGGATGGTCAGCGGCAGGCCCTTGTTGTAGGTGAAGAAGGCCAGCGACAGACCCACCACTGCGTAGATGGCCCAGGGATGCAGGCCCCAGTGATACATGGTGGCACCCAGCGCGGCGCGAGCGCCCTCCGGCGTGCCGGCAGGCGCATTCAGCGGCGTGCCGTACCAGTCGGTGTAATAGGCCACCGGCTCGGCGACGCTCCAGAACATCAGACCGATGCCCATGCCGGCGGCGAACAGCATCGCGAACCACGAATGCGTCGAGAACTCGGGAGTCGCCTTCTGGCCGCCCAGGCGCAGCTTGCCCACCGGGTGAATGATCAGCAGCAGGCAGAACAGCACGAAGAGGTTGCCGGCCAGCATGAACAGCCAGTCGCCATGTGCGATGGACCAGGCCTTGGCGCCGCCCAGGGCACTTTCCGCGCCCGCGGGGAAGACGATGGCAAACAGGATGAAGCTGACGATCAGCACGGCGCTGATCGCGAAGACGGGGTTATGCACATCGAGACCCATGACCTGGACATTGTCCTGGCCGATCTCGTAGTCCGTGTCATACGGATTCGATGACATGTGGTGACCTCATGTTGTTATTGGTGTCGCCATCCGAGCAGGGCGGGTGGGGCGAGTCGAGGCGTTGTCGCGGGTGTCTCCCGTGGCTGCGATGAGGGAAGGGGGTGGAGTGGCAATCCGGAGCGCGGTGGCGAGTCTGACTGCGGGACAGGTCGCCGCCGGGCCTCGGTGATTGTGTGAGGGCTGGGCGAGGGCGAGTTAGCTGGATACGACGCCGACATGTGCGTGACTGACATGCGAGGCGATTCGGCGGGGGAGGCGGTTGTCGCGGCTCTGCCCGCTTTGTAGATTGCGATCTACAGTGAAGGAACCTGCCCGGCGTGACGCACCTGCCGGACAGCGCCCACCTTCACGCAGACGCGTCCACGGTCCAGCCAGGCCGTTGTCTCGACCGCACGATCCGCCAGTTCATAACGATAACAATGTGGTGCCGCCATGACGCCTGAGACCCTGACCGAGCCGACCCCCGTCGCTCGTCGCCGTTCGCGCAGCCAGTTGCGCGGCCGCCCGCTGGATGCCGAGGCCTGGGCCGAGGTGCAGCGCCTGCTGGGCGATGCCCCGGCGCAGCGTGACCTTCTGCTCGAATATCTTCACGTGCTCAATGATGAGGTCGGCTACCTGACGCTGGCCCATCTGCGCGCGCTGGCCGAGTGGATGCGCCTGCCGATGGCCGAGGTCTTCGAGACGGCCACCTTCTATGCCCATTTCACCGTGGTGCGCGATGGCGAGACGCCGCCTGCGGCACTGACCGTGCGCGTCTGTGATTCGTTGTCCTGTCAGCTGGCCGGCTCCGAGGCCCTGCGCGCCGGTCTCGCCTCCGGGCTGGACCCCGCACAGGTGCGCGTGCTGCGGGCACCCTGCATGGGGCGCTGCGACAGTGCGCCGGTGGCGGAGGTCGGGCATTGCCATCTTGGCCACGCCAGCGTGGAAGGCGTCACGGCGGCGATCGCCGAGGGCCATGTGCACGCCGCGCCGGCCGCGAGTCTCGACTATCCGCGGCTGGCGGAATATCGCGCCAGTGGCGGCTATGGACTGCTCGCCGCGCTGGAGGGCGGTGAGGTCAGCATCGATGACCTGGCGCAGATGATCGAACAGGCCGGTCTGCGTGGCCTGGGCGGAGCGGGCTTCCCGACGTTTCGCAAGTGGGGCTTCGTGCGTGCCGAGGCAGGGCCGCGCTATTGCGTGATCAATGCCGATGAGGGCGAGCCCGGCACCTTCAAGGACCGCTGCTATCTGGAGCGTGAGCCGCACACCTTTCTCGAGGGCGCGCTGGCCAGTGCGCATGCCATCGAGGCCGAGGCGCTCTACCTTTACCTGCGCGACGAGTACCCGACCCTGAATGACGTGCTGCGCGAGTGCATCGCGGAGCTGGAAGCCGCAGGCATCGTCGCGCCCGGCTTCATCCATCTGCGGCGTGGCGCCGGGGCCTATATCTGCGGCGAGGAATCGGCGCTGATCGAGTCGCTGGAAGGCAAGCCCGGCAAGCCGCGCCAGCGTCCGCCCTTCGTGGCCCAGTGCGGGCTGTTCGGACGCCCGACCCTGGTCAACAACGTCGAGACGGTCTATTGGATCGCGCGGCTCCATCGCGAAGGGCACGCGCCATACGTGGCAGCCGGACGCCAGGGGCGTCAGGGGCTGCGCAGCTTCTCGCTCTCCGGGCGCGTCAGACGCCCGGGCATGTATCTGGCACCGGCTGGCATCACGCTCAATGAGCTGGTCGAGGAATACGGCGGTGGAATGGCCGAGGGCCATCGCCTGCGGGCCTATCTGCCCGGTGGGGCCTCCGGCGGCATTCTGCCGGCCAGCAAGGCGGACCTGCCGCTGGACTTCGACACCCTGCAGGCCCATGGCTGCTTCATCGGCTCGGCCGCGGTGGTGGTGCTGTCGGACCAGGATGACCTGGCGGCGGTGGCACGCAATCTGATGAGCTTCTTCATGGATGAGTCCTGCGGCCAGTGCACGCCGTGTCGCGTCGGCACGCGCCAGATGCTGGCGGCGCTGAGCGGCGATGAGTGGGACGAGGCGCTGCTGGCGCGCTTGTCGCAGGTGATGATGAATGCCTCGATCTGCGGGCTCGGACAGGCCGCGCCCAATCCGGTGCTCGGCCTGCTCAAGGATTTCCGGGAGATCCTCGCCAGCAGCGGGGTGCGCTTGATCGCCACGAGCCATGCGGCTGACGCCACGGGAGGTGAGGCATGAATGCGCTGACAGGACTCGGCAACTCGCCTTCGGATGATCAGCCGCTGCGCGAGGATGGCTTCACCATCACGCTGGATGGTGCCGAGGTGACGGCCTATCCCGGCGAGACGCTGTGGACGATCGCCAGGCGTGCCGGCGAGACGATTCCCCACCTCTGCTACAGCGAAGCGCCGGATTATCGCGGCGATGGCAACTGTCGCGCCTGCATGGTCGAGATCGATGGCGAGCGCACCCTCGCCGCCAGCTGCATTCGCGAGGCGCGCGCGGGCATGGTGGTGCGCAGTACCAGCTCTGAGCGGGCGCGCGCGGCGCGCGCGATGGTGGTGGAACTGCTCGCCGCCGACATGCCAGCCGAGGCCCATAACCCCGATGTCAGCAGTCACTTCATGGCGATGGCCGAGCTGCTGGCGGTGGATGTCGGGCACGCTCGCGAGACGCTGGGCGGTGCCCGCGAGACGGTCCGCGAGTGGCTAGGGGATACGGCTGAGGAGTGGCTGCCGACGCCGGCCAGCGCTCTCGATCACTCCCATGCCGCGATGGCGGTCAATCATGACGCCTGCATCAGCTGCGGCCTGTGCGTACGCGCCTGTCGCGAGGTGCAGGTCAATGACGTGATCGGGCTGGCGGGGCGTGGCAGCAATACGCGCATCGTGTTCGATCTCGAGGACCCGATGGGCGACAGCACCTGCGTCGCCTGCGGCGAGTGCGTGCAGGCCTGCCCGACCGGCGCCCTGATGCCCGCCGCCCAGGTGGATGAGCAAGGTCATGGCGACAGCGCCGCCGTCGATGCGCGCGTCGCCTCCGTCTGCCCGTACTGCGGCGTGGGCTGTCAGCTGGAGTATCAGGTCAGTCGGGGCAGCGGCGAGGCGTTGGTCGGCGAAGGCCAGCAGGCCGCAACGCTGGCGGATGTCCGAGAGCTCAGTGCGCCCTCAGACGCGATCACTCGCGAAGCGACCAGCCACCGTCAGCCGGTCGCGGATGCGCGGCTCGACAACATCATCGCGGTCAGTGGTCGTGATGGCCCCTCCAATCACGGACGCCTGTGCGTGAAGGGACGCTTCGGCTTCGATTATCCGCGTCATCCGGAGCGCCTGATTCGCCCTCTGATCCGCCGTGACGGCGTGGCCAAGGGGCTGGACGCGAACTTTGACCCCGCCCACCCGCTGACCCACTTCCGTGAGGCCAGCTGGGACGAGGCCCTCGAGGTCGCGGCCGAGGGGCTCATGCGCCTCAAGCGAACGCATGGCCCCGATAGCCTGGCGGGCTTCGGCAGCGCCAAGTGCACCAACGAGGAGGCGTGGCTGTTCCAGAAGCTGGTGCGCACCGGCTTCGGCTCCAATCATGTCGATCACTGCACGCGGCTGTGTCATGCAAGTTCAGTGGCGGCGCTGATGGAAGGCGTCGGCTCGGGCGGCGTGAGCGCCTCCTTCATGCAGGCCGAGCAGTCTGATCTCATCGTGCTGACCGGCTGCAATCCGGGCGTCAATCATCCGGTGGCCGCCACCTTCTTCAAGCGCGCCGCCAGGCGAGGCACGCGCATCGTGGTGATCGATCCGCGCGCGCTGGCGCTGCGGCGTCATGCGCATCGCTCGATCCAGTTCACGCCGGGGGCGGACGTGGCGCTGTTCAATGCCATGCTCAACGTCATCATCACCGAAGGGCTGGCCAATCAGGCCTATATCGAGGCGCATACCGAGGACTTCGCCGCCCTGGCCGAGCACGTCATGGCATTGACGCCGGAGGCGATGTCGCCGCTGTGCGGCGTGGCGGCCGAGGAGATTCGTGCCGTGGCCCGTGAGTACGCGACGGCCGAGCGCGCGATGATCTTCTGGGGCATGGGGATCTCGCAGCACACCCACGGCACCGACAATGCCCGCTGTCTGATCGCGCTGGCGCTGGTGTGTGGCCATGTCGGGCGGGAGGGCACCGGCCTGCATCCGCTGCGCGGGCAGAACAATGTCCAGGGCGCCTCGGATGCCGGGATGATTCCGATGGTCTTCCCGGATTATCAGCCGGTGGGTGACACGGCGGCGCGCGCGCGACTGGAAGCGCTGTGGGATACGCCGCTCTCGGCCACACCGGGCCTGACGGTGGTGGAGATCATGCACGCCATCCATGCCGATCAGATTCGCGGCATGTACATCCTCGGCGAGAATCCGGCGATGTCGGACCCGGACCTCGATCACGCGCGCAGCGCGCTGGCGCATCTCGAGCATCTGGTGGTGCAGGACATCTTCGTCACCGAGACGGCGCAGTTCGCCGATGTGGTGCTGCCCTCATACGCCTGGCCGGAGAAGGACGGCAGTGTCACCAACACCAATCGTCAGGTGCAGCGCGGGCGGGCGGCACTGCGTGCCCCGGGCGAGGCCAAGCCGGACTGGTGGATCACCCAGCAGCTGGCGCGGCGCATGGGGCTTGCCTGGGATTACGCCGGGCCGCAGGAGATCTACGCCGAGATGCAGCAGGGCATGGATTCCCTCGACAACATCGACTGGGCGCGGCTGTCCGAGGAGAACTCGGTGACCTACCCGTGCCTGACGCCGGGAGGCGAGGGTGAGGATGTGGTGTTCGGCGATGGCTTCCCGCGCGCCAACGGTCGGGCCCGCTTCGTGCCGACCTGGCCCACGCCGCCGGATGAGACGCTGGATGACGACTATCCGACGGTACTGACCACCGGCCGTCAGCTGGAGCACTGGCATACCGGCTCGATGACGCGCCGCGCGTACGTGCTCGACAGTCTGGAACCTGCCGCCGTGGCCACGCTCAACCCCGTCGAGCTGGAGCGACTGGGCATCGCGGCGGGGGAGGCGCTCTCGATCACCACGCGGCGCGGTCAGATCACGCTGGCCACCCGCGCGGACCCGCTGACGCCGGCCGGCATGGTCTTCGTGCCATTCTGCTACGCCGAGGCCGCCGCCAACCTGCTGACCAATCCGGCGCTGGACCCGGTGGGCAAGATCCCCGAGTTCAAGTACGCCGCCTGCCGCCTGGCCAGAGCCGAATCTGCTTCGGCCAGTCTGGACACCTGACCGCGAGGGGAGGTGAGAGGAGGGAAAGGAAAGGGCAGGGCACGTCTGGCGCAAATGCCTATGGCAGTGGCGCTGGCGGATACGCAGGGCGTGCCTCGGTCTGACCAGAATGTCGGAGACAGCCCGCCGCGCGTTTCGGCTATCCTCAGAAGGGCCATGCTCAGAACAGAGTGGGTCAATACCAATGACAATGCCCGCCGTCAGCGAGCAAGGAGAATGACGATGATGATCGTGGAGCTGATTGATCACGAAGACTTTCGTGAGCGGCTGGTGGCACTGGGCGTGCAGATTTCCGAACATGCCTGCGCGGACACCTGTGCGCGCATGGCGTTGAGAAAGCATGTGGAAGTCGGGGTGCCCGGCTTGCAGGAGCTGGTGCGCGAGCTGGTGATGCACTCCGATATCCTGCTGCCTTCGGTGCGTCAGGCACTCGACAAGTACCTGCTGCCGGGGTTGCGCTGAAGCTTCCCCGCCACCGTCAATCCCCGCCACCATCAAGCCTCTGGGGCAGCGATTGCGGGATAGGTGAGTCACCAGAGTCACGAGAGCATCTTGAGCGGGCCTGTCATCAGACAGGCCCGCTCTGCGTTTCGGCCCGCTCAAGGCTGATCAGGCAGGTCGCTCAAGGCTGAAAAGACTGTCGGTGCGCGCATAATCGCTGCCGGCCATGCGCCCGATGGCGCGCAGCACCTCATTGTCGACATGGCGGCCATCCCAGACCTCGGGGTCTGCATGGACCACCACGACCTCGGCGAGCACCAGTGAGCCGGACAGGGGCTGGTCTCCCAGGTGGATGATGTCGCGGAGTCGGCAACCGAAGGCGATCGGAGCGCCGTCCACGCGGGGGACCTGCAGCGGCGGCATGGCTAGCTTGTTCAAGCCGGCGTGGGCGAATTCATCCTCGCTGGCCGCGAGGCTGGCACTGGTGAGATTGAGTGCCTCGCTCATGGCCTCGCCCCCGATATGGATGACACATTCCGCCACCTGTCCGAGGTTGTCGAGAGTGTCCTTGGTACGCCCTTCGCCGTTGCGCAACGGGCTGAAGGCTAGCACCGGTGGATTGACGCTTGCCACGGTGAAGAACGAGAACGGCGCCAGATTGGCATTGCCGGCGGCATCGATCGTCGAGACCCAGGCAATGGGTCGCGGCGCGATGCTGCCCGAGAACAGCCGATAGAGAATGCTGGCGGGCAGCTGGTCGGCGTCGAGCAGGGCATTGCTGGCGGAGGGGGGCTGGTCAGTCGTCATCGGGCGCTGCTCCATCGGGTAGACAGGTGCCCCTGGCAGGGGAGGGCGATGCGCAAGCGAGGTTCGACGTCGAGAAGGCAGGGCTCGTGATCGCCCAGCGGCGCTGCATCAGGATCTCGAATCTCGTCTTGACATGCCGCCTGCTCCCTTGCGGCAAGGGGGTGAACAGCAGGATAGCGCGTGTCCCTGCAGGAACAAACCTCCAAGTCTCGTTGCGCCGCGGCATGCGTATCAATGATTCGGGAGGATAGTCTGTACGGGAAAAGGAAAGTGAAAAATCAGAAAGATCATTGGCGACATTTCTGGTGTGGTCAATTGTCGCATCCCTTGACCTGATGCTGAAACATGGTTCCTGAGATGCCATCACGTTCTTCAGGCCTGGTGGCTCCGCAGGACTTTTCAGAGACTTGGCTGGCACTTGTGTGGTGTTTTTGTATCTATCTGGTATCTATTTGGTGTTTATTTGTAAAATTTTTATGAAATGGCGCGAGGCGTCATCTGATGAAAAAAGACTGAATATGAACAAATGATGAGGACGAAGTCGCTGGATTGTGACAACGATTTCATCCATTCGTGCGGGAATGAAAAATGTCATGGTGAATCAATATAAGGAGAATTACGTCACGATTTCCAGAGCAGGATGGGAAATTATAATGGAACGAAGTGCGGCATTTTTTGCAATTGAGAGTGTGAAAAAGACGTCGGTGATCTCGGTCCGTCGGTAGGCAGGCAGTCAGGCGTCTCGATGTGACGAGGTGTTTCTGCCAGGCGGCACTCCTTGCGCGGGTGTCATTGCGCGCACTTCTTTGGATGAATATTGCTGTATTTATTGTTTTGTTGAAATTTTATGCTCTTGTCGTGCTTGGGGTTGGCGTTTCCCGTGGGGGCTCGGCGGTCGCTCGTGGACCTGGGAAGGCACGTGAGTCGGGAAATGGTCATCGCGCAATGCGGGGGTGGCCAGAGCCTTGTCGGCGGGAGGAGTCAGGGCACCTCGAAGGGAGGAAATACCGGATTGGCGTCTGGTCGCCCAAGTGACGCCGTGTTGCCTGTCAACATGATTGACGCCTTCGTCAGGTTCCTCGTTCAGTGGTCAGGGCATAACCCGAACGCGTGAGGGAGGGCATCGTCCTCTCCCGATGGCGATTGGCTGCGCGCGCGAGGGGAAATTGATCGGCAGGTGCGACTACCTGCGTCAGTGTGCCCCGTAGTCAGCCCCCCTGATTTTTCTCTATCCTGTGCCCCGCCTGCGGGAAATCCTCTGATTTCGTTCGAACGATCGACGGCTTCCTGTTGGTCATTTCTTCGAACGCTGTGTTCCACATGTGGGCTCGTCATGACGTCATGGCGTGTTCCAACGAGGTCGTGAGATGAGAAAAAGCCTAATGCGGGGGGCTCTGCGGGGACTCCCCATCCTCGCGGGATTGTTGATGCTGTCCGGCTGTGATGCCGTGCTCTTCGATCCCAAGGGACCCATCGGTGAATCCGAGAAGTCGCTGATTCTGACTGCTACCTACCTGATGCTCGTGGTCGTTGTCCCGGTCATCTTCATGACGCTGTGGTTTGCTTGGCGCTATCGCGATACCAAGCAGAGCAAGGCGACCTATACGCCCAACTGGGCGCATTCCACCAAGATCGAGATCGTGGTCTGGGGCATTCCGTGCCTGATCATCCTCGCGCTGGGCATCCTGACCTGGAAGAGCACGCATGAGCTGGACCCGCGTGCCGAGATCCAGGATGGCGGCGAGCCGATCGAGGTTCAGGTCGTGTCGATGGACTGGAAGTGGCTGTTCATCTATCCGGAGCAGGGCATCGCGACAGTCAATGAGCTGGCCATGCCGGTGGATCGCCAGGTGCGCTTCCACATCACCTCCGAGACCGTGATGAACTCGTTCTTCGTCCCGCAGCTCGGCAGCCAGATCTACGCGATGGCAGGCATGGAAAACCGCCTGCACCTGATCGGCAACGAAGTGGGTACCTATGACGGTATCTCTGCCAGCTACAGCGGCGCCGGCTTCGCTGACATGCACTTCAAGGCGCATGTGATGAGCGAAGGCGACTTCGACGCCTGGATCGAGAAAGCGCGTGGCAGCAGCAAGGTGCTGGATGACGCCGGCTACGAGGCACTCAAGGAGCCGAGCGAAGACGTGGCACCCACCTTCTATGGTCAGGTCAAGCCGAATCTGTACGAACAGATCATGGCGCCCTACATGGATGGCATGGAGCTGGGCATGGGTGACATGAAGATGGGGGGCAAGCATCACGGCGAGTCCGCCCACGACATGTCAGGCCATGACGCTGCCGGTCACGCTGAATCTGCGATGGCAACCGAGGAATAAGCAATGCTTGGAAAACTCACAATAGAGGCTGTTCCGTATCACGAGCCGATCGTCATGATCGTGCTTGCGGCGGTAATCCTCGGTGGTGCAGCCCTGTTCGGCTTCATCACGGTAAAGAAAAAGTGGGCCTACCTGTGGAATGAGTGGTTCACCTCTGTCGATCACAAGAAGATCGGCATGATGTACATCATCGTCGCGCTGGTGATGCTGATTCGTGGTTTCTCCGATGCGATCATGATGCGTTCCCAGCAGATGCTGGCGTCCACCGGCGGTCACGGCTATCTGCCCCCGGATCACTACGACCAGATCTTCACTGCCCACGGCGTGATCATGATCTTCTTCGTGGCGATGCCGCTGGTCATCGGTCTGATCAACGTCGTCGTGCCGCTGCAGATCGGCGCACGTGACGTGGCGTTCCCGTTCCTGAACTCGCTGAGCTTCTGGCTGTTCGTGGTCGGCGCGCTGCTGGTCAACATCTCGCTGGGTCTGGGCGAGTTCGCCAAGACCGGCTGGCTGGCCTATCCGCCGTTGTCGGGGGCCAATTACAGTCCCGGGGTCGGGGTGGATTACTGGATCTGGTCATTGCAGATTTCCGGTGTCGGTACCCTGCTGACAGGTGTCAACTTCGTCGCCACCATCCTCAAGATGCGTGCGCCGGGCATGACCCTGATGAAAATGCCGGTCTTCACCTGGACCGCACTGTGCGCCAACGTCCTGATCATCGCGGCCTTCCCGATCCTGACCGCGACCATCGCGATGCTGACGCTCGACCGTTATCTTGATTTCCACTTCTTCACCAATGACCTTGGTGGAAACATGATGATGTACGTCAACCTCATCTGGGCCTGGGGCCATCCTGAGGTATACATCCTGGTGTTGCCGGTCTTCGGTGTGTTCTCCGAAGTCATCTCCACCTTCTCCAAGAAGAAGCTGTTCGGTTACACCTCTCTGGTGTGGGCGACCATCGTCATCACGATCCTGTCGTTCGTCGTCTGGCTGCACCACTTCTTCACCATGGGTGCCGGCGCTGACGTGAATGCCTTCTTCGGTATCGCGACGATGATCATCTCGATCCCGACGGGCGTGAAGATCTTCAACTGGCTGTTCACCATGTACCGCGGTCGTGTCGAGATGACCTCTCCGGTGCTGTGGACCCTCGGCTTCATGGTCACCTTCACCATCGGTGGCATGACCGGTGTCCTGCTGGCCGTGCCGGGCGCCAACTACGTCCTGCACAACTCGCTGTTCCTGATCGCCCACTTCCACAACGTCATCATCGGCGGCGTGGTCTTCGGTGCGATGGCCGGTATCACCTACTGGTTCCCGAAAGCGACCGGCTTCATGCTGTGCGAGAAGTGGGGCAAGCGTTCCTTCTGGTTCTGGATCACTGGCTTCTACCTCGCCTTCATGCCGCTGTACATCCTCGGCTTCATGGGCATGACCCGTCGTCTGCAGCACGTCGACAACCCGCTGTGGGTGCCGTACCTGGTCGTCGCCTTCATCGGTGCCTGCCTGATCATGATCGGTATCGCGTGCACCGTGATCCAGATCGCGGTCAGCATCAAGGACCGCAAGAAGCTGCAGGACACCACTGGCGATATCTGGGGCGCGCGTACGCTGGAGTGGAGCACCACTTCACCGGCACCGTTCTACAACTTCGCTCACGAGCCGCAGGTCTCTGAACTCGACGAGTTCTGGGAAATGAAGGAACGCGGTATCGAGCAGGAGGCCAAGAAGCCTTATGCGCCGATCCACATGCCGCGCAACGCAGCGGCCGGTGTCATCATCTCCGCCTTCAGCCTGGTGTTCGGTTTCGCGCTGATCTGGCACATCTGGTGGATGGCCGTGGTCGGGCTGGTCGGCATGGCCGTCAGCTTCATCGTGCGCACCTTCAACTATGACATCGACTACTACGTGTCCGTCGAGGAAGTGGAGCGTGTCGAGCGCGAAGGTCGCGAGCGTCGTGCCCTGCCCAGCGCCCGCACACCTAACGACACAGTGGTTCAGGGGTAATCATGGCGAACAATGCAATGACATCTCATGATGGGGCGCACGACGCCCATGACGATCACGAGCATCACGATACCAATGGCCTGAAGGTCTTCGGTTTCTGGCTCTATCTGCTGAGCGACTGCATCCTGTTCGCGATGCTGTTCGCAGGCTATGTGGTACTCAGCCAGGCGTATGCCGGTGGCCCGACGGGCGCCGAGATCTTCGAGCTTGACTTCGTGCTGGTCGAGACCGCGCTGCTGTTGGCCTCGAGCTTCACCTACGGCCTGGCGATGCTGGGCATGAACCGCGGAGACAGCTCCGCGGTGATCAAGTGGCTGATGATCACCTTCGCCTGTGGTGCGGGCTTCATCGCGATGGAAATCTATGAGTTCCATCACCTGATCGTGAATGGCCATGGCCCGGACAAGTCCGCGTTCCTGTCAGCCTTCTTCACGCTGGTCGGTACCCACGGTCTGCATGTGACCGTCGGTTTGGTCTGGATGGCGCTGCTGATCATCCAGGTCAAGCAGAAAGGCCTGACGGAAATGCATCGTGGTCGTCTGATGATGCTCAGCCTGTTCTGGCACTTCCTGGACGTCATCTGGATCTGCGTCTTCACCGTCGTCTATCTCACAGGAGTGATGCTATGAGCCATTCCAACAACGACCACAACGACAATCACGGCAGCGTCAAGCAGTACGTGACCGGTCTGATCCTCTCCATCATCCTGACCATCATCCCGTTCGGGATGGTGATGATGATGGACGATCCGGGTGTCGGCGTGATCTGGGCCATCTACGGCTTCGCCATCGCTCAGGTCTTCGTGCAGCTGTACTTCTTCCTGCACCTGGACGGCTCCAAGGAGCAGAGCTGGAATGTCATGGCCATGCTGTTCACCCTGGTGATCGTGGCAATCGTCGTTGGTGGTTCCATGTGGATCATGATCGAGCTGAATCAGAACATGATGCCCATCTGATAGCGTGAGCCTGATGATCAAGGACTACCTGCGTACCACCAAGCCGGGCATTATCTTCGGCAACCTGATCACCGTCAGCGGCGGCTTCTTTCTCGCTTCCGGTGGTGAGGTGGATTGGGCGCTGTTCATCGCCACCCTGGTCGGGGTGGCGTTGATCGTGGCCTCAGGCTGTGTGTTCAACAACTGCATCGATCGCGACATCGATCGTCACATGGCGCGTACCCAGGGCCGTGCTCTGGTGCAGGGCGACATCTCGCTGACGGGGGCCTTCGTCTTCGGCAGCGTGCTGGGCCTTGCGGGCTTCTGGCTTCTGGCCGCGATGACCAATCTCATGGCGATGATCGCCGTGGGTCTGGGCTTCGTGATCTACGTCGGGGCCTACAGCATGTGGCTCAAGCGTGGCTCGGTGTATGGCACCCTCATCGGTTCACTGTCCGGCGCCGCGCCGCCAGTGGTCGGTTACCTGGCTGTCACCGGCCAGGCGGACATGGGGGCGCTGCTGCTGTTGATCATCTTCAGCATGTGGCAGATGCCGCATTCCTATGCGATTGCCATGTTCCGTGTCGATGACTATCGGGCCGCCAATATTCCGGTACTCCCGGTAGCGCGAGGCATGGAGCATGCCAAGCGTGTAGTGACGGGGTACATTGCCGGCTTCATCCCGGTGTCGCTGTTGCTGACACTGTGGGGATATACCGGCATCTGGTATCTGGTAGTCGCGACCGTCACGGGTGGCTGGTGGCTGTATCTGGCCGCCTGGCGCCTCAAGGATCAGCCTGATGCCTCCTGGGCACGCAAGCTGTTCGGCTTCTCCATCATCATCGTCATGGCGCTCAGCCTGATGATGAGTCTGGACACGCAGCTGTAATCCAGCCGTAGTATCTCTCGGGTGACCGCCTTCGGCGTGTTGCCCGGGTGAAAGCCAAAAAAACCCGCCACCGGCAAGTCGGTGGCGGGTTTTTTCTTGCCTGTCCTTTGGAGTCCAGGTTTCGAGGACTCAAGGAATCCAGGACTCAAGCCCTCAGGCCAGCTGCAGATGCGGCTCCTGCTGTTCCTTGAGCGCTTCCTGCATGCGCTCGGCATACCAGTCGACGAAGTCGACGACGCCGAACTCGAAGGTCGCCGAGTAGGGGCCGGGCTGATAGGCGCTGGAGTTGACGCCGCGCTGGTTCTCTTCCACCAGCTGACGGTCCTGATCATTGGTGGCGTCCCACACCTTGCGCAGCTTCGCCAGGTCGTAGTCGACCCCTTCCACCGCGTCCTTGTGCACCAGCCACTTGGTGGTCACGCGGGTCTTGAGGGGGCCGATCGGGTCGACCTGGAAGACCACGGCGTGATCGCCCATGAAGTGGTTCCAGGAGTTGGGCAGGTTGAGGATGCGCAGCGAGCCCATGTCGGGGCTCTGCAGGCGACCCAGCAGCTTCTTGCACGCCGGCGTGCCGTCCGTGGTCATCGAGACGGTGCCTTCCAGCAGCGGCGTGCGCGTCATGCGATTGCGGCGACCGAAGCGCACCAGCTGATAGGGCACCTTCTCGGCATCCCAGTCGGCCTGCTTCTTGGCGACCAGCGCCTTGTAGGCTTCGGTGGCACGCGGGTCATCGGTGTCATCGAATTCCTGCAGGGTGTTGAGCAGCTCCGGGTGGGAGCCGTCGCAGTGATAGCACTCGCGATTGTTCTCGATCACCAGCTTCCAGTTGCCTTCCTCGATGATGGAGGAGCTGGCCGCGACCTTGACGTTCTCCATGTCGTAGGGCTTGAGGTAGAACTCCAGCGTCTTGAAGAACGGCTCACAGTTCTCGGGCTGCTCGGCGAGGTTGATGAACAGCATGCCGCCGGCTGAACGTACGTGGACGGGGTGCAGGCCGTAGTCACTGGTATCGAAGGTGGTGCCCATGTCGGAACCGGCGAACAGCAGACGGCCATCCAGTTCATAGGTCCACTTGTGATAGCCGCACACCAGCTTGGCGACCTTGCCGCGCTCGGTGCTGCACAGGCGAGACCCGCGATGGCGACAGACGTTATGGAAGGCATGGATGGCCCCGTTGTCACCGCGCACGATGATGATCGGGCTGTTGCCCACGTCCATGGTCATGAAGTTGCCCTTGAGCGGGATCTCGCTGCCGAGACCGGCAAACAGCCACTCGCGCTCGAAGATCTCCTTCATGTCGAGATCGAACAGGCGCTGATCATTGTAGAAGGGCTGGGGCAGGGTATAGCCGGGACTGCGGGTCTGTAGAAGCCGCGCGGCGGCCTCGCGTACCGCCTGACGCTGCTGGTCCTGAGCGTGTTCCAATAGATCGCTCATCGCGATGTCCTCGCACGGTCGGTAGGCGCCGGGAGCAGGGTCGCCTTGGGTTGAGTGAGTGTGCTGATCATTGTTGTTGTGAAGCCGGGACAGAGGAAACGTGTGAACAGACCATTGCCGGGCAGCACCGCGGCAGACATCAGCGCACCTATGAGTCAGCGCACCTATGAGTCAGCGCACCTATGAGTCAGCGCACCTATGAGTCAGCGCACCTATGAGTCAGCGCACCTATGAGTCAGTGCCGATGCATCGCGCGGTGCGTCGTCCTGTCCTGGTCGGTTCGGGTGTCGAGGGCGGCGCAGGCAGAGGGGCCGCTCGCTCAACAGGATAGTCAGCGTGGAAGTTCAGGCAGCCCGCATGATATCCGAGTGGCTTTGCCACGCATGGATCGCAGTGTGGCTGAGGTCAAGTCGCGACTTGTGTCTGATGGCGACGCTCAATGATGTATTTCCGACGCCGGTCGTCTGCGCAGGGCCTTCGAGGCACAGGCAGGTGCAGCGGTGAGGCGGGGGCAGGGCACTGCGGGGTCGTGATTGGAGGGATCGGGCATGTTTCTGTCGTGCACGGATAAATGCTTGCCGGACGCTGACTCGACAATCCAGAGCATGTCCCACCGTTGGTCGCGCACGCAGCGCAGGGTGGCCTGACACTGTCTCTTCAAGAACTGACACTGCCCTTTCAAGAACATGTCTCCAAGAACATGTCTCCAAGAACAACATGCCCAGCGAGGCCTTCATGAGCACCACACTCAGCAACTTCAATCCGGTTACGACGCAGACCTGGACCAACGGTCGACATAGCGTGCGCTGCGTGAAGGTCATTCAGGAAACCTGGGATGTGCGCACCTTCTGTTTCATGGCCGAACAGCCGGTGATGTTCTTCTTCAAGCCGGGGCAGTTCGTGACCCTGGAGCTGGAGATCGATGCGCAGCAGATCATGCGCTCCTACACCATCTCCAGCTCGCCGTCGGTGCCTTACAGCTTCTCGATCACCGTCAAGCGCGTGCCGGGCGGACTGGTCTCCAACTGGCTGCATGACAATCTGAACGAAGGTGACGAGCTGGCCGTGCACGGCCCGGTGGGCAACTTCAACTGCATCGACTATCCGGCGGAACGCATCCTGATGCTGTCAGGCGGGGTTGGCATCACGCCGCTGATGTCGATGGCCCGCTGGTACTTCGACACCAATGCCAACGTGGACATCGCCTTCTTGCACAGCGCCCGCAGCCCGCGCGACATCATCTTCTGGCGTCAGCTCGAGTTCATGGATTCGCGGGTGCCGGAATTCAACATGCACATCATCTGCGAGCGCTTCGAGACCGGTCAGACCTGGTCGGGCTACCGCGGCTATCTGACCGACGCGATGCTCGAGATGATCGCGCCGGACTTCATGGAGCGCGAGATCTTCTGCTGCGGCCCGACTCCCTACATGAATGCGATCAAGCATCTGCTTCGCAGCCATGGCTTCGACATGAGTCGCTACCACGAGGAGTCCTTCGGGGCCACGCCGGTGGAGGTCGAGGAGGAGGCCATCGAGCAGGCCGAGCAGGCGGAAGTGCTGGCCGATGAGCTGGACCGCGCCGACCTGACGCGCGTCGAGTTCGCCACGACCGGCAAGTCGGTGCAGATCGCCCCGGGCGAGACTGTCCACGCCGCCGCCGCCAAGCTCGGCCTGCATATCCCGAAGGCCTGCGGCATGGGCATCTGCGGCACCTGCCGCGTGCAGAAGGTCTCCGGGGAGGTCGCGATGGAGCACAACGGCGGCATCACCGATGAAGACGTCGCGGATGGCTTCATCCTGTCCTGCTGCAGCGTGCCCAATGGGGATGTGGTGATCGATTACTGATCTCGCCCACCACTCGCCGGCAAGATGACAGTGGCGACAGGTTTGAGGAGAGGTGAATGAATCTCGTGCAAGTGATTGGCAGAAAGTCGTAGACGATGTCGCATTCAGGGAGGTAGATGCCGCTGTCAGCCATCTGGAGCGGCGTCAGTCGATTAGCGTGGGGGTACAACAAGTACAACTGGCTAATGGAGCAATACCTCATGACTCGTGATGTTGATGCACCGCAACGCCCCTCTCTGCCCATGGCCAGCCTGCCGATTCTGGCAACCCTGGCCGTGCTGGCCCTGCAACTCTTCGTCTTTGGCGAGTTCACTCCTCACGTGCCGCTGATCTGTGGTGTCGCCATGACGGCGCTGGTCGGTTGGAAGCTGGGGCACGGCTGGTCGGCGATGGAAGAGGGCATGATGCGCATCGTGCGTGTCGGCCTGCCCTCCATCGCCATCCTCATTCTTGTCGGCATGACGGTCGGGGTGTGGATCGCCTCGGGCAGCGTGCCGATGATCATCTATTACGGGCTCAAGCTGATCTCGCCGGAATACTTCCTCGCGACGGCGATGCTGCTGTGCTCGGTGGTCTCGGTCACGCTCGGCACCAGCTGGGGCACCGTGGGCACCGTGGGGCTGGCCTTGATGGGCATCGGCGCCGGTTTCGGCATTCCACCGTGGTGGACGGCCGGTGCCGTGGTCTCCGGGGCCTTCTTCGGCGACAAGGTCTCTCCCCTGTCGGACACCACCAACCTCGCTCCCGCCGTCACCGGGGTGAATCTTTTCGCCCACATCCGCAACATGATGCCCACCACCATCCCCTCGATGCTGATCGCCCTGGTGATCTACCTGGTCGCCGGCAACCTGCTCGCCGCTGGGCAGACACTGGATCTCGAACGCATCACCGCGATTACCCAGGGCCTGGACGGGGCCTTCGAATTCAATCTGTGGGTGCTGGTGCCACCGCTGCTGGTGATGACACTGGCCATCGCCCGCATGCCGGCGTTGCCGGCGCTGTTCGTCGGGGTGCTGGCCGGGGCGGTAGTGGCCTATGGTGTCCAGGGCGAGGCCATCAAGGCGCTGTTCGGTTACATGCAGAGCGGCTACACCCTGAATACCGGCGTCAGCGAGATCGACAGCCTGCTCAATCGCGGCGGCCTCATGTCGATGGCCTGGGTCATCCTGCTGGTGATGATCGCACTGGCCTTCGGCGGGATGCTGGAGGTGATCGGCTGTCTCGAAGCGCTGTGCGCCGCCGTGCTGGTCAAGGTGCGCGGCATCTTCGGGCTGCAGGTCGCGGCCAGTTCCACTGCCGCGCTGACCAACGTCATCGCGGGCGACCCCTACCTCTCGATCGCCTTGCCGGGACGCATGTACGCACCGATCTTCCGTGGCGAAGGCTACTCGACCCTCAACCTGTCCCGCTCTCTGGAAGAGGGTGGCACGCTGGTCTCGCCGCTGGTGCCCTGGAATGCCAGTGGCGCCGTGGTCATCAGTTCGCTGGGGCTGATCACCAGTGGTGGCAGTCTCGAGGGGCTGCTCTACATTCCGCTGGCCTTCGCCTGCTGGCTATCGCCGCTGATCGGGCTGCTTTACACCCTGGCGGGACGCTTCATCGTTCGCGCCGACGATGCCGAGCGCGCCGAATGGGCGGACAAGGGCCATGCCGTGGTCTCCCTGGCGCAACTGCGGGACACGACACGGCAGACCGCACAGGCGGGACGACCGCTGCAGGCGCACGGTTGAGCGCCTCAAGCATGAGGGTTCTACGACTTCATGCTCAGGTTCATGAGCAAGTCGACTCGCGCAGGATGACGGCACAAACCATCTGGAGGAAATGCCGGCCTCGAGACTACGCTTCAGGTGTTGCCGACAGGAAGCCTGCTGGCTGTCAGGAAGGTCGTTGCGGGGTGCCCGCAAGCGCGATCCCCGTATCGTGCACCAGAGACCGACA
The DNA here is from genome assembly GCF_027947415.1 of Cobetia sp. MMG027. Taxonomy (NCBI): domain Bacteria; kingdom Pseudomonadati; phylum Pseudomonadota; class Gammaproteobacteria; order Oceanospirillales; family Halomonadaceae; genus Cobetia; species Cobetia sp. MMG027. Next base: position 271,328 of record NZ_JAQJIO010000003.1, read on the forward strand.
CTTCCTCTGCCAGCTTCCAGCTGCAGATCGAGAGCGGAAGACATCCTGAACGATGCGTGATGGCCACTCCCGTCACGGGAAAATCGGAAGAAAGGGCAATGTCTCATCAAGGGAACGGTTCACTGCCCCCAGGCTGAGAGGCAGTGACGGACGACTAGAACAGCCGGCAGAACAGGAAAGTTTCGCACTGCGGGAGCACGACGCATGCCTGGGCATGTGGAGATGGGCTCCCGCGGTGCGGCTACTTTCTGCAGGAAGATACCCACGACCACGCATGCCTCGGCCTGCGTGGTTTTTTCATGCGCCGAGCAAGCGCCGGGGCGTGCCCGGCAGGCATCACTGCCCCATCTCGGCCCCCAGCACGGCGAGCAGCGCCGGCAGGTAGAGGAAGGCCGCCAGGGTCGAGCAGAAGACCAGCGTGGCCACGTATTCCGGCTCGCGGCCTGCCTTCTGGGCAAACATGTAGTTGTAGACCGCCACCGGCATGGCCATCTGCATCACCAGCACGTGCAACGCCAGCGGCGGCAGCTCCAGCAGCGTGCCGATTCCCCAGGCGCAGGCGGCGGCGAAGGGGATGCGCAGGGCGCTGAAGCCCACGCCTGCCGCCAGATTCCTGACGCGGATACTCGCCAGCGAGACGCCAAGGGTGATCAGCATCAGCGGCACGGTGAAGCCGGAGATCAGCTCCAGGCTGTTGGCCACGAAGCGCGGCATGTGGATGTCACTGAGCAGCAGGGTGGTGGCGAGGATACTGGCCCAGATGGTCGGGGATCGCACGACGCTGCGCAGCGGGTTGCCGCTGGTGCTGGCAAGCCAGGCACCGAGCGTGAACTGCAGAAGCGACATGGTGACCATGATGGTGATGGCGTAGGCGAAGCCGGCCTGGCCGAAGGCATACAGGGACACGGGCAGGCCCATGTTGCCGACGTTGGAGAACAGCAGCGGGGCCACCGCGACCTTCCACGGCTTGCCGATCAGGCGAGAGAACGGCCAGCTCAGGGCCAGCAGCAGCGCCATTACCGTGAGGGTCGCCAGGCCCGTGCGCAGGAAGCTGGAATTGTCGATCTCGGCACTGCCCAACGCGTTGAGAATCAGTGCCGGTGTGCCGATGTAGAGCACCAGCCGAGTGACGAAGGCCATGGGGTATTCATTGCCCAGGCGCACCCAGAAGAAGCCGATGGCGGCGCCACACAGCACCGGAGCCATCACCGCCAGCAGTTCCATCAACATGCCACCTTCCTCCTTGTCTTCCCGTTTCGCCCTGAGTCTTCCCGTATCGCCCTGAGCGCGACAGCCCTTGCTGTCTGCGTATCTTCGCATATGCCTGTCGCTAGCATACCTGCCTTGTGGCGCCAGCCCGAGTCGCAACTGCGCAGGCATGTCGCATTCGCACTGCACGGTGACGCTGACAAGCAGCCTGCCCGTCAGGGGCGGGGCTAGTATCGGAGCACATCTTCAAGGTTTGACCTGCCGGGTCCTCATGACCCCTCTGCATTTCCAACGACAACATCCGATAACCGGAGGCGCGCAATGTCTCAGCAACATGGCTACACCCGTGATGACCGACTGGCCAGACTCGATCCCGCTCTGGCCGAGGCCATCCTCGAAGAGACAGCGCGTCAGGAAGCGCATATCGAGCTGATCGCCTCCGAGAACTATGCAAGCCCGCTGGTGATGGAAGCCCAGGGCAGCCAGCTGACCAACAAGTACGCCGAAGGGTATCCGGGCAAGCGCTACTACGGTGGCTGCGAATTCGTCGACAAGGTCGAGACACTGGCCATCGAACGTGCCTGTGCGCTGTTCGGCTGTGACTACGCCAACGTGCAGCCGCACTCCGGTGCCCAGGCCAATGCCGCCGTGTTCATGGCGCTGGTCTCGCCGGGCGACACCATTCTCGGCATGAGCCTGGCGCATGGCGGTCACCTGACCCACGGTGCCGCCCCCAACTTCTCCGGCAAGCACTACAACGCCATCCAGTACGGCCTGACCGAAAGCGGCGAGCTGGACTACGAGGAAATGGAGCGTCTGGCGCGCGAGCACAAGCCGAAGATGATCATCGCCGGCTTCTCCGCCTACTCCCGCGTGGTCAACTGGCGTCGTTTCCGCGACATCGCCGACGAGATCGGTGCCTGGCTGATGGTCGACATGGCCCACGTGGCCGGTCTGGTCGCGGCGGGTCACTACCCGAGCCCGATCCCCCACGCCCATGTCGTCACCACCACCACGCACAAGACCCTGCGCGGCCCGCGTGGCGGCCTGATTCTCTCCGCCACCGGCGACGAGGCACTGTACAAGAAGCTCAATGGTGCCGTCTTCCCGGGTCAGCAGGGTGGCCCGCTGATGCATGTCATCGCTGCCAAGGCCGCGGCCTTCAAGGAGGCGATGAGCCAGGACTTCGTCAGCTATCAGGCGCGCGTGATCGCCAATGCTCGCGTGATGGCTCACGTCTTCATGGAACGCGGCTATGACGTGGTCTCCGGCGGCACCGATGACCACCTGTTCCTCGTCTCGCTGATCCGTCAGGGCGTGACCGGCAAGGACGCGGATGCCTCTCTGGGTCGCGCCCACATCACCGTCAACAAGAACAGCGTGCCGAATGATCCGCAGAGTCCCTTCGTGACCTCCGGCCTGCGCATCGGCACTCCGGCCGCCACCACGCGCGGCTTCGGCGAAGCGGAATGCGAGGCGCTGGCTGGCTGGATCTGCGACCTGCTCGACGCGCTGTCCAGCGGCGAGAGCGACAAGGTCGAGGCTGAAGTGCGCGGCAAGGTCGAGGAAGTCTGTGCACGCTTCCCGGTCTACGCCTCCGCCAGCATCACTGATACCGCCGAGATTGCCTGAACAGGGCGCTGGCGAGAGACAACGATAACCACGACACATGCCGCAAGCGCAGAGACATCACTCGGGTGACAACAACAGACATCACTCGGGCGAGAGCACCGGACAGCGCTTGCGGTGGCAAAGATGTGAGGAGGGTGGCAAATGCAGCGTTACTCGGGATTCGGGCTGGTCAAGCATGCGCTCAGCCACCATGAGAACTGGCAGAAGGTCTGGCGCAGTCCAGAACCCAAGAAGGAATACGACGTCATCATCGTCGGTGGCGGCGGGCATGGACTGGCCACGGCCTACTACCTGGCCAAGGAACACGGCATCACCAATGTCGCGGTGATCGAGAAGGGCTGGCTGGGCGGCGGCAATACCGCGCGCAACACCACCCTGGTGCGCTCCAACTATCTGTGGGACGAGGCGGCGGCGCTCTACGAGCACTCCATGAAGCTGTGGGAAGGCCTGTCCCAGGACCTGAACTACAACGTGATGTTCTCCCAGCGTGGCGTGCTCAACCTGGGCCACACCCTGCAGGACATGCGTGACATCCAGCGCCGCGTGAACGCCAACCGTCTGCAGGGCATCGACGGTGAGGTGCTGGACACCCAGCAGGTGCAGGAACTGGTACCGGCGATGGACTGCTCCAGCCGCGCACGCTATCCGATTCTCGGTGCCTCCTGGCAGCCGCGCGGTGGCGTGGCGCGTCACGACGCCGTGGCCTGGGGCTTCGCGCGCGGTGCCGACAGCCTCGGCGTCGACCTGATCCAGCAGACCGAGGTCACCGGGTTCCGCAAGCAGGATGGCGCCATCGTCGGGGTGGAAACCTCGCGCGGCTTCATCGGTGCCAAGCGTGTCGGTGTGGTCACCGCCGGCAACTCCGGGGTGATGGCCGAGAAGGCCGGCTTCCGTCTGCCGCTGGAATCCCACCCGCTGCAGGCGCTGGTTTCCGAGCCGCTCAAGCCGATTCTCGACACCGTGGTGATGTCCAACCACGTCCACGGCTATGTCAGCCAGTCCGACAAGGGTGACCTGGTCATCGGGGCCGGCATCGACGGCTACGTGGGCTACGGCCAGCGTGGCAGCTACCCGACCATCGAGCACACCCTGCAGGCCATCGTCGAGATGTTCCCGATCTTCTCGCGGGTGCGCATGAACCGTCAGTGGGGCGGCATCGTCGACACCTGTCCGGACGCCTGCCCGATCATTTCCAAGACGCCCGTGAAGGGGCTCTATTTCAACTGCGGTTGGGGCACCGGTGGCTTCAAGGCCACGCCGGGGTCCGGCAACGTCTTTGCCTGGACACTGGCCAAGGGACGCACCCATCCGCTGGCAGAACCCTTCTCCTATGACCGTTTCAACACGGGCAAGCTGATCGACGAACATGGCGCCGCCGGCGTCGCGCACTGAACCTGCCGTCAGGAGACGACCGACCATGATGCATATCTTCTGTCCCTACTGCGGCGAGCTGCGCGAGGAAGAGGAATTCCACGTCAAGGGCCAGGCGCATATCGAGCGCCCGAAGGACCCCGAAGCCTGCTCCGATGCCGAGTGGGGGGATTATCTGTTCTTCCGCAACAACCCGCGTGGCGTTCATCACGAGCTGTGGATTCACGCCGTGGGCTGTCGCAAGTATTTCAACATCACCCGCCACACCGTGACCTACGAGATTCTCGAGACCTATCGCATGGGCGAGCAGCCCACCATCACCGGTGAGACGAAAGCCGATCCGACCACGCAAGCCAAGGGGGTGAGCGCATGAGCCAGCAAGACCACCAGACCGCCGCTGCCCCGCGCCGTCTCGCCTCGGGTGGACGCATCGATCGCGCCACGCCGTTGACCTTCACCTTCAATGGCAAGCGTTATCAGGGCCTGGCAGGCGATACCCTCGCCTCGGCGCTGATGGCCAACGGCCTCGATGTGCTCAACGCCAGCTTCAAGTATGCGCGTCCGCGGGGCCTGGTCGCCGCCGGTGCCGAAGAGCCCAACGCCATCCTGCAGCTGGGCAGCACCGAAGCGGGCCAGGTGCCCAACGTGCGTGCCACCCAGCAGGCGCTTTACGACGGCCTGGAAGCCCACGCCGTCAGCGGCTGGGTCAAGGCCCAGAAGGACCTGATGAGCCGTTTCCTGCCGCAGGTCGGCAAGCTGGGCGGCAAGTTCATGCCGCCGGGCTTCTACTACAAGACCTTCATGGCGCCGGCCTCGCTGTGGATGACGTATGAAAAGTACATCCGCAAGGCCGCCGGTCTCGGGCGTTCTCCGCTCGAGGACGACCCGGACATCTATGATCACCTGCATCAGCACACCGATGTGCTGGTGATCGGCTCCGGCCCGGCGGGCCTGATGGCGGCGCTGGTCGCGGCCCGCAGTGGCGCGCGCGTCATCCTGTGTGACGAGCAGGAAGAGCTGGGTGGCTCACTGCTCTCCATGTCGGCGGACTGTCTCGATCAGACCCTGGACGGCAAGCCGGCCATCGAATGGCGTGACAGCGTGCTGGCGGAGCTTGCGGCCTGTGAGGATGTGCAGCTGCTGCCGCGCACCACCGCCAACGGCTATCACGATCACAACTTCGTGACGCTGCACGAGCGCCGCACCGAGCATCAGGCCGATCTCGCGCCGCGCAATTTCCGTGGCGCCCAGCAGGCACGTTCACGCCTGCACCGCGTGCGCGCCCACCGCGTCATCATGGCCACCGGCGCCCACGAGCGGCCGCTGGTCTACAGCCACAACGATGTGCCGGGCAACCTGCTGGCCGGTGCCGTCACCACCTATCTGACCCGTTACGGCGTCGCCGCTGGTAACAAGCTGGTGCTGTCGGTCAACAATGACCATGCCTATCGCGCGGCGCTGGCATGGAAGGCGGCCGGTCGTGAGGTGGTCGCGATCGCCGATGCGCGTCCGGCCCCTGCCGGCGTGATGGTCGAGGCGGCGCGTGCTGCGGGTATCCGCATCATCGCCGGCTCCGCCGTGATCGAGGCCAAGGGCGAGCGCCGCGTGACAGGCGCGCGCATCGCGGCCATCGATATCGATGGATTTACTGTCACCGGTGAAGTGGAAGAGCTCGCCTGCGACACCATCGCCAGTTCCGGCGGCTACAGCCCGGTGGTTCACCTGGCGGCGCACACCGGCGCGCGTCCGGTATGGAGTGATGAGATCCACGGCTTCCTGCCGGCGCTGGGCGCACCGATGCTCAAGGGCTTCGATGCCTGCGGCGCCGCCAATGGCAGCTTCGCGCTGGAAGATGCGCTGGTCGCGGCCTATGCCAGCGGTGTCGCCGCGGTGGAAGCCTGCGAGTTCGAGATCGCCCGGGCCGAGGTGCCAGCGGTGTCCGAGCTTGCGGAGTCCCCGATGCTGCCGCTCTATCAGGTGCCGCATGACAAGCCCACCGCACGCGCACCCAAGCAGTTCGTCGATCTGCAGAACGACGTCACTGCCGCCGGGATCGAGCTTGCGACCCGCGAAGGCTTCGAGTCCATCGAGCACGTCAAGCGCTACACCGCGATGGGCTTCGGTACCGACCAGGGCAAGCTGGGCAACATCAACGGCATGGCGGTCGCCGCGCGCTGTCTGGGGCAGACCATCCCCGACACCGGCACCACCGTGTTCCGCCCCAACTACACACCGGTGACCTTCGGCGCCATCGTCGGCCGTCACTGCGGCGAGCTGTTCGACCCGATCCGCTACACCGCGATGCACGAATGGCACGTGGCGCAGGGGGCGAAGTTCGAGGATGTCGGTCAGTGGAAGCGCCCCTGGTACTACCCGCAGGGCAGTGAGGACATGCATGCCGCCGTCGAGCGCGAGTGTCTGGCGGTGCGCGAGAAGGTCGGCGTGCTGGATGCCTCGACCCTGGGCAAGATCGACATCACCGGTCGCGATGCGCGCGAATTCCTCAACCGCATCTACACCAACGCCTGGGCCAAGCTGGGCGTCGGCAAGGCGCGCTACGGCCTGATGTGTCACGACGACGGCATGGTGATGGACGACGGTGTCACCACCTGTCTGGCCGAAGACCACTTCCTGATGACCACCACCACCGGTGGCGCGGCCTCGATCCTTGAGTGGCTGGAACTGTGGCACCAGACCGAATGGCCGGAGCTGGACGTGCAGATGACCAGCGTCACCGATCACTGGGCGACCCTGACCGTCACCGGCCCCGAGGCGCGCGCGCTGGTCGGCGAGCTGACCGATATCGACCTTGACCGCGACAGCTTCAAGTTCATGGAAGTGCGTGAAGGGCTGATCGCCGACATTCCCGGGCGCATCTTCCGCATCTCCTTCACCGGCGAGCTGTCCTACGAGCTCAACGTGCCGGCCAACTACGGGCTGCATGTCTGGAAGCGTCTGTTCGAGTGCGGCGAGAAGTACGGCCTCACGCCCTACGGCACCGAGACCATGCACGTGCTGCGCGCCGAGAAGGGCTTCATCATCGTCGGACAGGACACCGATGGCTCGATCACCCCGGAAGACCTCGGCATGCAGTGGTGTGTCGGCTACAACAAGCCGTATTCCTGGATCGGCAAGCGTGCGCTGTCGCGTCCGGATACCCGCCGCGACGACCGCAAGCAGATGGTCGGCCTGATTCCGACGCGCAAGAAGGCCGGCGATGAGCGCATCGTGCTGCCGGAAGGCTCGCAGATCGTCTTCGACCCCGAGCACGCCATCCCGATGCCGATGGTCGGCCACGTGACCTCCAGCTACTACAGCCCGACGCTGGGACATGGCTTCGCGCTGGCGGTGGTCAAGGGCGGTGCCAAGCGCATCGGCGAGACGGTGTTCCTGCCGCAGGCCGATGGCACGACGCTGGAAGCCGAAATCACCTCACCGGTGTTCTACGACAAGAAAGGGGAGCGCCAGCATGTCTGATGCCACCACACTCGACCCGCAAGCGGGTGCCGCCGTCGAGGCGCAGCCGCAGGACATGACAAGTTCTCAGACGTCAGTGATCGACCAGCGCCCGACGCCTGAAGTTCACGCCCAGAGCGCCCGTTCGCCGCTGGCGCATCTGTTCACGGCCCGCGATGACGGTGATGCCGGCGTCGTGCTGCAGGAGAAGGCGTTTCTCGGTCATCTGACGCTGCGCGGTGACCCCGCGCAGCCGGGCTTCGCCGAGGGTGTCGAGGCGGCGCTGGGTCTGGCGCTGCCGTTGACCCCGGCGACCCTCCACCAGAATGAGGGCGGTCGCTCGATCCAGTGGCTGTCTCCGGATGAGTGGCTGATCCTGGTGCCCGGCGAGGAAGCCTTTGCTGTCGAGAAGGCGCTGCATGAGCGGCTTTCGGGGCGCTATCAGGTGGTCAACGTCAGCGGTGGCCAGACTGTCATCTCGCTGAGTGGCGACCAGGCGCGTCAGGTGCTGATGAAGTCGACGCCCACCGATGTGCACCCGCGAGCCTTCCCGGTCGGGCGGGGCGTACCGGCGGTGTTCGCCAAGGCGACGCTGGTGCTGCGCCGCGTCAGCGAGAGCGAATTCGAGCTGGTGGTGCGCAGAAGCTTCGCCGATTACCTCGGCCGCTGGCTGCTGGATGCCAGCGAGGAATTCGGGGTCTGCATCAAGGCCTGAGATCTGCGTCTGGAGAGAGCTCTGTCGCAGGCGCACGACACGACCTGAATCAACTGCCAGGGGCCTTGCCCGGGCCAGGAGGCGGGCTTCAGAAATACTGAAGCCCGCCTCAATAATATTGGTTTGTCGCGCAGGGCCCCGGATGCAACCCTGACGTTGCAGCTTCCAACAATGAATAATCCTTACATGACAGGCACCTATGTATGCGTGATACCTGGATTCTGACCGCCCAATGTCCCAGCCGTATCGGCACGGTGGACGTCGTGACACGCTACCTGCGTGAGCAGGGCTGCTATATCACCGAGCTCAATTCCTTCGATGACCGCCTGTCGGGGCGCTTCTTCATCCGGGCCGAATTCCGGCCCCAGACCGAGGCCGGCGAACTCAGCGACAGCTTTGACGCCGCCGGTTTCGAGCAGGGGCTGGGCACGCGTGCCGCCGACTTCGAGATGGACGTCAGCCTGAGTGCGCCGGAGGAGCGCATGAAGGTGGTCATCATGGTCTCGCGCTCGGACCACTGCCTGAACGACCTGCTCTATCGGCATCGCATCGGCCAGCTGCCGATGGACATCACCGCCGTCATCTCCAACCATCCGGACATGGCGCCGCTGGCCGAGTGGCATGGTCTGCCCTATCACCACCTGCCGATCACCGCCGAGACCAAGGCCGAGCAGGAAGCGCAGGTGTGGCAGATCGTGCAGGACACCGGTGCCGAGCTGGTGATTCTGGCGCGCTACATGCAGGTGCTGTCGAGTGACATGTGCGAGAAGCTCTCGGGGCGGGCGATCAACATCCACCACTCGCTGCTGCCGGGCTTCAAGGGCGCGCGCCCCTATCATCAGGCCTACGAGAAGGGCGTCAAGCTGGTCGGTGCCACCGCGCACTACATCAACGATGATCTCGATGAAGGCCCGATCATCACCCAGGGCGTCGAGACGGTGGATCACGCCCACTATCCGGAAGACCTGATTGCCAAGGGCCGTGATATCGAGTGCCTGACCCTGTCGCGTGGCGTGCGTTATCACCTCGAGCGTCGCGTCTTCCTGCATGACAGGCGTACGGTGGTGTTCGGCAACTGAGTGCAGATTGCGAAAAGAGAAACGCTGAAACACGAAGCCCGCGATCAGGAGGTCGCGGGCTTCGTGTCTTCTGGCGTCATGTCTTCTGGCGGTGAGGCCTCTCAACGAGAGCGACTCAGCCCGACTTGCGCAGGCTCCACAGGAAGTAGCTGCCGCCGATCAGCGAGGCCATCAGGCCGGCGGGGATCTCGTAGGGCGAGAGCAGCTGACGCCCCAGCCAGTCCGCCAGCACCATCAGCAGCGCCCCGCACAGCACCGCGCCGAGCATGTGCTCTCGCGCGCGGCTCAGCCCCAGCAGACGCGCCAGATGCGGGGCCAGCAGGCCGACGAAGGATAGCGGGCCGACGATCAGGGTCGCCAGCGCGGTGAGCACCGCCACCGCACCCAGCAGCACCAGACGGGCGCGGGTCACGCCGATGCCCAGCGCACTGGCGCTCGCCATGCCCAGCGGCAGGATGTCCAGCCAGCGCGCCAGCGGGCGCACCAGCAGCACCGCGACGATCGCCAGCGCGAGCACGCCAACCGCCGCCGAGAGACCCACGTAATAGGTGGAGCCGGACAGCCAGGCCAGGATCTGCTGACCGCGCGGGTCCCCATCGGCGAGGATGATGCCGCGCACCGCATCGTAGAGCGCCGTGATCGCCACCCCGCACAGCAGCACGCGTTCGGGAATGAAGCCGCTGCGATGATTGAGCGCCACCAGCAGCACCAGACAGGCCAGTGCCCCGCAGACGCCCGCGCCCAGCAGGGTCAGCTGGCCCGGTTCCGGCACCAGCAGCAGTGTCAGCATCAGCGCGATGGCGGTGCCGCCGCTGATGCCGAGAATCTCGGGGCTGGCCATCGGGTTGCTGGTCAGGCGCTGCAACAGCGTCCCGGCGAGGGCCAGCAGCACGCCGGCGCCTGCCGCCGCCAGCACGCGTGGCAGGCGGAAGTCCAGCACGCTGGTCTGGCCTGACAGCAACTGTTGGAGCATGTCACCGCCAAGCGTCCAGCCATCGGCGCCATTGCCGACGAGAAGCGCCAGCAGTAGGGCGATGATGACGCCTGCCAGCAGCCAGCCCAGCAGGCGGTCGGGACGGGGATGACGATGCGTCAGTGACATGCCGTGATGACTGGCGGGGCCTGCTCCCTGCGCCATCTTCAGGCGCGGAATCAGCCACAGCAGCAGCGGCGCGCCGAGGGCCGCCGTCATCGCGCCGGTGGGAATCAGGTTGGGCAGCAGGCCATCGAGACTGGCGACCACCAGGTCCGTCACCGCCAGCAGCAGTGCCCCGAACAGCGGTGCCCACAGCAGGCGCTGACCCAGGCGGCGTGCGCCCATCAGACGCACGCAGGCCGGCGCGGCCAGGCCGATGAAGCCGATGATGCCCAGCACGCTGACCACGCAGGCGCTCAGGAATACCGCCAGCCCCAGGCTCATCAGACGCAGCTTGCGCAGCGAGACGCCCAGGCTTCTGGCATTGGCCTCGTCGAGATCCAGCACCGCCAGCGGGCGCATCAGCACCAGTGCCAGCAGCATGCCCGGCAGCAGACGGGTGATCAGCGTGGTCACGCCGTCCCAGCCGTTCTGCGCCAGCGAGCCTGCGCCCCATACCAGGGTGCCGTGCAGGGCTTCCTGATTGAACAGCAACAGCACCATGCCCAGCGCGCCGATGTAGAGGTTGACCACCAGGCCCGCCAGCACCACCACGGTCGGTGACATGCCGCGTGCCCAGGCCAGCGCGAATACCAGCCCCATGGCGGCCAGGCCACCGGCCAGCGCGACCCATTCTCGGCCGAGCTGGAAGCCGTCACCTCCAAGACCCGTGCCGGCCATCAGCGCCGGGGCGAACAGCGTCGCCAGCATCATCGCCAGGCTCGCGCCGCTGGCGACCCCGAGGGTGGTGGGCGCGGCCAGCGGGTTGCGCAGCACCTGCTGCATCAGCACCCCCGCCATCCCCAGCGCAGCCCCGGCCAGCAGCGCGCAGACCAATCGCGGCCACCAGCTGACATGGGCCACCAGCTGCGCGGAGAGCAGGGCACTGTCTGCCTGGCCGAGACTGGCGGCATTCGTGACATCGGGGGATGCCCACAGTGCGGTCAGGCCCTGCATCAGGCTAAGGCCGTCACGGTTGAGGGCGAGGCTGCCCAGCACCAGCAGGGCCAGCGTGAGCAGACTGCAGGCTCTGCCGGGAGTGAGCCGAAGGGGACTGGGGGCGGAAGAGGAACGCTCTCTCATGACCTGCTCAGGGATGGCCATCGGTGATCTCTCCCTCAGGTGCCGGCTCGCCGTCGAGTGCCGTGTCCGTGTGGTCGTTGAACAGATGATCGTCAAGCAGATCCTCGTCAAGCAGATCCTCGTCAAGCAGATGATCGGCGAGCAGGTCGGCGAAACGATTGGCCGAGGGCAGGGCGCCAAAGCTCCAGACCGGCGGCAGGAACAGTGGCGCCGAGGCAGCGCTGTTCTCGCGCACGCCGGGCATGGCCTGCCACAGACCATTGCGCGCCAGGGCCTCGCGTCCGCCGGGTGGCAGGGGCTCCACCACCACCATGCGGCCCTTGAGGGTCACCAGCTTCTCGAGACTGACGGTGGCGAAGCCCCAGGCATTGGTATCGCCTTGCCAGGCATTGTCGATGCCCATGCGCTCGATCACCGCCTGGAACAGGCTGTTGTCACCGAAGATGCGCACATGGCGGTCATCCATGAACTGCACCATCAGCAGGGGGCGCAGCGCCTGACCCTCGCGAGCGCTCTGCTGGCGCAAGGCAGCAGCGTAGCCGGCCAGTCGGGCCGTGCTCTGGCGAATCAGTTGCTCGGCCTGTGGCTCGCGCTGTGTCAGCTTGCCCAGCTGGCGGGTCGCCGCGACCAGCGTCTGCCAGGTGTCGGCATCCGGGGTATAGATGGCGACACTGGTGACCGGCGCGATGGCCGACAGGCGTGGCGTGAGGCTGGCCAGCATCGGGCTGATCAGGATGTTATCGGGGGCGAGGGCGGCCAGCTGCTCCAGATTCGGTTGGGTGCGCAGGCCGAGATCCCGCGTGCCTTGAGGCAGCGCCGGTTGAGCCACCCAGCTGGCGTAGGTCTCCACCTGGCCCACGCCCATGGCGCGCACCCCGAGTCCGGTCAGGGTCTCGGCCAGGGTCCAGTCCAGCGCCACGACGGGGCGATCGACGAAGCCCGCTGGTGCCTCATGGGCGTCCCCCGTCGTGGCGGCGCTGGCGGACCCCGCGATCAGCAGGCTCAGGCCGATCAGTGCCATCAGCCACTTCATACCGGCACCGCGATCTGCTGCTGGCCATGCGCCGGGGTGATCACCTGCATCTCGACGCCATAGATATCCTTGAGCGTGGCGGGATTCATCATCTCGTCGGGCGCGCCTTCGGCCAGCACCTTGCCACTGTGGAGCGCTACCAGACGGTCGCAATATCGCGCCGCCAGATTGATGTCGTGCAGCACGATGATGATGCCCAGTCCCAGGGTGTGGCTGAGATGCGAGACCAGCTCCATCACCTCGATCTGGTGGGCGATATCCAGCGCCGCCAGCGGTTCATCCAGCAGCAGATAGCGGCTGCCCTGGGCTAGCAGCATCGCCAGCCACACGCGCTGACGCTCGCCGCCGGAGAGCGTATCGACCTGCTGGTCGGCGAAGGCCTCGGTGTGGGTCAGTGCGATGGCGCGCTCGATGGCGGCCTCATCCTCGGCGCCGGGACGCCCCAGCAGGCCGTGCCACGGATAGCGCCCGAAGGCGACCAGCTCTCGTCCGGTCAGCGCTTCGGCGGCCGGCAGGTGCTGGGGGAGATAGGCCACGGCGCGGGCGAATTCACGGTTGCCGAATTCCGAAAGCGCACGCGCATCCAGCGACAGCCGGCCGCTGGTGGGCTGCATCTGTCGCGCCAGCAACTTGAGCAGCGTCGACTTGCCGGACCCGTTGTGACCGATCAGGCCATGCACCTTGCCCGGCGCGAAATCCAGCGCGGAGGCTTGCAGCAGACAGCGCTGACCGAGGGTGAAGCGCAGTTGGTCGAGAGTGAACATTGAGGCGTCCGTCAGCCGCATTCGAGGCGGTGCTTGAAGGTGGAAATCATGATGAAGACCCGGGGATGTCGCCAGCGCGCGTCCTGTTGTCGGCCCGCTCACCGCGAAAGCAGCCGGCGGCCGTCAGTCGATCCGCACAATGGCGTTGCGCCTGCTGGACATAGCGGCCTGCCATGCGCTCCGAGACCCCCAGACGCTCGCCGATCTCACGCTTGGTCACGCCTTCCAGTCGATACCAGAGGAGTGACTGACGAAGATGGTGGGGCTGCTCGGCGAGCGCCTGCTGGATCACCTGAATCTTCTGGCGCCGCGCGAGACAGCGCTCGGGGTCCAGGCGTGTCGCCGAGAGGCGCTCGTCGTCGTCTTCCATTTCCTCGAAGATCGGGGCGCGCGACTGGTGGCGGTGATGATCGATGATCAGATTGCGTGCGATCCGATACAGCCAGGCGCGCGGATTGCGCGGCGGCTCCCCTGTCATCCTGAGGCGCAGATAGACGTCATGGCACATGTCTTCCGCCAGATCATGCGAGGCCAGCTGACGGGTCAGGAATCCGATCAGCTCCTGGTGATAGCGGGCAAACAGTGCGTCCAGCGACGCCAGCTCATCCTCGGCCACCGCGCTGGTGTCCGTCCGGGCGTCAGCCACCGGGCAGGCAGCCCGTGCCGGCGAATCGCAGGGGGGCCGTTGCGTCTGCAGGTCAGCGCCCTCATCTGAGCGGGCTTCTGTCAGTGCTTGGAATGCGCAGAAGAAAGAGGACATCCACGGCTCGCAATGAGGATTGGCGTGATGGGGCGCTCAATCATATTGGTGTTGCGAATCATTATCAATGTCTGTCTGGCAGGCACGCGTCTGACCGCCTGCGAAGCATTCGGAGGCGGTCAGACGCGCAAGGCGGGACTTGCGCGGAGGGGGCCGGCCTCCCGGATCACGTTCAGCGAGATGATCCGGGAGGCGCGACGCCGTCAGTGGCGGGCGAAGGCGGCGATGGGGTTGTCCAGCTCTCCCTTGAGTTGCAAGGCACCGGAGGGGTCGGTGAGGTCGACCATCTGCTGGTTGTTGCGCAGCTGCAGTCGGTTGAGGCACGACAGCGTGAAGCGTGGCGCGAACAGGTCGTGACGCGCGAACTTGTCGGCCATCTCCGGGTGCGCATCCTGGTAGTCATGGATGCAGGCCGCGACGCGTGACCAGAAGGCGTCTTCCGTCATCACCTGCTCGCGCACCAGCAGCGGTACCGCGAAGCGGAAGATGCAGTCGAAGATATCGGTGAGCAGCGACAGGATGCGGATCGGTTCCGGCACCTCGACCACCAGACGCTCGACTCCTTCCGGCAGCTCCAGGGCACGGGTCTCGTCGGTGGCGAACAGCGCGGCCTCTTCGGCGATGTCCTTCATCAGTGCACCACACGGCACGCCATCGCGCAGGCGCATGATCAGGTTCTCGCCGTGGGGCATGAACACCAGATCATGCTTGAAGTAGCAGTGCAGCAGCGGCGTCATGTAGGCCGTCAGCCACTTGTCGATCCACGCTTCGGCGCCGATGCCGGAGCGCTCGATCAGCGCAGGCAGCAGTGCCTTCTCGTCGTTGTCGACGTGCAGCAGCGCGGCCATGGTCATCAGGCGCTCGCCCTCGTCCTTGACGTCTTCCGGGCTCTCGCGCCACAGGCTGGCCAGCATCTTGCGATAGCCGACGGCCGCCGGGTCGGCATCTTCCAGCACGTCATCGCGATAGCCGATGGCAGCGACTTCACGCAGCAGACGGAAGCCCCATGTCTCGAAGGACGGGTCGGAGTCGATCAGCCCCTGCAGCCACTGGTTGATGGCCGGCGTGGCGCGCATGTAATAGGGCGACAGACCGCGCATGAAGCCCATGTTGAGGATCGACAGCGCGACCTTCACGTAGCGGCGGCCCGGCTGGTTGCGGTTGTAGAGCGTGCGGATCGACTGCTGGGCCTGATAGCGGTCTTCACCCAGTCCCAGACAGACGATGCGCTGGCTTGAGATCTCGGCGGCGAAGGTGATCGCCAGCTTGTGATTCCACTGCCACGGGTGCACCGGCATCATCAGGTAATCGGCGGCATCGAGGCCCTTGGCCGTCAGCTGATGCTCCAGGCGGGCCAGTTCGGCGTGACCCAGTTCCTCTTCCAGCAGACGGCGCGGATCGAGACCATCCACGCCGGAGTAATGCGCGTTGTCGCGATGCACGGCGATCCACACCAGCGCGAAGGGCTGTGCGGCCTCCGGCGCGAAGGCGCGGTAGTCCAGCGCATCGAAGCCCATGCGGCCATTGTTGGCGACAAAGCACGGGTGACCTTCACTCATCGCCGATTCCAGGGTCTGGAAGGAGGCACCGGCCAGCACGCGGGCGGATTGATTCTCGCGCACGGCGCGCTGCATCTTCCAGGCGCTGGAAGCGAGCGTGGCGCTGACTTCCTCGAGATAGACCGGCAGCAGGCGCGGCGGAATCTCCAGCACGTCGTTGAGCTCCAGAATCAGCTCGCGGGCATCCAGCGGCAGGGCCTTGCCATTGGCGTCCAGACGCTGAAGGGAGGCCGCGTCGATCAACCAGTGATCGAGCTGGAAGCGGCGTGCCACGAAGCGATATTCCACCGCACGACGACTGACGGGGGCCTTGTCGCTCGCCGGGGCAGACAGCGACAGGCGGTAATGATGCCAGCCATCCGTGATGCGGGCGTTGGTCTCGTCGGCACACTGCGGGTGGATCAGGCGCTCATGGCTGAATTCGGCCAGTGCCTTGCGCACCAGCAGGCGATTGGCCTGCTGCCAGTCCGGCCCGGTGAGATGCTGGCCGGCCGCCGCCGGATTGGCGGTGATGGCGGTATCCAGTCGCGGGCTGCGGCTCGCCAGGGCGGCGCGGAAGTCCTGCGGGGTGCAGAAGCACAGACGCGCGGGCTTGCCGTCGAGATCCAGCGGGCCGTGATCGACGAAGCCGACGGCGGCATTCAGCGGGTGAATGGCGGTATTGCGGCTGTCGGGTTCGACCACCACGCGAGTGACCGGGCGGACTGCCTCACCGGTATCCGCGGCGTGCTCGTCACGGAACTGGCCGGCGAAGATCATCGCCATGATCGTTTCGATCACCGCACGCGAGAAGCCGCTGATGGGGGCTTGGTCATCGCTGCGCGGCGCGATGAGGAAGTGCATGCCGAAGTCGCCTGGCTGCACGGCGTAATGCTTGCCGAGCGGGTCGTGTGCCGGGTCATACAGCTCGACCAGAAACGCCGGCTGGTCGTTGTAGAGACCGAGCCAGCCCTGGGCGTGGCGACTGTCTTCCAGGCCCTGATAGAAATCGTGCTTGGTGGTGAGCAGGTCTTCGCTCATGCCCCAGAAGCTGGCGCGCGCGCCACTGGTCCACTCGTCCACCAGCGCCATGTCGGCGGCGAGATCCAGCGGGCGCAGCGCGAATTCCGCTCGCTCCGGCGTGCTGTCATCCTGCGGCTTGCGCAGGCGCGACTGGGCCTGTTCGAGCTCCACCGAGCGGCGCGAGAAACGTGTGCCGGGTACCGGGCTCAGCAGGTCGAGTGCCGGGGAGGTGTCCAGTGATGTCTCGCCGAAGATCTGCTGGGCCGGGGTCGCGGCGCTGTGGGCGTTGGCACGGGTGGTGGTGATGTCGACGGGCATGTTCATGCGGTGGTCTCCCGGTCTTGCGCTGCGCGTGAGGACTCGGTGGGGGCGGTGCTGGACGAGGCGGTCTTTTCGCTGGCTGCACTGGCATGCAGGTCGGTCTCGCCGTAGGCCAGATGGGCGGCGGGAAGAGGCGTGAAGCCGTTGCCGTTGCCCTTTTCAACGCCCGGGGCGCCGAAGCTCTGGAAGGCGATGCGTCGCTCGATGGGATAGACCTCACGCCCGGTGATGGCGCGCAGGATGCAGCTGTTGCGGTAGCAGGCCATGCCCAGGTCCGGGGCGGCCAGCGAGTGGGTATGCAGCTCGGCGTTCTGGACGAAGATCTCGCCGGCAAAGGGCGACTGGTCACCTTCATTGCCTTCGGCGTCTGCGGTGCTCTGCGCATCGACGGCGTAGAAGCGCCCGACGGCGTAGCGGCCTTCGGCGTCACGACGGATGCGTGATTCGATGCTCTTCAAGAAGGGCGGGGCGACGTAGTGATAGCCGGTGGCCAGTACCACGGCACTGGTCTCGTGGCGCCAGGCCTGCTGCTGTTCGCGCTGATAGAGCCCCAGGCTGAAGTCGCCATCGGCGCTCTCGCGAGTCAGCGAGGTCAGCTCGGTATTGGTCATCAGGGTGGTGGGCACCACGCCCTGCAGCTGCTTGGCGTAGAGGGTGTCGTAGATCTCGTTGATCAGTTCGAGATTGATGCCCTTGTAGAGGCCCTTCTGGGTCGCCAGCAGGGTGTTGCGCTGTTCGCGCGGCAGGGCATGGAAGTAGTCGATGTAATCCGGTGACGTCATCTCCAGCGTCAGCTTGCCGTATTCCAGCGGGAAGAAGCGCGGCGAGCGCGTGATCCAGTTGAGCTGGTAGGCGTGCTGGTCGATCTCGCGCAGCAGGTCGAGATAGATCTCGGCGGCGCTCTGGCCGGAGCCGATGATGGTGATGGCCGGCTGGGACGTCAGTTCGTCCTTGCGCGCCAGGTAGTGGGCGTTGTGGCACACGCGGCTGCCCGCCACCGGCACCTCGCCGCGTACCGCATCGGCAGCGCCGGGCAGATACGGCTGGGTGCCGGTGCCCAGCACCAGCTTGCGTGCGCGATAGGTGAAGGCCTCGCCGGTGCTGGGGCGAGTGCCGCGCACCACATAGATGTCGCCGACATGCTGGATGTCCTGGACCTCGTGATCGAAACGCAGGCTGGTCAGCTCGCGCGCCGCCCACTGGCAGTACTGGTTGTACTCGCGGCGCAGCAGGAAGAAGTCTTCGCGAATGTAGAAGTTGTAGAGCTTGTCATGCAGCTTCAGATAATTGAGGAAGCTGAAGTGGCTGGTCGGGTCGGCCAGCGAGACCATGTCCGCCATGAAGGGCGTCTGCATGCTGGCGTCTTCCAGCAGCATGCCCGGGTGCCAGTCGAACTCGGCCTTGCGCTCCAGGAAGACGCCGTTCACGTCCTCCAGCGGCTCGCTCAGACAGGCAAGGCTCAGGTTGAAGGGGCCGATGCCGATGGCGACGAAGTCGAGCACCTCATTGCGCGTTTCAGCTGTGTCGGTGACGTGAGGAGTCGAGGTGTCATGCATGACGGCTTTCCTTTGCTTCTGTGGTGTGGCTGCGACGGCTGGCGGCCGGAATGTCGGCCAGTGGTGCGCCATGGCCTGCCTGGGCCGTGGTGCTGACGGCGAGATGATGCGCCTTGACCAGCGCCTGACCATGCTGGCGGATCAGCTCGACCACCGCGGCGATGTCGTCGCGGGTGGTGTCCGGGTTGAGCAGCGTGAACTTCAGATACTGACGGCCGGAGACCTTGGTGGCGGCGACGATGGCTTCCCCGCTGCGCGACAGGCGCTTGCGGATCTCGCGATTCAGGGCGTCCCACTGTGCATCGCTGAGGGTGTCTTCGTTGGCGTCATGGAAGCGGAACACCAGGGTGCTGAGCTCCGGGGCCTGGACGACATCGATGTCCGGTGCCGCCGCGAGTAGCTGATGGCCCTCGCGAGTGAGGTCGATCACGCAATCGAGCATGTCGCCGAGGGCATCGGCGCCCATCAGGCGCAGCGTCAGCCACAGCTTGAGCGCATCGAAGCGCCGCGTGGTCTGCAGGCTCTTGTTGACCTGATCCGGCGTGCCCTCGCGGGCCTGGAGTTCCGGGTTGAGGTAGTCGGCGTGATAGGTGACGTGGCGCAGCTGGGTGCGATCACGCACCACGCAGGCGCTGCAGCTGACCGGCTGGAAGAAGGTCTTGTGGTAATCGATGGTGACGGAGTCCGCCATCTCGACGCCCTTGAGCCAGTGACCGTGACGACGCGAGGTGATCAGACCGCCGCCGTAGGCGCCATCGACGTGGAACCAGATGCCACGTGCATGACATTCACGGCCGATGGCCTGCAGCGGGTCGATGCTGCCGAAGTCGGTGGTACCGGCGGTCCCGACCACGGCCATCGGAATCAGGCCTTCCGCGCGCGCCTTGTCCAGCGCCTCACGCAGGGCTATCGGGTCCATGCGGCGACGCTCATCCACGGCGACGGGGATGACGGCGTTGTGGCCGAGGCCGAGCAGGGCACAGGCCTTCTGCAGGCTGAAATGGCTGATGCCGGAGGCGAAGACGCGCAGGCGCCCGGCTTCCGGCGGCAGGCCGTGGGTCTGGTTGCCGGGGTGGTTGGGCAGCTTCTCGCAGACCGCGTCACGCGCCAGCAGCAGCGCCATCAGGTTGGATTGGGTGCCGCCGCTGGTGAAGATGCCGTCCGCGGTCGGACCCAGGCCCAGTCGTTCGGTGGTCCAGTCGATCAGGCGCTGTTCGATCAGGGTGCCGCCGGCGCTCTGATCCCAGGTGTCGAGGGAGGAATTGATCGCGCCGAGCAGGCTTTCCGCCCAGACACCCGGCAGCACGACCGGGCAGTTGAGGTGTGCGATGTAGCGCGGGTGATGGAAATAGACAGCATCCTTCAGGTAGAGCGACTGGAGCTCCTCCAGGCCCGCTTCCAGATTCTCGAGGGGCGTCTCGAGATCCAGCTCGGCAAAGGCCGGGCGCAGGGCTTCCGGGGTGATGCCGCTGAAGGGTTGCTGAACGTTCTCGAGCTGTTCGGCGATCAGACTGCTGATGCGTTGCATGCCGGCCTGCCAGGCATCCATGTTGGCAGGTGAGAACAGGGCGGCGCTGGGCGAGCGGGACAGGGAGCTCGCGGCGGCAGCGGCCTGGGGGGCAGACGCGGGGGATCCTGCAGCCGCGCCATAGGTGGCGGCGGAATCATGAAGGCTGTGCATTACATAACCTTATGCGAATGTTCGCAGATAAAGACTTGGAAGAGACTCGCAGCCAGCCAGGGCAGGTGGCACAGGAGCGAGGACCAGTCAGGACATTCATCAAGTGCCGCGTGATGCGGTCGTTGTTGTTGGTGAAGTTGTTGGCAAAGCGGTTGGCGCGGTCAGACACGCCTGCCGTGGGCATCGGCAGAGAGTGAGTCGTCACCGAGCGCCCCTGTGTCGGGCAATCTCGATGTCATGTGCGGCACACGCCAGAGGTATCAGATGATGAGTGGTTCAGGGCGATGGTGCCGGCGACATCCTTGCCGCCGGCGGGTCATGCGGGTCGATTCAGAATCGACGGACGGCGGACGTGTAGGAATCAGAAATCATAGGTCAGTGTCGCGGTCACGCTGCGCTCGGCACCGTAGTAGCAGAAGCTGGTGCTGTAGCAGGACGCGATGTATTCCTTGTCGAACAGGTTGCTGACGTTGAGCTGCACGCTGGTGCCGCTCCAGCCGACCTGGCTCAGGTCGTAGCCTACCAGGGCATCGACGAGTGCGTAGTTCGGGACCTTCTCGGTGTTCTCGGAATCCGCCCACATGTCGGCGTAGTAACGCACGCCGAGGCCGGCATTCAGGCCGGTCAGAGGGCCCTCGTTGAAGGCGTAGTCACCCCAGACGCTGACCTGGTGCTTCGGCACCTGATTGGCATCGTTGCCTTCGGTGCCATCTTCCGCCTTGGCATAGGTCACGTCGGTGTAGCTGTAACCGGCCTGCAGCGCGAAGTCGCGGGTCAGCTGGGTGCGGGCTTCCAGCTCCAGGCCCTGGGACTCGATCTCGCCGTAGGACGTGTAGTAGCTGTCTTCCGGGTCCTTGGAGGCGACGTTTTCCTGATTGATGCGGAACAGCGAGACGCTGTACTGATCACGCGTGCCGTTGGGCTGGTACTTCATGCCGACTTCCACCTGCTTGCCGGTGGTCGGGTCGAGCAGGTCGCCATCCTCGTCGGTGTAGGAGTTCGGCGAGAAGGACGTGGAGTAGCTGACGTAGGGCGAGATGCCGTTGTCGAAGCCGTAGATCAGGCCGATACGGCCGCTCATCTCGTTGTCGTTCAGCTCACTGCTGGTGTTGTAGTCGCGATCGGTATTCTTGATGTTGACCCAGTCCTGACGCAGGCCGGCGGCCAGGTTCCAGCGGCCCCAGCTGAGCTGATCCTGCAGGTAGACACCGGTCTGATCCAGTTCACGCTTCTGGTTCTCGGTGGCATAGATGGAGACATCGGCATCGCTGCTGCTGGTGACGTCCAGCGAGCTGGCGGTGCCGTATTCCCAGTCCACGTCGTTGGTGCGGGTCTGATAATCGGCACCGAACAGCAGGGTGTGATCGATGTCGCCGGTGGAGAAGCGGGTCTCCAGCTGGTTGTCGACCGTCCAGGCACGCAGGCTTTCCTCGCCACCGGAGTAGTAGCGGGTCAGCTCGGTATCCGAGGCCCAGCCATAGGCGTAGACCTGCTCGAGATCCACGTCGGAACGCAGGTAGCGGAATTTCTGGCGCGCGGTGACATCGTCATTGAAGCGATGCTCGAAGTCATAGCCGAGCATGCGTTCGGTGCGATCGAATTCCTCGTAGTCCTCGTCGCCTTCGTAGAAGTCGTTGCCGAGCTTGATGCCGTCGTGGCTCACCACCGTGCCTTCGTAGGGGAGGCCTGAGTGGTAGCCGCCTTCCGGGTCCTTCTGGAAGTAGCCCATCAGGGTGACGGTGGTGTCGTCGGTGACATCCATGGTGATCTGCGGCGAGAAGGCATAACGCTCTTCGCTGACGGAATCGACCTGGGTGTCTTCGGCGCTGGCAAGGCCGGTCAGGCGATAGGCGATGCGCTTCTCGTCGTCCAGCGGGCCGGTGAGATCGAAGGCCGCGCTGCGCTCGTTGTCGTCACCGACGGTGAAGCGCACCTGGCCGGAGTCCTGGAACTCGGGGCGCTTGGACTGCATCGCGACCAGACCGCCCGGCGAGGAGCGGCCGTAGAGGACGGAGGACGGCCCCTTGACGACTTCGATGCTGTCGAGGAAGTAGGGGTCGATGGTCATCGAGCTGTAGGAGCCCGAGTCACCCATCAGCTTCAGACCATCCAGGAAGGTGTTGCTGACACTGCCATCGGAGAAGCCGCGCAGGACCAGATAGTCATAGCGGTTGGAAGCACCGATCTGATTGGTGAACACGCCCGGCGTATAGTCCGCGGCACGCTGCACCGTCTCGGCGGCGCGCTTGTCGATGTCATCACGGGTGATGGTGGAGACAGCCTGGGGAGTTTCCAGGTAACCGGTCTGCGTCTTGGTAGCCGCCGTGGTGGTGACCGTCATGGTATCCAGCTGCTCGTCCTGAGCATCCCGATGGTCGGCCGCCACGGCCTGCCCGGTGAAGGGTAGGCTCAGGGCAATCGCCAGTGCCAGCGGGTGCCGTGGCAGTGAAAGCAATGGGGATTGATGCGGGTGTCGCGTGGCGGAGTCTTTCATGAGTGACGATGTTCCATCCTGAATGATGTTTTTGCGAATGCTTCTTGTTTGTCGTTCTCTCATGAGGGAAGACGTACAGGGTTGGCATTTCTGAACCATGAATGAGAATTATTTTTGTTATCTGATGTCAGTGGGCCGTGCACGTGGCCTGGCGGGGGCTTCCGGTGGCGCTCAGACATGCAAAGACCGCCCCGAAGGGCGGTCTTTGTCAGAGGTCGGTCTTTGTCAGAGGGCTGTCCTTGGCAGAGGGGCACCTCGACGGAGGATGGCGCCGGCGGGGGATCAGCGGTCCTGCATCTCGCCCTGCAGCGTGATGGGAATATCGCCGACCAGATTGCCATAGCCCAGCAGGCCAAGCAGGGTACTGCCGACCTGGTTCTTGGCGACTTCCGCGCTGTCCAGCGCCATGGGCTCGGCGTTGGCGAAGCTCAGGCGGTCGGCACTCTCGCGGGTCACGTTCAGGGGCAGGGCATCGCGGTGAGTGCGGTTGCCATCGGTGGCCGTGAAGGGCACCTGCATGCGTGTCGTCCTGCCTGTCTCCAGCGCTGCCAGAGCCACGGGGTCCAGATTCAGTGTCAGGGTGGCGAGACGCATCTGACTGACGCCTGACAGCCACGGCGGCAGCTCGCCGACCTTGTCCAGCAGGTCGGTCTGACCGACGCTGAGCGGAATGCTCATCTTGCCGTCATCACCGACGGTGCCGCTCAACCCACGCAGGTGGTGGACGTGCTCGACATTGCCCTGCGCCTTCTGTTCGGTCAGCGTGGCGGTGGCGCCACTGGCATCCGGGATCAGCTGCCAGGCTGCCTGGCTGGGCACGCTGATGCCGATACCACTCATGGCAACGGCCAGGGCGAGGGCCTTGATAGGGGCGCGAAGGCGCTTGTGGAAGGAAGAGGTCCAGCGAAGAAAGGGAAATGACATGGTGACTCCTGATGGCTGGGCGCTACGAAGGGTGAGCTCTGTGCGGCGCATTGAGGCATTGGACACGCCAGTGGCGCAAGGGTTCGTGACAGGGTGGCAGGCGGGATGGGGCTGATCGGAGGCGGTGACGGCGGCTCGTGTCCAGCGAGGTCTATGTTGTTGAGTTTTCGGGCTTTCCTGACGCTTTGGCTTTCGCTATCATAGCGGCGCTGTCCGGGCCCATAGCTCAGTTGGTTAGAGCACTCGACTCATAATCGATTGGTCGCAGGTTCAAGTCCTGCTGGGCCCACCATCCCGAGGCGCTTTTCTGTAGCGCCTGCCAGGTCGCAATCGGCGGCTTTTTTTGTGCCTGCCCGTTTCGCCAGATCGATGGTTTTCCGCTTTCGGCTCTCCTCCGTGGCTCTTCGCCTTTCGCTGGCGGGGATCTCGGTTGCATGGGCTCGCATCAGCACGTCAGTCGTTCCGGCTCGCCTTCGCACCGCCAGATACCAGAACGCCCCGTGCCAGGTGGCGACGGGGCGTCGGCTCGAACGTCATAAAGGACTGCTCTGATGTCACTGCCTTGCGGGCGGCGACGAATCCTTCATGTCACTGCCACGAGAATGGCGCAAGACGCTTCGGTGTCAGTGGTGATCACTGAGTTTCGTCTGCCATCTCATCCTGGGCGTCATTGGCGGCACCGCTGATCGCGTTGCCTGCCGAGGTCAGGGCATTGGCGGTTGCCTGACGAGTGTCCTGCCAAGCGCTGGCAGCAGTGTCCTTGGTCTCATCCCAGGCAGCGGCCGCGCTCTTGCGAGTGTCCTGCCACCAGTCGGTGGTGTACTGCGGCTGTTCCTTGAGCTGAGCCTCATCCATGTTCACATGAATGCGATATTCGAGATTGTCGATGTCGTCACCCTGACGGGTTTCCAGCGTGAACTTGCCGGTCTCGACCACGTACTGCTGATCATCAAGGCCCAGCACTTCATCACTCTCGACCACCAGCGCGGCGACCTGCATGTTGTCGTCGAGCAGCACATCTTCCACTTCACCCACGACTTGCTGGTCGTCGTTCTGCAGATAGACGTCAGCATCCATCAGTTCATCAGCGGAGTAGAGTCCCTGCGGATTGGCCATGGCCAGGCCGGAGGTGGTCAGCAGAGTGGTCGCGGTGATCGCACCCAGAATCTGTTTGCGGTTCATCTTGCTCATGCCGTACTCCTTGCGTGTCGATTCTTCGTTGCCGTCTGCCCTGATGTAATCCGCCGGCGACTGCGTGGCGTGCTGCAGTGGTGGGCCAATCAGGACATGGTCGATGTCGGGCTGCCATCTCGTGCAGCCATGCTTCCTAAGATTCAGATGACGCGATCAAGTTTCAAGGGGGGAGCGGAAAAACTTGTACGGTAGTTCATGCGCTCGTCACGAATCAGGTGCACTTTTCGGCCAGCGAGATGCCGGCGTCTGGCGGGGCTACGGCGGTCTGCCGGCAGAACAGGAGGGCAAGGCATGGAGGTGTCCATCAGTGAATATCGACGGCCAACCGCGCTGTCATCCGTGCTGGCGGAGGAGAATGTCGCACTGTACCTGCAGTTTTCATTGCACGATCACTGAATTTGTAGCGAAGTGTTACGGTCGGGGCGTGACGATCGTCAGTGGTGAGATCGACATCTGCAGGGGGATCAACGCTGCGTAATCGCAGTTCAAGAGGGGAAGTTCAGGGTGTACGTTAGCTATACAGATACGTTTTGATACTCAGAAAAACTTGTACAGCAGTTTTCAAGTGTCTAACTTTGAGGGTGTCAGAGCGCAGCGAGGCCAACGATGAACGCCTCGCCAAGAGAGGGAATGGAGATCCGCAGCGTGCTTTTCAAGCCCTCGTCCTTTCCTTGCTCGAGATCTGGCAGGTCACGGTCGAATCTATTGAGGAAGGCCGTGAGAGTTTTCATCAAGGATCCAGCGGAGGGCATCGAGATGAACGCAGTGCGCAAGGTTCCCATGGAGTGTTCACGTTGTGGCAGCAATCGCGTCAATCTGGGAGAAAGCCCGGCAGATGACGATATCGTGAGCTGCGCCGAGTGCGACGAATTTCTCGGGGTGTGGTTCATGCTGCGCGACCGGCTTGAAGCCAGCGCTCGCAAGCGTGCCACCATCGACCCTGCCTTGATGGCCAACCAGGTGATCAAGCAGCTTGATGCACAGGCTTGAGATGTTCTACCCACTGACAGCCAGCAGGTGATACGGCATTCATCAGTCGTCCAGCATGCTGGTCAGTGAGATGTGAGAGTCAGGCTTCGGCAATCGTCATCCTTTCGGTCAATCGTCCATTGCCGTAGCCCCGAGCAAGTGCCTTGTCAGAGGCGACATGAATTCGTGATACCGCTGGCGACTGTCCAGCGTCCTGGTCGACCCCCTCGGTGAGCGTTGGCTCCCGATTCAGGTCCTGTTCTGCCTGAGAGTGTTTTCCCGGCCATTGGCCGGGATTTTTTTGTGTGTCATCCGACAAGGCAATCAGCGTGTTTCGAGACAGCCTTGATCTGCATCATCCGTGGGAGTGTTATTCGTTTGTAAGATTGTCCTGCCAGAATGAGGCGCGTCTGATGCCCTGTCGCGGATGAGACATGCTGGAGATGCCTCGAGATATCCGGGACATCAGCAGGGAATCTGATATTTCTAACATAAAGTGCAATGGAGTCTGCGGCCTCGTGTCTCCATCATGCGCACGCATGCTGAGCCATGTCTGCATGATCCCCTTATCGAGAGCCTGGTCATGACAACGTCACCTCTTGCGCCGAAAAGGAGTTCGCGCATGTTTTCTACTTCAATCCCGACCAGTAATGGTCCTCGCTGCCCCGAGTGCAATGAATCATTGCATTGGCCAGCCTGTGATCTCCCCGATGAGCACCTGTTGAAATGCCCGAATGGTCATGTCCTGTGTTCCATGGGGGACTTCCGACTGGCAGCACGTGAGATGGCACTCCAGGAAGAGTTTCGTCTGACGCGAGATGGTGCCCGCTCCCATGCGCAGCGACGCCCTCTGGAGCACTCCGCGAGAAATCGTCAGGATGCCATCGTCAGCGGTGAACGCATCAGCGCGGCTTGAGAGTTCGCGCATCCTGAGGTCTCCAGCTCAATGCAAAGCCCCCGCCCGCGTCGGGGGCTTTGCGTTCCTGGCACACGACGCGAGCGGGAAGGAAGTCGTGTGCAGGAGACAGGCAGCCGCCTAACAGCTGCTCTTCTCGACCTTCGGTGGCAAGCACGCCATGGGGTTGCAAGCAGGATGCCTGCCCCCATGTCTTTCACAACCGCATGGATCCTGCGCACTTCCCGTTCCCCGGGCTTGCGTCGCGGATGCATGCCTTCCAGAGACTGCACAGGAGGCTGTTACATGTCCGATCTATCCGAGGAACTGCGTATCCCCAAGCCGTGCCCCGACTGTGGTAGCAAGCGGATGCGCGTCTCTCAGGTGCACAATCCGGAAGACAAGGTCTTCTGCGCCTCGTGCGGCACTTACGTCTGCCTGTATGCGGATGTGGCCAGGATGCGCGAGGAGGGGGCGTCCAGTGAAGCCGAAGAGCTGCTGGAGCAGGCCGCCAACAAGGGTATCAAGAAGTAACGACATCACCGGGGTATCCGGAGATGCCACGCCCTGAAACGCAAGAGGCCCTCACGTCGGTGAGGGCCTCTTGCGTTTCAGGGCGTGGCGCGAATCAGCTTTCGTCAGAGCCTGTCGGCGTCGATGCCTTGGCGATGGCGCCGGTGTTGTCGGCGGCTTCCAGCTTGGCCAGCATGTTCTGTGACTCACGCTTGAAGGCGGCCAGCGCCTTGCCGGACAGTGACTTGTTGTTCGGCAGCTGGACGCGCATGGCATCGACCTGACGATTGTTGACCATCACCTCATAGTGAAGGTGCGGGCCGGTGGAGCGGCCGGTATTGCCGGACAGGGCGATCTTCTCGCCCATCTTCACGCGCTCGCCTTTCTTGACCAGGGGTCTGGAGAGGTGCAGGTAGCGGGTCTTGTAGCCGTTGTCCATGCGCAGCACGAGGTAGCGGCCCGCCAGCGGATGGTTGCCGACCAGTTCGACCACGCCATCAGCCGTGGACAGGACCGGTGTACCGACGCGAACGGCAAAGTCGGTGCCCTTGTGCGGGCTGATGCGACCAGTGACCGGATGGCGACGGCTCAGGTTGAAGGGCGAGCTGATGCGCGCCTTGTGAGCCAGCGGGTAGCGATTGAAGGCCGGGTCGAGCCCCTTGCCGTCCGGAGTGTAGTAGCGGCCATCGGCGGCATTGCGCACCACGGTCAATGACTTGCGGGTACCCTCGTAGCGCGCGGCCAGAATGCGCGAGTCGGTGCTGGTGCCATCGATCATGTCGGACTCGACCAGCACCTGGAACTTGTCGCCCTTGCGGGTATCGCGGCGGAAATCGATCTTCTTGCCCAGTACCTGGGTCAGCTGGGTGACATCCGCCACGCCAAGACCGGTGGCCTCCGCCGAGAGCGAGAAGCTGCCGCTGACGGTACCGGCGAACAGACGCTGGGTCGCTTGAGTGGCCTTCTCTATCTTGGCGACGCTGAAGGAATCCTGCTGTGGGTCACGCTTGACCATGAAGCCGCGACGCGCATCCTTCATGATGCGCAGCGCCAGCAGGTTGCCGTCCTCGTCGAGCTTGTAGTCGAGGCTGTCACCGATGCGCCAGTGGGTCAGCACACGCTTGTCCGGCAGCGACTTGATGATGCGGGTGGTCTCGCGATAGCCGAGCCCCAGAGAACGCTCCGCCATCACGGCAAAGGTGTCGCCCGCCTGAACGGTGTAGGTCTGCCATTCCGGGACATAGACTTCCTTGGCTGCCAGTTCGGTCTGCAGCGTCGGGCTCTCGCCCAGCTCGACCGGATCGACGGACAGATCATCGTAGGAGGTCCCGCCGGCCTGCTCATCGGTCGCGGTGGCGATCACCGCCTCGGCCGTCTTCACGGCAGAAGGTGCCAGTGCCACGATCGGGCCGGGCTCAGCTTCACCGGCAGGGTAGTTGGCGTCGGTCAACATCACCGGCATGTCGAAGTCGACATCGATGACCTCACTCGGCGTCAGCGCGGAGAGCGGCACCTCGCCAGCTGCGCTCAGTGCCTGATGCCCCGCATCAAGACTGGCCGTGGCCAGCGGAGCAGGCGTCTGTTGCGCGTGCGCGATGGCAACCGGCAATGCGTTCGTCACCTCCGAGCTGGCATTGGCCAGGTCGATGGCGAGGTGGCGAGAGGCAGGTGAGATCTCTTGAGAGTCCAGAGTTTCAAGAAGCTTGTGAGCGCCCAGCACGGTGACCATTGTGGCAACAGGTAAAAGAAGATACTTGTGCACGCGTGGGAGCGAATGAAGGATTCGCAGCATAGTTGACCGATGATGTGATGAAGTGAACAGAACAGAAGACGACAGATTCGCATCCGAACCTTAACCAAGCTTTTGCGCATTCGATAGGCTGGACACATGTCCAGTATTAGGAATTCAACCCTGTTTTGATCATCAGGGGTCGTGCTAGCGGTGTCTGTTTTATGAGGACAGTCGAAAATCCCGCCATTTTTGCTTAAGAAACGCTGTTCTCACAGTAATATCTGCTTGCTGTTAAATTTTGTAACTTCGTCGAAATATTCTGCAAGTCAGTGCGTACATCACGAGGATAGCGTCCTGTTGTCAGAGGATTGTGACGCAGAGTGGCGAACGTGTTGGCACATGATGCTCTGGCGTCGCAACATGAGATCTCTGAAGGGGGCGAAGATTGTCCAGAGGGACAGCAGGGTGGCGTCGCTCGTGTCGCCCTGTCTCGCCTTTCGTGCGCCCGCGTGGCAACAGGAAATCAGTGGAGAATGTCCGATGTCGTCTCGAGTGACTCTGGCCCAATGGCAGATGCTGGCCGCCGTGGTCGATCATGGCAGTTTTGCCCGAGCCGCCGAGGCCGTGCACAAGAGCCCCTCCACGCTCAATCATGCGGTGCATCGCCTGGAGGCGTTGCTGGGAGTGCCGTTGCTGGAGCCGGTGGGGCGCAACGTGCGCCTGACCGAGGCCGGCGAGATGCTCCTGCGTCGCGCACGCCAGTTGATCGAGAGTGCCAGCGCGCTGGAGGATGTGGCCCAGGCGCTGTCACAAGGCATGGAGAGCGAGATAAGCCTGGCCGTGGATCAGCTGTTTCCCTCGGACCTGCTGGCCCGTGCGTTGGAGGGGTTCTCCGCGGCCTATCCCCAGGTACGGATACAGCTGCACGAAACCACCCTGACGGGTGGCAGTGAGCTCTGGGATGCCGGCCAGGTCGATCTGCTGGTCAGCGCGCTGCCACAGGAAGGGCAGCTTGGTAGCCTGCTGGTGCGGGAAACCTTCGTGGCGGTAGCGGCGCCAAGGCATCCCCTGCATGCGCTGGGACGGCCGCTGGATCTGCGTGACCTCGAACAGCATCGGCAGCTGGTGGTGCGCGACAGCAGTCGCTCGACAGGCATGGATGCCGGCTGGCTGAAGGCAGAGGAGCGCTGGACGGTGAGTCATCTGGCGACGTCCGTCGATCTCGCCGAGCGTGGCCTGGGCTTTGCCTGGCTGCCGCGTTCACGAATCTCGCAGGCGCTGACCCAGGGGGCACTCGTGCCCTTGCCCTTGCTCAACGGCGGCGAGCGTGAGATCGACATTCATCTCTACCTGCCCGATGCCGACAGCGCCGGCCCTGGCGTGCGTGCGATGGTCGAGCAGCTGCATCACAGCGTTCAAGGGGGGTGAAGCACTCCTGAGCCACATGAGGAAGCGGCTGGGGATTGGAAAAGCCTCTGGGCGCTACCACCTGTCAAAGAGGCGTCATTCGTTGCGTGCGGGGACCATGGCTCCTCTGCGATCCCTTGAATGGCTATCCTCACCTTGCATGACAGGACATTTCCTCATGGGCTTACTGGTCGATGGCACCTGGCAGAACCGTGGTTACGATACCGACAGCAATGGCGGGGAATTCAAGCGCGAGAGTGCCAGCCTGCGTGACTGGGTCGTACCCCCAGGTGCGGCCGAGCAGGGCCCTGACGGCCAGTCTGCCGTGCCCGCCGAAGTCGGGCGCTATCATCTCTATGTCTCGCTGGCCTGTCCGTGGGCCCACCGTGCGCTGGTGATGCGCTCTCTCAAGGGACTGACGCCGGTCGTGGGCATGTCCTTCACCAGCCCCTACATGCTGGAACATGGCTGGAGCTATCTCGAGGAAGAGGGCTCCAGTGGCGATCCGATCAACGGCGTGCGCTACCACCATCAGCTCTACACCATGACTGACCCGCACTACACCGGCCGTGTCACCGTACCGGCGCTGTGGGATCGCAAGGCGGGGCGCATCGTCAACAACGAATCCGCTGACCTGGTGCGCATCTTCAACGACGCCTTCGATCCGCTGACCGGCAATGACCTGGATTTCTCTCC
Source organism: Cobetia sp. MMG027 (assembly GCF_027947415.1). Lineage (NCBI taxonomy): Bacteria > Pseudomonadati > Pseudomonadota > Gammaproteobacteria > Oceanospirillales > Halomonadaceae > Cobetia > Cobetia sp. MMG027. The sequence continues at coordinate 302,508 of NZ_JAQJIO010000003.1, forward strand.
CGAGGACCTGCGCGGCGAGATCGACGCTCTCAATGCCGAGATCTACGACAAGGTCAACAATGGCGTCTACAAGACCGGTTTTGCCACCAGCCAGCAGGCCTATGAGCGTCACTTCACCGCGCTGTTCGCCTGCCTGGATTCACTGGAACGCCGTCTGGCCGACTCGCGCTATCTGGTCGGTGAGTGGTTGACCGAAGCGGACATCCGCCTCTTCACCACGCTGCTGCGCTTCGATGTCGTCTATCACGGCCACTTCAAGTGCAATCAGCGCCGCATCAGTGACTATCCCAATCTCTCGAATTACCTGCGCGAGCTGTACCAGTGGCCGGGCGTCGCCGAGACCTGCGATCTCGCGCAGATCAAGACCCACTACTACGGCAGTCAGCTGGCGGTGAATCCGACCGGTATCGTGCCCCTCGGCCCGATGCTGGATCTCGAGGCACCGCATGATCGTGAGCGCCTGACAGGGCAGGGCATTCGCCGCCACCACTGAAGCCATCGCTGCCGGGACGAGGCGTTCGGCCTCACGGCCTGGTTCGTCTGGCCTTGGCCAGCCAGCGGTCCAGCGCATTGCCGAAGTCGCGCTGCTCGCGCTGGCCATAGGCGGAGGGGCCGCCGGTGTGTTCGCCGCTGGAACGCATGCTCTCCATGAAATCGCGCATCTGAACCTTGGCGCGGATGTTGTTGGCATCCAGTGTCTCGCCGCGGCTCGTCATCACCAGGGCACCTTTCTCGATCGCCTCCAGCGCCAGCGGCAGGTCGGACGTGATCACCATGTCGCCGGGCCGGGCGCGCTCGACGATCAACTGGTCCGCCGCATCGGCACCGGCAGGGACGGACAGCGCCTTGACATGCACCGAGCGTGGCAGCGGCACCTGATGATTGGCCACGAACCAGGTGGGGGTCGCGGTCCGCTCCGCGGCGCGGACCAGGATGTCGCGCGCCGCGCGCGGGCAGGCGTCAGCATCGACCCACAGCGTGGTGATGGGCTCGGCGGGTGAGGGGGTGGTGGGGTCTTGCACGTCAGTCATGCCGTCTCCTGTCAGAGGGAATTGGCGAGTGTGGCCTGCGCCGATAGACGCCTGGCCTGCGACCAAGGTCAAAAGAAAGGATGCAGAATGCGCGAGGGACTGCTAGAATGCCAGCTCCTCGCATGTAGTGACCCACCATCCTGAGTAGCCGAAGCCGGTGATCGCCTTTCTTGACAGGCCTTCAGACGGTAATTTCGCGCCTCCCGGACCGAGTGGCGTAGCTTGCCCCGAGCCCTCCGTGACCCCTCGATCCTTCGATGTCCGGCCGCCGCGACGCAAGACCCGTCCCAGTCCACAGTGTGCATGATGGAGCGCCCCGAGACTCTCAAGTGGAGAGCCTCTGGTTGCTGTACGGTCGCCGCAGCGTTGTGCCTGATAGCGGAAATGCGTCTGCCATCAGAGCAACCCGGGCCCGTCCATGCCAAGACGTCCAAGCACTCGTACGTTTTTTCTGATGATGCCAGCGCCTCGTGCCTGACGGCATCGCCAGACGGAGCCCTTACGCTTCGTGTCGGTTCAAGCCGACCCATTCTTCAGCTACAAGCTTCACTTGTAGCCATTTAGGTGTGAGATATACATGACCACGACTTCCGTCGTCGATCGCTTCAGCGATCTTGCCCTGCTGCCTGCCGTCCTGACCTCTCTCGAGAAGCTGGGCTACGAAACACCGTCCCCCATCCAGGCCCAGACCATCCCGAGCCTGCTCGATGGCCGTGACATGATCGGTCAGGCCCAGACCGGTACCGGCAAGACTGCGGCCTTCGCTCTGCCGCTGCTGACCCGTCTGGACCTCGACCGCCGCGAGCCGCAGGTTCTCGTGCTGGCTCCGACCCGTGAGCTGGCTCAGCAGGTCGCTGTCAACTTCACTCGTTACGGCCAGTTCATGCGTGGCCTGGAAGTTGCCACCCTTTGTGGTGGTCAGGACTACCGCGAGCAGATGCGCAGCCTGAAGAGCGGCGCCCAGATCGTCGTCGGGACTCCGGGTCGTGTCATCGACCACCTGGATCGCAAGAGCCTGAAGCTCGACGGCCTGTCCGCCCTGGTGCTGGACGAAGCCGACGAGATGCTGCGCATGGGCTTCATCGATGACGTCAAGCGCGTCGTCGCCGATACCCCGAAGGAAGCACAGCGCGTGTTCTTCTCCGCGACGCTTCCGACCGAGATCGAGCGTATCGTCAACCGTTACCTGGTTGACCCGATCAAGGTGGCCATCAAGTCCGAATCCAAGACCGCTTCCACCATCGAGCAGATGATGGTGCGTGTCGAAGGCGGCGCCAAGCTGGAAGCGCTGTCTCGCCTGCTGGAAGTCGAGACCGTCGATGCCGCCATCGTCTTCGTGCGGACTCGTGCCGCCTGTACCACCGTCGTCGAGCAGCTGATGGCTCGCGGTATCTCCGCTGCGGCACTGTCCGGTGATCTGGACCAGTCCCTGCGTGAGCGTACCGTGACGCGTCTGAAGCGTGGCAAGGTCGACGTGCTGGTCGCGACCGACGTCGCCGCTCGTGGTCTGGACGTGGCGCGTATCACCCACGTCTTCAACTACGACCTGCCGGGTGACAGCGAATCCTTCGTGCACCGTACTGGCCGTACTGGTCGTGCCGGTCGTGAAGGTCGCGCCATCACCTTCGTCAGCGGTCGCGAGATGCGTAAGGTTCGCTGGATGGAGCAGGCCCTGGGCCAGCGCATCACCGAACGCCAGCTGCCGAGCGAAGAAGAGATCCGTGCTCACCGTGACGCGGCCTTCCGTGCTCGCGTCGTCGAAGCCCTGGGCAGCAGCTCCAATGGCCACCGCGCCCTGGTGCAGAGCCTGATCGAGGAAGGTCATGATCCAGTCGAGCTGGCCGCGGTCTTCGTCAAGATGGCTCGCGCCGAAGAGACACCGATCCAGTCCCTGCCGAAGCCGGGTGCGCGTCGCAACGAGCGTCCTGAGCGCGGCGAGCGTCCGGAACGTGGTGAGCGTCGCAACTCTGCGCCGGTCGCACGTGAAGGCATGAAGCTCTACCGTGTGGCCGTCGGCCATCGTGACGGCGTCAAGCCGGGCCAGCTGGTTGGCGCTCTCGCCAACGAAGGTGGCATCGAAGGTTCGCGCATCGGTCGCATCGACATCCGCAACACGCACAGTGTCGTGGAACTGCCGAGCGGTCTGCCGACCAGCATCGTGTCCAAGATGGCGCGCGCTCGCGTCGCTGGCCGTCCGCTGGAACTGGCAGAAGACGGTGCGGGCGCTCGTCCGCAGCGCCGTGAAGGTGGCAACGACGACCGTCGTCGCGCCTGATCAGGCCTGAGTCTGGCCGGCGCTGAACACAGTGCTGGCCACGGCTTCTGAAAAGACCGGTACCTCTCACGAGGTGCCGGTTTTTTTGTGCCTGGACGAAAGGCGCCACAGGGGCTGGTATCCTGTTCTGGCATAGCGGTGGAGCGTCCACCGTCCATCATTTCCCGAGGATGCCCACATGATCTCTTCACTCGATGCCCTGCGCCGTGGCCTGAAGGCCGCGCCCGCCCGCCAGCTGATACTGTGCGCTCTGCTGGCGACACCCTGGTTGTCGCTCAGCGCGGCCCACGCCGAGTCCGGCATGCCCGCCAGCAGCGCCACGCCGGAGATTCGCGTCCCGCTGGTCTCGCTGGAGGCCCTGCGGCTGTCACCGGTGGTCACGCCGCAGGGCGAGGTGCTGGGTCGGGTCGAGGATGTGCTCAGTGATACGCGTGGCCAGATCCATCGTCTGTTGATCCGTCCGGAAGGCGGTGACAAGGCGGCCAGCATCGACTTCACGCGCTTCACTCGTGAAGCCGTCAGTGATCCGCTCGCCGCCACGGCCCCCGGCGACATCCGCTACCGCCTGGTGCTCGACATGACGCTAGAGCAGCTGGCGGCACGCGCGGATCAACCGCTTTCCAATCGGCTCTCGCGTCAGCTGGAACGCAGCATGGGAGAGGTCGGCAACGGGCTGGACAGCTTCCGCAACCAGGCGGCGGAGGTGCTGCGTTCATTGGGCAAGCAACTTGAAGGTGAGGGCGATCGATAGCATCTGAGAGGGAGAGACCCGCAACCGCCGTGAGGGAATGCATGAGTAAGTGCATGAGTGAGTGGACGACAGCACTGCACGATTGGAATCTCGACCCTGCCGACGCCGTCGCCAAGCAACGCGAAATGGCGACGCGACTGACGCTGACGCCGCTCTGGGGAGCAAGCCCCGAGGACTGGCCGGCGACCATCACGGGGGTCGATATCGGCTTCGAGGATGCAGGCGAGGTGACACGTGCGGCGGTGGTGACGCTGGATCTGGCGACCCTGGAACCCCTTGAGCAACAGCTGATCCGTCAGCCGACCCGCATGCCCTACATTCCGGGCCTGCTGTCGTTTCGGGAGCTGCCCGCTGCCATCGCCGCCATTGAGGCACTCGAGCGGCCGCCCGAATGCCTGATGGTGGACGGTCATGGCATCGCCCATCCGCGCCGCCTGGGCGTGGCGGCGCATCTTGGCCTGTGGTGTGACCTGCCGTCCTTCGGAGTGGCCAAGAAGCGTCTGTGCGGCAAGCATGGTGAGCCGGGCGATGCGCGTGGTGACTGGGTCGCGTTGACGGATCGCTTACGCGAGGCGGATGCCGAGCTCGGCATCATCGAGGACACCGCGCTGCCCAGACGCGAACAGCGCAGCCAGCTGGGCGCCGTGCTGCGCTCACGGGCGAAGGTCAAGCCGGTGTTCGTCTCGCCGGGCCAGCGCATGAATCTGGAGACGGCGCTTTCGATGACCCTGCACTGTCTGGGCAAGACCAAGCTGCCCGAGCCGACCCGACTGGCGGATCAGCTTGCCAGCCGGCGTCTCAAGCGGCTCCGTGATGCCTAGCTTCGCATTACCTGTCTTCGCGTTATCTGTCTCTGCGTTATCTGTCTTTGCGAGGCCTGGCGACGCTTAGCCTTCGATCTCCAGACGGCTCTGACCGTTGCCCGAGGGGCGCACCGCGATACGCACCGGAATGCGTTCATGCATCTCGGCCACATGCGATATGACCCCGACGCGACGGCCGCTGGCCTGCAGGCCATCCAATGCCTCCATCGCCAGCGCCAGCGAATCCGGGTCGAGACTGCCGAAGCCCTCATCGATGAACAGCGATTCGATGCGCAGCTCGCCGGAAGCCATGCCCGCCAGGCCCAGCGCCAGTGCCAGCGAGACAAGGAAGGTCTCGCCGCCGGACAGCGAGTGAACGCTGCGCAGCTCGTCCCCCATCTCGGTATCCACCACCACCAGCCCCAGCGGGCTGGCGCCGCGGGCCAGACGATAGCGACGTGTCAGATTGGTCAGGTGCAGATTGGCATGCTCGATCAGGCGCTCGAGATTGAAGGCCTGGGCGATGGTGCGGAACCTGGCGCCGCTGGCGCTGCCGATCAGCTCCGACAGCGCCCCCCAGCGCTGATGTTCGGCACGCGCGGCTGCGAGACGCTCGGCAAGCGCGGCGCTGCCACTGCGGCGCTGATCATCATTGAGTATCGCCGCCTGTGCCGTCTGATGGGCCTCGCGCACGGCATCGAGCGGTGCCTTGAGTGCCGTGATCAGACTGGCCAGCGCCTCGCCAAGCTCGCGGGTGTCGTCCTCGGGCCCTGGCGGCGCATCCGTCAGTGTGCCAGCGGCTCCTTCTTCCGGGGCCTCCTGCAAGCGGGCCTGCAGACCAGCATGCAATGCCAATGCCTGCTTGGCCTGGCCGCGAATGACGCCGAGCTCTTCAGCTCCTGATGCACCGTCTCCCGCGGTACCGTCTGCCTGCGTATCGTCTCCAGTCGTGTCCTCGGCGGGCGCTGCCAGCTGTTCGAGTGCTGCCTGCCAGTCGGAGGTCCGAGCGGCCTGCCAGTGTTTGAGCTGACGCGCATTGCGCTCCTCACACAGGGCATCCGCGCGTGCGACTCGCTCGTGGGCGGTACGCAGTTGCTGGCGCAGTGCCTGCAGGTCGTGATCCTCGACGGCCAGCAACTCCTCGATACGCGCGTCATCCAGGCCAGGGTTCTCGGCCTGCCAATGCGCGCGTTCACTGTCGAGCGCGCGCTGCTCCTCTTGCAGCTCCGTTTGGCGTTGCTGCAGGTTGGCCTGCTGCTGCGTCAGCTGCTGTTGCTGGTCGCTCAGCTCTTGCAGCGCCTGACGCGCATCCTCCTGCTCATTGCGCATGCGGGTGGTCAGCGATTCGACCCAGTCGGACCAGTCGCTCACGCTGGCATGCTGTCGCCTGGGGTCTGCGCTCAGCTGCTGGGCAAGCGTGCCGCTCAGCTGCTCGATCTCGCTCGCCAGCGCCGCGATGCGTGCCTCACACTGCTGAAGCTGCGCTTCGCCATGCTGGCATTGCGTCGTCAGCGTGGCGTGGCGTGTCGCCAGTGCCTGGCGTTGCTCCCGCAGCGGCGTCAGCTGACGCAGCGTCGTCACCAGCGCGTTCTGACGGGCGTCCAGTTCGCCAAGGCGCTGCTCGATCAGTTCCAGTGCTCGTGCGGCAGGCAGCTGGGGCAGGGACTCAAGCAGCGGCTGCTCTGACAGCGAATGCCGAGCCAGAATGTCGGTCAGATTCGACTGACAGGTCTGCGCCTGCTGCTGCAGATGTTGCCGCTCCGTGTGCAGCTGCGCCTGTTCCTGCTGCAGGTAGCCGAGCTGCTGCTCGAGACGTGCGTGCTCGTGACTGGCCGCCTCCATGGCGTGCTGCGCGGTGGCCGTGGCCTGTCGGCGCTGTTCAAGGCGCTCGCGGGCCTGCTGTTCCAGCTGCGCGATCAGCGCCTCGGCCGGCGCGGCCTGGCCGGCGGCGGGGTGCTCATGGCTGCCACATACCGGACATTCCTCGCCATGGACCAGCCCACGGCGCAGCGCCATCACGTTGTCGCTGCGTGCCAGACGCTCCTGCTCCTGCTGGCGGCGCTCGGCGTCTTCCTCGTGGCGCGCCTGATCACGGGCCTGCAATGCCTGGGCCTGCCGGGCAGCCACATCGCGCAACGCCTCTTGCTGCCGAGGCAGCAGCTGCTCCAGCTCGACAAGGCGCTGCTGGACCTCATCACGGCGGGCCAGGCCATTGATCTGCTCACTGAGCACAGGTTTCAGCTGCAGCAATGCATCGCGCTGACGTTGCAGCTGGTCCCGATGGTCTTCGGCATCGCTCAGCGGCTGACCGGACTCGTCGACCAGCGTCGCCTGCAGCTGCTGGAGTTGCTGATCCAGCTGCTGGCGCTGGCGATCCTGTGTCTCCAGCTCCTGCTGATGGTGGCCGAGCGTGTCGCGCAGGCGTTGCTGCTCACTCTGCTGGCTGACATGTGTCTCGCGTTGTTGTGCCAGACGCGAGGCCACCTGACGGGCCTCTTCCAGCTTGGGCAGCTGCTCGCCACGCCAGGTCTCGCAACGCTGCATGCGTTCATCGGCGGCCTGCTTGTCGGCCCGGGCCTGCTCGGTGCGTGGTGACAGAGTGCCGAGCTGTTGCTGTACTCGGGTGAGCTGCGTGGTCAGCTGGGCATGCTGCGGCGAGATCGCCTTGAGGCGCAGCAGGGCAGGGCGAATCGGTGCGAGGGCTTCCAGAGCGCTGAGTTGCTCGCGCTGACGGGATAGCGCAGCACTGGCGGCGTGAGCCTCCTTCTGTTCAAGCTGCGCCTGACCCAGGGCCTGTTCGAGCTCGCCCGCCGTGGTGGTCCACTGGTGATAGGCCGTCAGCGCATCATGCTGTTCGCTGAGGCGGGTCATGGCCGTCTGGCGTAGACGGACCTCATCCTCGAGTGCCTGGCGCTCGTCCGGGCTTGCCGGCAGCTGGCCATCCAGCTGGCGTTCGAGCTCGTTGACGGCCTCGCGGGCGCTGCGCTCACGCTCGTGGGCGGCGATCGAGATATCGGAGTAGTGGCCGGTGTCGGTCAGTTTCTCCAGCAGCTCCGAGCGCTCGTTGTCGTTGGCGCGCAGGAAGGCGCTGAACTCGCTCTGGGCCAGCAGCACGGCGCGGGTGAACTGCTCGAAGTTCAGTCCCAGTCTGTCGATGATCAACGCCTTGGCGTCATTGCTGGTGGTATTGAGGGTCTGAGCTGACTGGGTGTCATCGGCCGTGGGCAGCAGCTGGAGATGTTGCTTGGCGTTCTGCAGGCGCCCGCCGGGTTTGCCGCGCGCGCGGCTGACCGTCCAGCCGGCGCGATAGCGCAGGCCATCGCGGCCGATGAAGTCCACCTCGGCCTTGCCTTCGCCGCAGCCGCGCCGGAGCAGGCTGCGCGGGTCCTTGAGGGTCAGCTGATGCTCGCCGACATCCTCCAGCTGACCGCCGCTCGGGGTCTGGCGCAGGCGTGGCGTGGTGCCGTAGAGCGCCAGACACAGGGCATCGAGCAGCGTGCTCTTGCCGGCCCCGGTGGGTCCGGTGATGGCGAACAGGCCCGCATCGGACAGCGGCGCCTTCTCGAAGTCGACTTCATGCGCGCCGGCCAGTGAGGCCAGGTTGTCGAGGCGCAGGGCGAGGATCTTCATGCCTGACCTCCCTTGGCCTTGTCTGCCGAGGCTGTCTTGTCGGCCTGGCGACCGGGCTTGGTGGCCTTGCTCGGTTCCCCTGCCAGGCGTGCCTCACGCGCGATCTCGACCTCCTCGAGCAGCTGGGCGAAATCCTCGATCAGCGTCGGGGCCGGCTCGCTGTCATAGGTGGCGCGATAGTGGCGCTCGAACAGCCCCATCGGTCCCAGCTCATCGAGCTTCACGCCCTTCGGCGCGCGATTCTCGGCGCTGGGCGCCGGATAGCGGGTGACCAGCTTGATCAGCCGCAGCGGCGCGTCTTCCAGCAGTGCCTCGATGCGCGCGCGCAGGTCGATGACGGGCGCTTCCAGCTGCACGCTTACCTCAAGCCACGGCCAGCGTGCCGGCTCGAGTTCACGGTCTGCCTCGGCGACCAGCGCCGTGAGCTGGGCGGTGATCTCGGTCAGCGGTGCAGGCCCGATGCGCGTGAGCGCGACATGGCAGGGCACGCGATGCTCCTCGACGCCCGCGAGCGTCTCGTCTTCGAGAGTGATCTCCAGCACGCGGTGACCGTAATCGACCTCGGAGAAGTCCATCGCCAGCGGCGTGCCGCAATAGCGGATACGCTCCTGGCCGCCCACGCGTTGCGGACGATGCAGGTGGCCGAGCGCTACATAGGCGATGTCGTCGGGGAACAGGCTGGTCGAGAGCGCCTCTTCGCCTCCCATCAGGATCGGACGCTCGCTGTTCTCGGAGACCTCGCCGTCTCGCATGTGCGCGTGCCCCATGGCGATCAGCGCCTCGCCGGGCTGGCGGGCGGCACGCGCCGCGCTGACCAGCTGCTCGTGCACACGGGCCACTCCCGCGCGATAGGCCTCGCTGCGGGTGCGCTCAGGCTTGTTCACGTCCTGCGACTCATCCTCGCCAGCTCCCAGGCCGGTGACCTCGGCCGGGCGCAGAAAGGGCACCGCCAGACACAGGGCGCGGCGCTTGCCGTCACGATCATGCAACGGCACCAGCAGATGCTGACAGTCGAGATGGTGGGCATCCCCTCCGTCGGCAGAATCATCGACCCAGCGCACACGGCCCAGTGCATGGGTCTTGAGGCGGGCCAGCAGGGCGGCTGGCAGCTCGATGCGCGAGCCGGAATCGTGATTGCCGGCGATCATCACGATCTCGAGCGCCGCGTCCTGCTCGTGGGCGCGCACGATGAAGTCGTAGAGCAGCTCCTGGGCGGCGAGGCTCGGATTGACCACATCGAACAGATCACCGGCGATCAGCAGGGCGTCCGGGGTCAGACACTTGAGCCGTGCCAGCAGCCAGTCGAGAAAGGCGGCATGTTCGACATGGCGACTCTGGCCATGGAAGCTCTGGCCGAGATGCCAGTCCGAGGTATGCAGAAAGCGGAAGCTCACGATGCGTTCCTTGCGGTGTCAGAAGGAGAATCACGAACCCGGTCGAGCTGACGTCCGAGTCTGGATGTGCTCAGTGTACGGATTGCGTCTGGTCGGGCGAAGGGGAGGGCATCATGTGTCGTGCATCTGGAGCGCATTTTCAGGCAGTTGATCTGGATCAATCCCGTTCACGGGCAAAATCGACAAAAGTCGCTACGCTGAAAGTCGAGGCCTGTGTCGAAATCCGACATGCCCCGGCGATGGCAGCGTCAGGGTGGCTTCAGAAAGGCAGGAATCGATGGACGACCAATGAACAACAATCAGGCCGGCAACATGGGAAGCCGTTGCCGATGCCCAGAGATGACAGGAAGGAATCGCAATGCGCCACGGTCTTTTTGCCTCACCTCGCCCCGATAACCTCGGCCTGCATGATGGGCTGCTGGCACCAGCCCCGAGTACCCCCAACGGGGTCAGCTCCCAGGCCTCCGACAGCAAGCATTACGTAGCGCCGCTCCCGATGCCGACGGACTGTTGCCTGAGCGCGATGGAGAAGATGCACAGCATCATCGAATCCATGGGGCATGCGGAAATCATCAGTACGGATGACGGTTATCTGCATGCGGAATTCCACACGCCCCTGCTGGGCTTCGTCGATGACGTGGAAATCGTCTGCAATGAACAGGAAGGCGTCTGTCATGTACGCAGCGTGTCACGCATGGGACATTCCGACCTCGGCAAGAATCGTCAGCGGGTCGAGGATATCCGTCATCGCCTAGAAGGCTGGGGTTACTGCAGCTGAAGCTGCCCCGAGAAGGGCATCGCTCACGTCGATGCGCCACCTTCACCTCGCCAATGCACCTGTGTGTCTCCCGACGACTTCCCATCACCCCGGTCGGCCTGTTCAGGCGCCGGGGTGTTTCGTCTGCGTCTTTCGTGCCTGATCTGCCTGGCCGGGCTTTCATGTCTCTTCGCGCGCTTGCGACATTTCGTGCCCCTCGCTGCAGAAACCGCCCGTAATCCGTGAGCGGGCGCTACCCAGCCACGGACGTGTTTGCTACTCTGGGTGCGTTACATGAGACGCATGACTGCATCGAGCAATATTGTGTTTTTCGCAATACAGTGATGCAGCGTACGCTGGCAGGATTCCGCACCATCGCCACGCCCGGGGCAACCCCGGTGCTTTCCGCCATTGCGCTCGCTAGAACGCCTGACCGTGGCGTCTGCGAGGCTTGTGCTGAAAGACGACACGACAACAAGATGCGCGACGCGTGAATCACTCTTGACCATCGCTGGACACCAGCCCCCGCTAACACAGAGATCCATGAACGATTCCGTCCCCGCAGCGGGCTCAGCCACCGCTGCCCACGATTTGCCCAACGAAAATTCGCTCAAGCGTGGTGATATCAAGGTACTTGGCCTGTCCGCACTCGGCGGCGCCCTCGAGTTCTATGACTTCGTCATCTTCGTGTTCTTCGCCACCGTCGTCGGTCAGCTGTTCTTCCCGCCCGACATTCCCGAATGGCTACGTCAGGTGCAGACCTTCGGTATCTTCGCCGCCGGTTATCTGGCGCGCCCGCTGGGCGGCATCATCATGGCCCACTTCGGCGATACGCTGGGTCGCAAGAAGATGTTCACGCTGTCCATCTTCATGATGTCGTTGCCGACCCTGCTGATGGGCATGCTGCCGACCTATGCCGTCATCGGCATGTGGGCGCCGCTGCTGCTGATCATCCTGCGCATCTTCCAGGGTGCGGCAGTCGGCGGTGAGGTGCCGGGGGCCTGGGTGTTCGTCAGCGAACACGTCGCACCGCGTCACAATGGTCTGGCCTGCGGCACCCTGTCGATGGGGCTGGTGGGCGGCATCCTGCTGGGCTCGCTGATGGCCAGTGCCATCAACAGTGTCTATACCCCCGAAGAGGTGAGTGATTTCGCCTGGCGGATTCCATTCATCATCGGTGGCGTGTTCGGGCTGTTCTCGGTCTACCTGCGTCGCTGGTTGCACGAGACCCCGGTCTTCGCCGAGATGCAGCAGAAGAAGGCGCTGGCCGCCGAGCTGCCCTTGAAGATGATCCTGCGTGAACAGCGTCCGGCGATTGCCGTGGCGATGGCCGTCACCTGGGTGCTGACCGCCGCCATCGTGGTGGTGATCCTGATGACACCGAGCCTGATCGCAGAGCTTGAGGGGCTGACTCGTGCCGCCGCCTTCTCCGCCAACAGTCTGGCGATCGTGGCGGTGTGCATCGGCTGCATCGTGTCCGGTTACATGGTCGATCGTATCGGTGCCGGGGTGACCCTGGTGCTGTGGAGCGCTCTGCTGGGCATCACCTACTGGGTCTTCCTGGCCACCATGCACTCGGACCCCAGCCTGCTGGTGCCGCTCTACTGCCTGACCGGCTTCAGCGTCGGCATCGTCGGCGCGGTGCCGAGCATCGCGATCCGCGGCTTCCCGCCGGCAGTGCGCTTCACCGGGCTGTCGTTCTCCTACAATGTCGCCTACGCCATCTTCGGTGGTTTCACGCCGATTCTGGTCTCGCTGATGATGACCGTCTCGCCGCTGTCGCCCACCTGGTACGTGGCGGCGCTGTCGCTGATGGGCGTGGTGCTGGGTCTGTGGCTGGCGCTCAGTCCGCGCGGCCGCGAGCTGATGGAAATCACGCGCTGAGCAGAGCACTGACTCGGCGCCAGGGCGACTGTTCCCGACCAGTCAGGCATTCATCTGTCTGAAAACGCGCATCACCCTCCGGGGTGGTGCGCGTTTTCGTTTGGGCCAGCGCCGAGGCGGCGCTAGGATGGAGGCACTCGTCACGCCTCGCTCTCGACTCGTCTCGCCTCGGCCATGAGGGCTCGGGGGCTTTGCCAGCAGGATGCCCGCATGTTTACCGTTCTTCACGCCAATCACCTCGAGGATCTGCGCGATCTGGCGCTCAAGGTGATCAAGGCCGCTCCCCAGCCTCCGCTGGTGCCGGAAACCTTTCTCGTCCAGTCCAACGGCATGGCCCAGTGGCTGAGGTTGTCATTGGCCGAGGCCGATGGCATCGCTGCCTCGGTCGATTTTCCACTGCCCTCAAGCTTCGTGTGGCGTGCCTATCGCGGGGTCCTGGGTGGCGTGCTGGGCGACGAGATTCCGGAGCTGTCACCCTTCGACAAGGGCCCGCTTGCCTGGCGTCTGCTGCGCCTGTTGCCGGGCCTGCTGGCCGATGAATCCCAGGCGGAATGCTATGCGCCGCTCAGGGATTACCTGTGTCGCGATGAGCGTGGCCAGCTGATCGAGGCAGTCGATGAGGGTGCCCTGCCTGCACTGCCCGAGGGGCCGGAGGCAGAGCGTCAGCAGTGGCAGCTGGCCTGCCAGCTGGCGGATCTCTTCGACCAGTACCTCAACTACCGTCCCGAGTGGGTGCGCAGCTGGGAGAGCGGGCTGGAGGATGACAACTTCCGCGATGCCTTCGCGCGTCAGCAGGCCGCAGGCGAGCTGCCCGCCAATCTGCTGCCGGACAACCTGCCCGCCAGCCAGAAATGGCAGCCGGCCCTGTGGCGCGCGGTACTGGCGGATGCGCCGCCCAGCAGCCGACAACATCACCGTGCCGCTCTGCATGGTCGCTTCGTCGCGGCCGCGCGCGCGCTGGAATCACTGCCCTCATCACGCCGCCACCCGTTGCCGCCACGGCTGTTCGTGTTCGGCATCTCGGCACTGCCGGGGCAGACGCTGGATGCGCTGCATGCGCTGTCCGGGGTGATGGACATCTACCTGATGATCACCAATCCCTGCCGTCATTACTGGGGCGATATCGTCTCCGACCGCGAAGCCGTGCGGCGCAGTATGAGAGCCGACAGCCTGCGCATGGACAGCGAGCGCGTCGCGCGACAGCGTGCCCGTCACCCCGAGGCACCGGCGCTGACCGGGCTGGCGGAGGAGGAGCTGCACCTCAAGGCCAATCCGCTGCTGGCCGGGCTGGGTGCCCAGGGGCGTGACTTCATCGTCAATCTGTATGAATTCGAGAGCGCGCTGTCCGGCCGCGATAGCGGTTTCGATCTCGAACTGGACGTCTTCGTGCCGCGCATCAACGAGGATACGCCGCCCGAGCACGCACCGCTGCTGCATCAGATCCAGGACGAGATTCTCGAGCTGGTGCATCCCGGCGAGCGCGCCCTGGCCGAGGGAAGTCCTCGCAGGCTGGAGGCGCAAGATGATTCCATCAGTCTGGTCAGCGCCCACTCGGCGCTGCGTGAAGTCGAGATTCTGCATGACCGCCTGCTGGCGGCCTTCGAACGTGCCCACGAGGCGGCCAGGCAGGGTGGGGGCGAACCGCTGCGGCCGCGCGACATCCTGGTGATGGTGCCGGACATCGACCGATATGCCCCCTATATCGAGGCGGTCTTCGGTCAGCTGCCGCCGGGCAATCCGCGCCATATTCCCTTCACCATCGCCGACCGAGTGGCCAGTCAGGCCAATCCGCTGCTCGGACTGGTCTTGATGCTGCTGGAGCTGCCGGAGCGCCGCCTCGGCGTCAGCGAGGTGCTGGATGCACTGGATGTCGCCGCCTTCCGGCGTCGTTTCGCCATCGAGGAGGGCGAACTTGAGCGCCTGCGGCGCTGGCTGGCCGACAGCGGCGTGCGCTGGGGGCTCTCCGGTGAGCACCGTGAGCAGCTCGGCTTCATGCCTCTCGACGAGAACAGCTGGCGCTTCGGGCTCGAGCGCATGCTGCTGGGCTACGCCACCGGGGCCCCGGCGGCCGGCTCCCCGGCGGCCGGTGCCCCGGAGGCCGGCGATCCGGCGGCCGGCTCCCCAGTACAAGGTGAGCAGAGCGCCGACCTGATGGACGGCCTGATGGACGGCCTTGTCGACATGAACGGCCTGAGCTTCGATGGCGTGGTGCCCTTCGATGAAGTGGCCGGTCTCGAGGCCGAACTGGCAGGCAAGGTCGGCGAGCTGATCGAGAGCCTGGATCGCTGGCGCCGCTGGCTGGACACCTCGCGTACGCCAGCGGACTGGGCGACTACGCTTCAGCGATTGTGGGAGGAGAGCCTCAGCCCGGACAGTGCCGAGGAATTCGACATTCTGGCGCGTCTGCAGGCGGCGCTTTCCCGCCTCGACAAGGGCTGGCAGCAGGCCGGTTTCGAGGGCTGTCTGTCGCTCAAGGTGGTGCGCGAGGCGCTGCGTGGCGAGCTGGACAGTGGCGGTCTCGCCCAGCGCTTCCTTGCCGGTCGGGTCAACTTCGCCACCCTGATGCCGATGCGTGCGATTCCCTTCCGCGAAGTGCACCTGCTGGGCATGAACGATGGTGACTACCCGCGCGTGCGCATGCCGCAAGATTTCGATCTGATGGCCAGCCGCCCTCAACCGGGAGACCGCTCACGGCGTGACGATGATCGCTACCTGTTCCTGGAGGCGCTGCTGGCGGCGCGGGATCGCCTGTCGATCTCGTGGGTCGGGCGTGACCAGCGCGACAATGGCGAACGGCCGCCCTCGGTACTGGTCGGGGAACTGCTTGATTACATCGAGCTGGGCTGGACCCCCGAGACGCATGCCGAGGCACCGGGTGTCTCTCGCGAAGCTGCCCTGCGCGAGCGTCTGATCACCGAGCATCCATTGCAGCCCTTCTCTCGGCGCTACTTCCATGCCTCTCAGGCAGCGGTCGTAGATCTGTTCAGCTATGACGCCAGCTGGTCGAGCCTGTATCGCGCGGCGGGTCAGGCTCCAACCTCAGAGGCATCCCCGGTGAATCAACGCGAGGCCAGTCAGGCGAGCGCGGCGGGGGCCGCCGCCTTGAAGCAGCTGGTGGAGCAGGCGCCGGAGTCCCATCTGCGTCTCGGCGCGGACTCGCTGGCGCGCTTCCTGCGTCGCCCCTGGCAGCTGGGGCTGGACCGCGTCGGCGTGCGCTTCCGCGATGCCGAGGTGCCGGATGAGGACAACGAACCCTTCGCCCCCGACGGGCTGGAGAACTTCACCCTGACCCGCGAGCTGCTGGACGCCGCGCTCACCGGACAATCCTTGCCGCTGGCCGCCGAACGTCTGCGCCGGGCCGGGCGGCTGCCGGCGCTGGGCTTTGCCGATGCCTTGATCGAACCGCGCCTCAAGCGTCTCGACCAGCAGTTGGCCAGCTGGCGCGACCAGCTCAGCGATGCCACCTCGCTGCTGCCGCGCACCCTCGAGGTACCGCTGATCATGCAGGATGAGGACGGCAAGCCCTTGCGGGTGACGCTCACCACGCGTCTGATCAGCCGTCGGCAACTGCGCGATGACGCCGAGGGCGAGAGCCGCCTGCTGGCCACGCTGGAGGCGACCCACTTCGGCACCCTCAAGCCTGGCAAGGAGGGCCGCTACAAGAAGCTCGGCAAGCCGCATCGTCTGCTGGCCGGCTATCTCGACTGGCTGATGGCCAACGCGCGCCCCGGCCTCGGGGAGGTGGCGGGTGATCAGGGCACGCGCCGTGAAGGCTATCAGTGGCTGGCGGTGTTCGAGGACCGCTGGCTGCTGTTCCCCGCGCTGCGCATCGAGCAGGCCGAAGCTTCGCTGCGCCATCTCGTCAAGGCGTATGCCCAGGGCTGGCAGGCGCCGCTGGCCGCCGCGCTGGAACTGGCGACCACGCTCTGGGAGGTAGTGGGCGAGGAGGATCGCAGTGCCTTGTTCGGCGCACTCAAGGCGCAGGCCGCTGACGGCACGCCAACGCTTGAGACGGCGCTGGCCGCCATCCACAAGCCCTGGCTTGCCGACAGCCTGTCGCGCGCCATGGAAACCCGCTTCAGCGAAGACATCTTCAAGGGCCCCCAGGCGCTCAGGCGACAGGAAGGCGCGCTGGGCGAGCTGTGGCCGGAGTTTGACGCCTTCGCCCGTGCGGGCGGCGTGCTCAACAGCGTGCAGCTCTATCAGCCGTTGATCGAGAGCATGATCGGCGTGCGTCAGGGCATTCTCGGCGAGCGCGCGGTGGAGCTTGCCACCGGGAAGGGTCAGTCATGAGCGATACCAGAGTGGAAGGCATGAGCGGTGTGGAGAGTGGCGTGAGGAGTGGCATCGCTCAGGACAAGGAAGCGGCAATGAGTGACGAGATGGATCAGAGCCAGCAGGGCCAAGCCCTCGATATTCCGACGCTGCCCCTGCTCGGTCAGCATCTGATCGAGGCGAGTGCCGGCACCGGCAAGACCTTCACCCTCGCCGCGCTCTACGTGCGGCTGGTGCTCGGGCCCTTGCCCGGGCAGGCGGCCAGCGTGAGCTATCCGCGTCCGCTGACGCCGCCGGAGATTCTGGTGGTGACCTTCACCGAAGCCGCCACCGCAGAGCTGCGTGACCGCATTCGCGCGCGTCTCAAGCAGGCGCGTGAGGCGCTGCTGGGGCGTGCCAGTCCTGATCCGATCCTGGCCGAATTGCTCGCGCCGCTGCTGACATCCTCACCTGCCGAGGACGCATCACGCCTCAAGGCCGCGGCGGCGCGGCGGCTCGATCAGGCCGCGCGCCTGATGGATGACGCCGCCATCTTCACCATCCACGGTTTCTGTCAGCGCATGCTCAGTCGGCATGCCTTCGATGCCGGCGGACGCTTCGGCGCCGAGCTGCTGCAGGATGGTCAGTCATTGCTGACACGTTGCGTCGAGGATTACTGGCGCTGCGAATTCTACCCGCTGGCCCGTGAGTGGCAGGCCTTGATCCGTGGGCGCTGGGCCGGCCCGGAAGCACTGGGAGAGGAGCTGCGCGGCCTGTTGCGTGACGGCACGCCACGCCCGCTGTATCGCGACGGTGAATGTCTTGAGGCCCCGCAAGACCTGAGCGAGCTGCTCGGCAATGCCGAACAGTGGCGTCAGCAACAGGAGGCCGCCCGGCGCGCCGTCGAGGAAAGCTTCGATGAGCCGGCCATTCGCGACGTGATGGGCGAGGCCTTCGCCAGCAAGGCCCTCAACGGCAACAGCTACAAGGAAGCCGAACTCGAGCCCCGCCTGGCGGCGACGGCCGCCTGGCTGGCCAGCGGCGAGCACGATTTCGCCGCCGACATGCTCGACAGCAAGAAGCTGTGCTGGCTGAGTCAGGCCAAGCTCGAGAAGGGCACCAAGAAGAATTGCCAGACGCCGCGTCACCCCTTCTTCGCGGCGCTGGACCTGCTGGCCGAGGTACCGGCACCGGACGCCGTGCTGCTGGATCAGGTCGCCGTGCACGCGCGTGACAGTGTCGCCCGCGCCCTGATCTGCGAGAAGCGCCGTCTGGGGCTCTGGGAATTCTCGGACCTGCTCAATGACCTCGACCACGCGCTGGACCCTTCGCTCAATGGCGAGGCCAGCCAGCGTCTGGCGCGTCAGGTCCGTCGGGAACTGCCGGTGGCGATGATCGATGAATTCCAGGATACCGACCCGGTCCAGTACCGCATCTTCCGGCGCATCTATCCGCAGACGGCGGGCGATGGCTCGTGCGATGGGCCGCTCGATGAGCAGCACGTTGACGCTACTGACAGCGACGACGCTGACGAGGTACCCAGCACGCTGTTGATGATCGGTGACCCCAAGCAGGCCATCTACGCCTTCCGCGGCGCCGATATCGATACCTATCTGGCGGCGCGCCAGGTCACCCCCTCGCGCTTCACCCTGCCGCGCAACTTCCGCTCCAGCGCCGCGATGGTGGCGGCGGTGAATGCGCTGTTCGCCCAGCATCCTGCGCCCTTCGGCAGTGAGGACATTCCCTTCCAGCCGGTCGAGGCCCAGGGCACGCGCACCCGGCTGGTGCTGCGGCATCCGGATGGCCGCGAAGAGGCCGCCTGTGCACTGAATCTGTGGTGGGCCAACGGTGAGCGCCTGAGCGCCGATGCGCATCGCCGCGACATGAGTCGCGCCTGCCGCACCCAGATCCAGACACTGCTCGAGGGCCAACAACGCCTGGCGGCGGGCGAGCCGGGACTGGTGTTCATGGACGCGGGAGATTCGACGGTGCGGGGCGTGGCCGCCAGCGATATCGCGGTGCTGGTGCGCAATGGGCGCGAGGCCGCCGCGGTGCGTGGGGCGCTTGCCGAAGGCGGTATCCGCAGCGTCTATCTGAGCGAGAAGAGCTCGGTGTTCGACACGCCGGAGGCCTTCGAGCTGCTGCAGCTGTTCGAGGCTGTCGCCCATCCGCGGGATGACCGTCGTCTGCGCGCCGCGCTGGCGACACGCCTGCTGGCGGATGACCTCTCGCTGGTCGAGCGTCTTGTGGTGGATGAGCTGGCCTGGGAGCGCGAGGTCGAGCGCTTCGATGGCTACCACCGTGACTGGCAGCGGCGCGGTGTGCTGCCGATGCTGCGCGGCGTGATGCGTGACTTCCGGGTCGGTGAGCGGCTGGCGGCCCGCGCCGGGGGGGAGCGTGCCCTGACCGACGTGCTGCACCTGGGGGAGCTGGCCCAGAATGCTGCCCAGCGGCTCGATGGCGAACAGGCGCTGCTGCGCTGGTGGCATCAGGCACTGGAATCCGGCCATGAAGCGCTGGACAGCGACAGCCTCAGTCAGCGACTGGAAAGTGATGAGGGGCTGGTGCGGGTCGTCACCATCCACAAGTCCAAGGGGCTTGAGTATCCCATCGTGCTGTTGCCGTTCATGGCCAGCTTCCGCGCCGCCGAGCCGGACAGGAATTTCGGCCTGCTGACCCTCAAGCAGCGCTGGCTGGCTGTGGCTGACGTGGGAGGTGATGACCAGGGAGGTGATGACCAGGGAGGTGATGACGAGGAAGTACCTGCTCGGAGAGTCGATCAGGAGGATGACGCGCTGGATGACAGCATCCTGGTCAAGAAGCCCTCCAAGGAGGCCATCGCGGCGGCCGACCATGCACGGCTGATGGAAGACGTGCGCCTGCTCTACGTGGCGCTGACGCGTCCCAAGTTCGCCTGCTGGCTGGGGCTGGCGCCCATCGGCAAGGGCGGCTTCAGCAAGCAGCTCAGCCTGCCCGTCACCGCCATCGGTTATCTGCTCGGCATGAGTGACAACGAGGAGATCGAGGCCAGCGCCATCGAGGCTGCCTTGTGCCGCTGGTGTGAACAGCAGTCGGCCGGACTCGCTCGCGTGTCCGGTCTGCCGGAGTTGCCCGGTCATGACTATCAGCCACCGGCGGAGCGCGATCAGCACTTCCATGGCGCGCGTCACTTCGCCGGCGGCATCGAGGATGACTGGTGGATCGCCTCCTACACCGCCTTGCTCACGGATGCCCGTCAGGTGACGGCGGCGCTGGAAGACACCGGCGATGCCGAGGATGACCGCGTGCCCGAAGGCGCCACCGAGATCGCGCTGGAAGAAGGCGAGCAGGGCCTGACCCGCCCGGACCGCGAGGTGGCGGGCCAGTCAGGCCCGCTGCTGGCGGGCGGCCTGCCGATGACGGTGGGCGAGATCCACCTGCATGATTTCCCGCGTGGGCCGCGCCCGGGGACCTTCCTGCACGGCCTGCTGGAGGCGGTGGATCTCGATCGGCTCGGTGCGGATGACTATCGCGGCGAGCTTGAGCGGCTGGTGGGCTCGCGGCTGCATTTCGGTGGCTTCGATGCCAGCTGGCAGCCACGTCTCACCGACTGGCTGGAGCAGGCGCTGACCCGCCCGCTGCAGGGCTTCGAGGGCGAGCCTATCCTGCTCAACCGGCTGGATGCCTGGCAGCCGGAGCTGGAATTCTGGCTGCCGGCCGTGCACGCGCGCAGTCTGCCGCTGGACGCCGTGGTCACCGCGCTGGAACCGTTGCCGCGCTCGCGGCCCAGGCTCGCGCCACGCCGCATGCACGGCATGCTCAAGGGCTTCATCGATCTGACCTTCCAGTCCGGCGGCCGCTGGTACGTGCTGGACTGGAAATCCAACTATCTGGGCGAGCGCCCCGAGGATTATCTTGGCGAGTCACTGGCCCGCGCCATGGTAGAGCACCGCTACGACCTGCAATACGTGCTCTACACCCTCGCGCTGCATCGCCTGCTCAAGGCGCGCCTCGGCGAGGACTACGATTACGAGCGCTGCATGGGCGGGGTGCTGTATGTCTTCCTGCGCGGCCTGGATGCCGGCGGTGACTCACCCGCGCTTGCGGTGGATGAGACTGAAGCGACGCCCGGCCGGCCCCTTGAAAGGACAGCGACGCCCGGAGTGTTCCAGCGCCGCCCATCACAGGCGCTGATCGAGGCGCTGGACCTCTGGCTGGGCGGTGACAGCTCCGCATTGGACAGCCTGCTCCTTCACACCACCGACACCTCGCCACTCACGCAAAGCGGCCAGCAGGGGGCCTTCGATGTCTGACGCCACGCCTTTGGAAACGCAGCAGCACAGCGCTGCCCCTGACGCCCCGACTGCCGAGACCCTGCTCGCGACGCTCGGCCTGTGGGTGGAGCTGGGCTGGCTCAGGCGAGTCGATGCCCATCTGGTGCGCTTCATGGCGCGTCATGTGCCGGAGGCCCCGGCCAGCGTGCTGCTGGCGGCTGCGCTTGCCAGCCACCAGCTGGGGCGCGGGCATGTGTGCCTGTCGCTGTCGCGGGCGCTGGCCGAGCCACGCGCGACCCTGTCGCTGCCACCGCTGGAGCAGTCCGAGGCGCATCTTGCCGAGGTCAGCGTGGCCCTGCCGGAAGCCTTCCTGGCGGATCTCGATGCCGGCCGCTGGGCCGAGCAGCTGGCGGAATCGCGGCTGGTCAGCGTGCTGGCGCAGGCCGATTCCCCGGCAGGCCATCTGCCGCTGCGCCCGCTGGTGCTGGTGGGCGAGCGCCTCTATCTGCGCCGTTACTGGCAGGCCGAGCGTGAAGTCGCGGCGGGGCTGCGTGCGCGGATGGGGCCGAGCGAGGAGGGCGAGACGCGGGTCAGCGATGCGCTGGGCGAGCGTCTGCGTGAGCTGTTCACCAGCAATCAGCCGGACCCCCACGGTGAGCCGGACTGGCAGAAGCTGGCTTGTGCCCTGGCGCTGCGTCAGCGCCTGACGGTGATTTCCGGCGGCCCCGGTACCGGCAAGACCACCACCGTCACGCGCCTGTTGGCACTGTTGCAGGCGCAGGCGCTCTCTGGTGGAGCTGGCGGTGTGGAGGTGGAGAGCGGTGTGGTAGGCAGTGTCGGGAGCGATGAGACAGGCCATCCGCATGAACGGCGGGCGCTGGATATCCGACTGGTCGCCCCGACCGGCAAGGCGGCCGCGCGGCTGTCGGAGTCGATCCGTGGCGCGGTGGCGAAGCTCGAGGTGCCAGACGCGGTGCGCGCCGCCATCCCGCGTGAGGCAAGCACCGTGCACCGCCTGCTGGGCGCACGTCCGGATTCCCGCCACTTCCGCCATCACGCCGGCAACCCGCTGGCGCTGGATCTGCTGGTGGTGGATGAAGCCTCGATGGTCGATCTCGACCTGATGGCGGCGCTGCTCGGCGCGCTGCCCGCCCACGCCCGCCTGATTCTGCTCGGCGACAAGGACCAGCTGGCCTCGGTGGAAGCCGGCGCCGTGCTGGGCGATCTCTGCGAGCATGCGCTGCCGCCGCGTTACTCACCGGCAGTGTGTGCAGACCTCGCCCGCCTGACCGGCGAAACGCTGGATGAGGCCATCGCCACGCCGGATGTCTCGGAGACGCAGGACACGGCAGACCGCGGCCGACTCGCCGATCACGTGGTAGTGCTGCAGAAGAGCTACCGCTTCTCCGCCGACAGCGGTATCGGTGCCCTGGCGCGTGCCTGCAATGCCGGAGACCGCCAGGCGTTGCGCGCCGTCTGGAAGACCGGTTATCGCGATATCGCCTGGCTGAAGCTCAGCGGCCCGGAGGACCGCGATCTGGAGACGCTGGTGATCAATGGCTATCGCCCGGCGCTGGAGGCCGTGCGTGAGCGGCGCCCGGCACGAGAGGTGATCGATCTGCTGCTCGAGTTTCAGCTGCTGTGTGCGCTGCGCCGTGGCCCCTATGGGGTCGATGGCCTCAACCAGCGGGTGGCGCGGGTGCTGATGCGCCGTGGCCTGATCGCCGAGGAACGCGGCTGGTACGCCGGGCGTCCGGTGATGGTGACGCGCAATGATCGCGCGCTGGGGCTCTACAACGGCGATGTCGGCATCACCCTGCCGGACCCCGCCGCCGGGGGGCGCCTGCGTGTGTTCTTCCCGGTCGAGGAGGAGGTGTCGTCAGACGCCGAGCGTGATGGGCAGGACACCGAGATCCAGCGTTTCCACCGTGGCGTGCGCGCGGTATTGCCGTCACGTCTCGAGGCGGTGGAGACGGTCTTTGCGATGACGGTCCACAAGTCGCAGGGCTCCGAGTTCCGCCATGTGGTATTCGTGTTGCCTGAGGGAGCCAACCCGATTCTGACCCGCGAGCTGGTCTACACCGGCATCACGCGGGCCAAGTCGCGGGTCACGCTGGCGGGCACCCGCCGCGAGACGCTGGAAGGCGCCATTGAACGACGCGTGGTGAGAGCCAGCGGGCTGGTGCTCTAGACCGGACGCCGACGGATGATCGTCAGGTCAGGCCCCGCTGCGCTCGACAGGAGGAGGGGACATGACGGATGTCAGCAGTCGCGTGAAGGGAAGGCCGCAGCCACAGAGCGAGATGATTGCCGTACCGCTGGCCACGGCGGCCAGCCAGCTCAAGGACCCGCAGGCGGTGGTGGCCGAGCTGGCCCGAAAGCTTGATGACTCGCTCGGTGGCCGCCAGCGGCTCGGCGGGGTGCTGTTCTTCTGCTCGGCGGATTACCCCCTCCCGGCACTGGGTCAGGCGCTGGCCGATGCCTTCGGTGAGGTAGCGGTGAGTGGCTGCACCACCGCCGGCGAGATCACGCCCGAGGGCTATGCGCGCGGCTCCATCACCGCCATCGGCCTGGCGCGCAGCGACTTCGCGTTGGCGCAGGTGTTGATCGATGATCTGAGCGGCTTCGACCTTCCGCGCGCCCAGACGTTGAGTGATGAGCTGCTGGCGCGCTGTCGCGAGCAGGCCGTGGCGCCGGTGATGGGCAACAGCTTCGCGCTGACGCTGCTCGACGGGCTCTCGAGCAGTGAGGAGCAGGTACTGGCGACGCTGGATGCGGCGCTGGGCAGCATTCCCGCCTTCGGTGGCTCCGCCGGGGACGACAACCGGTTGGCGCATACCTATGTCTACGCCGATGGGGTCTTCCATGATCAGGCGGCGGTCGTGGTAGTGATCAATACGCGGCTGCCGTTCGAGGTCATCAGTACGCACCACCTCACACCGCTGGCCGACAAGCTGGTGGTGACGGCGGTGGACCGCGATTCACGCCGCGTGCTGGAGCTGAATGCCGAGCCCGCCGCCGAGGAGTATGCGCGGCTGGCCGGTGTCGCGCCCGAGGCGCTGGAGGAGGCGGTCTTCGCGCGCTGCCCGCTGGCGGTGCGCATCGGTGAGGCGCATTACGTGCGCTCCATCCAGCGCGTGAATGCCGATGCCAGCCTGAGCTTCTACTGCGCGGTGGAGACCGGCATCGTGCTCACTGCCATGCAGGCCACGCCGATTCTCGCGCAGCTCGAGCAGCGGCTGGCCGAGGTGGAGGCGCGTCTGGGGCCGCCCGCGCTGACCATCGGCTGTGACTGCTTCCTGCGGCGCATGGAGATCGAGGCGCTGGGGCTGGAGGCAGAGGCTTCGCGTCTGCTCAGGCATCACCGGGTGATCGGCTTCAATACCTACGGTGAGCAGCATCACGGCATGCACATCAACCAGACCTTCACCGGCGTGGTGATCGGCCAGCGCCGTCTCGCGGCCGATGGCACGGGAGGGCAGGATGGCGCCTGATACGCCGCTGACAGATTCCCGAAAGGACGGCCTGAGCGCTGAACTCGCCGCCCTCAAGGCGCGCAATCGCCAGCTGGAGAAGATCAACGCCGCCCTGATCGAGCGGGTCGAATCCAGCAGCCCTTCACCGAGCGCGCCCTACGCCGCCTTCGAGCACGCCGTCCTGCTGGCGGATCAGGTGCGCGAGCGTACCGACACCCTGCACCGCACCCTCGATGAACTGGGGGCACTCAATCGACGCCTGACCGCCGCCAAGGCCGCCGCCGAGGCGGCCAATCACTCCAAGACCCGCTTTCTCGCCGCCATCAGCCATGATCTGCTGCAACCCCTGAATGCCGCCCGATTGTTCGCAAGCGCTCTGGAAGAGCAGCTGGCGAGGCTGGCACTTGATGACCCCACGCCGCGCGACGCTTCGCCGGGCGAGCTGGTGGCGCGGCTGGGGCGCTCGCTGGCCGATGTCGAGAGCCTGCTGGGCACGCTGGTGGACATCTCGCGGCTGGATGCCGGCGTGCTGACGGCCGATGTCGCCACCTTCCCGGTGCGTGAGCTGCTGGATGTGCTCGCCGAGGAATATCGTCAACTGGGCGCTGCCCGTGGGCTGGAGTTGCACTACGTGGCCAGTCACCTGAGCGTCGAGTCGGACCTGCAGCTACTGGCGCGCGTGATACGCAATTTCCTGAGCAATGCGCTGCGCCATGTCCCGGATGGCTCGACGCGCGGACGCGTGCTGCTGGGGTGTCGCCGGCGTGGTGACTGGCTGGAGATCACGGTGGCCGACAACGGCCCCGGCATCGCCGAGCATCAGCGTGAGGTGGTCTTCCAGGAATTCCGGCGTCTCGCACCGCGCCAGGACAATGAGCAGCGCGGCCTCGGGCTGGGGCTGGCGATCGTCAAGCGCATCACCGGCCTGCTGGAGCACCCCCTGTCGTTGGCCAGCACGCCGGGGCGCGGCGCTGCCTTCGCGGTGCGCGTGCCGATTCGACAGCCTGCCAATGTGATGGGCCCGTCGGCTGACGCGCCTTCTCCCGGTCAGCCTTGCGCGTCACCGCTCGCGCAGCCGCTGCTCGATACCGTTATGTGGGTGGTCGAGGATGATCGGGAGGTATGTGCCGGCATGCAGTCATTGCTCGAGGGCTGGGGCGCGAGTGTCCACTGCGCCGATACCGCCGAGGTGCTGTTGCGGCAGGCGCTGGCCGCGCCGCCGGAGGTGTTGATCGTCGATCATCAGCTGGGTGACGGGCAGCCCGATGGTCTGGCGCAGGCACAACGCCTGCGCAAGCGTTGGCCAAACCTGCCGGTGGTGGTGATCAGCGCGGACCATTCGGCGCCGCTGAAGGCCAGGGCACGCGCGCTCGGCTTCGGGTTCCTCCTCAAGCCGGTCAAGCCGCTGCGCCTGCGCCAGCTGTTGCTCCATTGTCGTTAGCCTTCGCGGGGGAGGAAGAGGCAGGAGGGATTGAAGGAGACTATCAGCTACCGCGCTGAATTTTAATGAGAACTAATCGTATTTAGCATGTATGCTCGTGTCATGACATCCCGCATCCCCTTTCTCTGTTCGCGGGCCATTGATCTGGCAGGTTTCCCCCCCATGCTGAATATCATGTCCGATAAATCCGTACGTCATGCCGCCAGCATGTCGCTGGGCAGTGAAGGTGAAGCCTCTGCTGCCGGCGGTGTGCGCACTGCATCCCCTCTGTCCCTTGCGGGACGCCTGCGTCGCGCGCTGCCGTTTCTCGGCCCGGCGATGATCGCCGCCGTCGCCTACATCGACCCCGGCAACTTCGCGACCAACATCGAGGCGGGCTCCCGCTATGGCTATACCCTGCTGTGGGTGGTGCTGTGGGCCAACCTGATGGCGATGTTGATCCAGACCCTGTCCGCCCGGCTGGGGCTGGCCACCGGCAAGAATCTGGCCGAGGTCATCCGTGAACGCTTCCCGCGCCCGGTGGTCTGGGCCTTCTGG
The DNA here is from genome assembly GCF_027947415.1 of Cobetia sp. MMG027. NCBI lineage: Bacteria > Pseudomonadati > Pseudomonadota > Gammaproteobacteria > Oceanospirillales > Halomonadaceae > Cobetia > Cobetia sp. MMG027. The sequence continues at coordinate 328,994 of NZ_JAQJIO010000003.1, forward strand.
GTGCAGGCGGAGATCGTGGCCATCGCCACCGATCTGGCCGAGTTTCTCGGCGCGGCGCTGGCCTTCAATCTGCTCTTCGGGCTCAGCATGCTGGAAGGGGCGCTGTTGACCGGTGCCATCACCTACGCGGTGCTGGTGATGCAGCGCTACGGCTTCCGCATGATGGAGATGATCATCGGGGCGATGATCCTGGCGGTATCAGCGGGATTCCTGCTCGAGATCATCCTCAGTCGTCCGCCGGTGGAGCCGATCATCTACGGCCTGCTGACACCAGGTTTCCCGGATAGCCATGCCATCTTCCTGGCGGCCGGTATCCTGGGCGCCACCGTGATGCCCCACGTCATCTACCTGCATTCCGCGCTGTCCCAGAACCGCATCCGGGTGCGTGACAGCGGTCAGCGTCGTCGCGTGATGGGTTACTACCGTCTCGATGTGATCATTGGCATGGCGCTGGCGGGGCTGATCAACATGGCGATGCTGGTGCTGGCCGCCAAGGTCTTCCATGGCAATGGCGAGACCGGCGTGGCTTCCATCACCGAGAGCTACAAGCTGCTGTCGCCGCTGATGGGCCAGAATGCCGCCAGTCTGATCTTCGGCTTCACGCTGCTGCTGGCGGGGCTGTCCTCGTCCATCGTCGGCACCCTGTCCGGGCAGGTGGTGATGCAGGGCTTCGTCAACTTCCGCATTCCGCTGTGGCTGCGCCGCGTGATCACCATGGCACCGGCCATCGCCATCATCCTGATGGGGCTGCCGGAGCAGCAGGTGCTGGTCGCAAGCCAGGTGGTACTCAGCTTCGGGATTCCCTTCGCGCTGGTGCCACTGTTGATGTTCACCGCCAATCGCCGCCTGATGGGAGACCTGGTCAATCGTCACTGGGTGACGGCCATCGGCATGCTGGTGGCAGCGGTCATCATCCTGCTCAATGGCTATGTGCTGGTCGGGGAGCTGATGTAGGGCGAGTCACTCTGTCCCGACACCTGATGGGCAACGCCCCGGTTCGCGCCTCATTCGTGAGCGTTGGACCGGGGCGTTTCGCGTCGTGGGGCGGCAGAGGTCTCACTCGGGCCTGACACGGCAGGCAGGGCGTGGCTGGCCAGCAGGATCGCCTGCACCCGGCTGGCGACCCCCAGCTTGTGCAGGATGGCGGAGACATGCGACTTGACGGTGGTCTCCGCCACGCCCAGCTGCCAGGCGATCATCTTGTTGGACTCGCCCTGCACCATGCGCTCCAGCACGCCGCGCTGCTTGGTGGTGAGGGTCTGCCAGCGCCGCGCGAATTCAGCATCGCTGAGGCTCGGCGCCAGTTGGGGCGCTGGCGGTGGCACTGGTACCGATGATGCTGGTGCCGATGATGCTGAGAGCGGCGCTGGACGCGGCGCAGCGCGCATCAACTGGGCAGGCACGTAGACCTCCCCGGCCAGCATGCGTGCGAGGGCATCGCGCAGGGTCTGCGCCGAACTCGACTTGGACAGATACCCCACCGCACCGAGCGCCAATGCCTCGAGTACCGTCTCGCGCGCCTCGTGGGCGGAGAGAATCGCCACCGGCAGCCAGTCTGCCTCCTCGCGCAGGCGCGCCAGGCCTTCCAGGCCGTGGCTGTCGGGCAGGTCGAGATCCAGCAGCAGCAGGTCGAGGCTGTCAGCATGATGAGCGATCACGCTGAGCGCTTCCTCGAGGCTGGCGGCCTGCAGCAGCTCGTATTCTGGCGTAGAGCCGTCAGCGACGGCCAGATTCAGGGTACGACTGATGGCATCACGGAACAGCGGATGGTCATCCGCGATCAGCAGACGGTACATGAAGGCTCCTGGCCGGTCGTTGGCGGGCGATGTTCTGGTCATGACGTTCCAGGCCATGGCTTTCCTGATCATGACCTTGCTGACAATAGCTACCCTGAGCATAACGTCATGGCGTGGTGTCGTGCCTTGCGGCCTTCGCGGTATGGCCCGTCTTTCCTGTCCCCACCTGTCTTCCTGTCCCATCTTTCTTGCCTGCCGGGTTTCTCCCTTTTCTCCTCCCAAGGGATGAGACAGTTTCCGCCCATGGGCGCATGTCGCGAATGCCACAAGTGAACAAGACTGTGAGGGTCGCCTGATCAAGCAGTTCTTGATGCAGTCATTGATCCAGTCGTTGACGGTCAGGCGAGGGACAGGAGTGCCATCTCCTGTCCACATGACTTACAACAACAGGTCGTCGATCACGAGCGCCACTCGTGAATCCGACCCACAGGAGTTCGCCATGATCTACGCCTCCCCGGGCAGCGCCGACGCGCTGGTCACGTTCAAGGACACCTACGGCAATTACATCGGCGGGCGTTTCGTCGAGCCGGTGAAGGGGGAATATTTCGACAATGTCAGTCCGGTGACGGGTGAGGTGTTCTGCCGTATCCCGCGCTCGAGTGCGGAAGACATCGATCTCGCGCTGGACGCCGCCCACAAGGCAGCCCCCGCCTGGGGCAAGACCTCTGTGCAGGAGCGTTCCAACATCCTGCTCAGGATCGCGGATCGCATCGAGCAGAATCTCGAGATGCTGGCGGTCGCCGAGACCTGGGACAACGGCAAGGCGGTGCGCGAGACGCTGAACGCTGATATCCCGCTGGTAGCGGATCATTTCCGCTACTTCGCCGGTTGCCTGCGCTCCCAGGAGGGCACCGCGGCGGACATCGATGCCAATACCGTCTCCTATCACTTCCACGAGCCGCTGGGGGTGGTGGGGCAGATCATCCCGTGGAACTTCCCGATCCTGATGGCGGCCTGGAAGCTCGGCCCGGCGCTGGCGGCGGGCAACTGCGTGGTGCTCAAGCCGGCGGAACAGACCCCGGCCTCGATCCTGGTGCTGGCGGAGCTGATCAATGACCTGCTGCCGGCAGGGGTGCTCAACATCGTCAACGGCTATGGCGCCGAGGCGGGACAGGCACTGGCGACCAGCAAGCGCATCGCCAAGATCGCCTTCACCGGCTCCACCCCCGTGGGCTCGCACATCCTCAAGTGCGCCGCGGAGACCATCATTCCCTCCACGGTGGAGCTGGGCGGCAAGTCCCCCAACATCTACTTCGCTGACATCATGAATGCCGAGCCCGAGTTCATCGACAAGGCCGCCGAAGGGCTGGTGCTGGCGTTCTTCAATCAGGGCGAGGTGTGCACCTGCCCGTCACGCGCCCTGATCCAGGAAAGCATCTACGACGACTTCATGGCCCGTGTGATGGAGCGCGTGAAGACCATCAAGCGCGGCAATCCGCTGGATACCGACGTGCAGGTTGGCGCACAGGCCTCCCGCGAGCAGTTCGACAAGATCATGTCCTATATGGATATCGCCCGTGAGGAGGGGGCCGAGGTGCTCACCGGCGGCAGCAGCGAGCAGCTGGAGAACGAGCTGGCCAACGGCTATTACATCCAGCCGACCCTGCTGAAGGGCCACAACGCGATGCGTGTCTTCCAGGAGGAGATCTTCGGGCCGGTGGTCGCCGTCACCACCTTCCGCGACGAGGCCGAGGCGCTGGCCATCGCCAATGACACCGAATTCGGTCTCGGCGCCGGTGTCTGGAGTCGCGACATGAATGTCGCCTTCCGCATGGGCCGCGGTATCCAGGCCGGTCGCGTGTGGACCAACTGCTACCACCAGTATCCCGCCCATGCCGCCTTCGGTGGCTACAAGAAATCCGGTGTCGGTCGCGAGACCCACAAGATGGCACTGGAACACTACCAGCAGACCAAGAACCTGCTGGTCAGCTACGACATCAATCCACTCGGCTTCTTCTAGGCCTGACCGTCAGCGCCACCGAGGCTAGTGGCGCTGAATCCACCTCCCGCGATGCCTCCTCGAGGAATTCCTCTCGATGCCCGCGCCAGATCCGACTTGCTTGATCTGGCGCAGGGCAGGGAGCACCGCGTCTGGTTTCAATGAAGAGGCAGGTCCGGGGCGTGCGCGAACACTAGCCCTCGCTCACGACCGGACGGGATCGCACTCTCCGCCTGATCTCTGGCTCGCCTTTCCAAGGTTCGTCTTTCGACAATGAATGAGGAGTCCATCATGGATAACAGCATGAAAGCCGCCGTGGTACGTGAATTCGGTGCACCGCTGGTGATCGAGGAAGTCGCGGTACCGCGACCGGGGCGTGGCGAGATTCTGGTCGAGGTCGCCGCCTCCGGGGTCTGTCACACCGACCTGCACGCCGCGCATGGCGACTGGCCGGTGAAGCCCAACCCACCGTTCATCCCGGGACATGAGGGAGTGGGGACCATCGCGGCGGTGGGCGAGGGTGTGACCCACGTCAAGGAAGGCGACCGGGTCGGGGTGCCCTGGCTCTACTCGGCCTGTGGCCATTGCGAGCATTGTCTGGGCGGTTGGGAGACGCTGTGCGAGAGCCAGCAGAACACCGGCTATTCGGTGAATGGCGGCTTTGCCCAGTACACGCTGGCGGATGCCGGCTACGTGGGGCGTCTGCCGGACAGCGTGGGCTTCGTGGAGATCGCGCCGGTGCTGTGTGCCGGGGTCACGGTCTACAAGGGGCTCAAGATGACCGACACTCGTCCCGGTCAGTGGGTGGTGATCTCGGGGATCGGCGGCCTGGGTCACATGGCGGTGCAGTACGCCCGCGCCATGGGCCTGAACGTGGCGGCGGTGGATGTCGATGATGCCAAGCTGGAGCTGGCCCGCCGTCTGGGGGCCACCGTGACCGTGAATGCCATGAAGGAAGATCCGGCAGCCGTCATCAAGCGCGAGATCGGCGGCGCGCACGGCGCACTGGTGACGGCGGTGTCGCCCAAGGCCTTCGATCAGGCCCAGAACATGCTGCGCCGTGGCGGTACCCTGGTGCTCAACGGCCTGCCGCCGGGTGACTTCCCGCTGCCGATCTTCTCCACGGTGCTCAACGGCATCACGGTGCGTGGCTCCATCGTCGGCACGCGTCAGGACCTGCAGGAGGCGCTGGACTTCGCCGCGGAAGGCAAGGTCGCGGCCACCGTGCAGACCGGCAGGCTCGAGGACATCAATGACATCTTCGGGCGCATGATCGACGGCAAGATCGAAGGGCGCATCGTGCTCGACATGAAGTCTTGAGGCGTTCAGTGTCCTGAACTTGAATCCTCTCCACCGACGACAGGTCTGCAGGAATCGGCAGGACTCGGCAGGCGGCAGGAGACCAGACACGACAACGCCAGCCCTCGGGCTGGCGTTGTCGTGTCTGGCATGGCCGTGTGCGTCAACTCTCACGCGGTCACTTCAAAGAGCTCTCCATGACGAGCTCGGGCTTCTGCTCATACCGTGCCGAATTTCTCGTTCTCACCCATGTCCGGGGTGTGGTCCTTGTCGAGGTTGGCGCGCGCAATCTCATAGAGTTGATACGCCTTGCTCTCCTTGGCCTTCCAGTGCTCACCGGATTGCACCTTGACCTCCAGCAGAGTGACATCGGGGTCATCCTTGCCTTCCGGGAACCAGGCGGCCACGAACGGATTCCAGAACTTGTCGATCAGGCCCTGATCGCGGTGCAGATTGGCATGACCGCTCAGCGACACATAGACGCCATCATCCTGATCGGAAAAGCTCAGGCAGACCTCGCTGTCCTTCTTTGCTTCAAACACCTTCTCGGCACTGGCTCGCGTGAAGAACCACAGGGTGCCGTCGTAGTCATCCTGCACCAGATGCATCGGGCGGGCATGTGGCATGCCGTCACCCTGCGTCACCAACATGCCGACCTTCACATCCTTGATCAGCTTCCAGATCTTCTGCTTGTGCTCCGGGCTCGACATCGTGTGTCACTCCTTTGCCTCATGCGAATGAAAATCCGGCTGGCTAGCCGTTGAACAAGACCTTGGAGCGACACCCCACAACTTCAAGGGATGATGGTGAAGCTTTCGCTTGATGAGTCAGCACTTGATGAATCAGCGCTTGATCAATCGGGGCTTGATTCAGGCGCCCGGGCGGCTCACTGCGCTGCCGGTGCCTGCCAGGCCTCGCTGCCCCACAGCGGCACGCTGCTCAGCGCATGCTTGAAGCTGCCGCTGGTTTCCTTGGTGCTGTAGGCGATGTAGAGCAGGCTCTGGGAGTCACGGTCCAGAATACGGCGGATCTTGAGGCTCTTGAGCAGCACGCTCTTGGACTTGCGATAGACCTCCTCGCCACTCTTGGAGGTGTCGATGTCGGCGAGCATCGCCGGGGTGATCGGGCCGGTCTGGCGGCAGGCGATGCTCATGTCGGAGGGGTCGGAGAAATCGAGATTCGCCTCGATGTTGCTCAGGTGACAGGTCACGCCCGGCACCTTGGGGTCGATCAGGCTCTCGATCTTGATGTCCTTGGTGGTGAACAGGCCCAGCGAGACATCCCCGACCTCATTGTCGTCACAGCCGACCAGCAGCAGGCCAGAGGCGATCACGCCCAGCAGGGCGGCACGAGGGGATAGGCGGCGCAGTCGAGTCATGGGGTCATCCTTGAGTCAGTGGGTAAGGCGAAAGCGGCAAGGCGATGATAGCGTGTCGGGCGACGTCCGGGCCTCACTCATCGCCGAAGACGTGCAGATTCAGCAGGTGGGAGCTGCCCAGCCACATCACGCCCTGGGTGTGATCAAAGAGATCATCACCGGTGCCGGCGTGCACGAAGATGTCCAGCGTGCCGCGATTGAGCGCCAGCCACGGGATGATGCGCCCGAAGTCTTCGGGAGCGAAGGACAGCTGACAGCTCCACAGCGGGTGCGGGCCTACCGGCTGCTCATGAAAGCGACCGACGCGCAGCGGAAAGTGCTGCTCGGCCTGGGCCGCCAGCTCGCGAGCGGCGGCCAGACTCTGCTCATCGGTGTAGTAGAGGTGTGCGTGGTAGTAGTGGATCTGCGGTGTCATGGCGTTGCCCCGATCATTCTCGAATGTCTGTCTGAAAGCGTGGCCCAGAAGGTCATGTTGGCTGGCGGCAGAGGTCGCCAGGCGTGATGGCGCGGGGAGATCAACCCCAGGCCTTGTAGATCAGCTGCACGCCGACCAGTGCCATCGCGAGGATGATCAGGCGGAAGAACAGCCTCTCGTTGACGCGGGATTGCAGCCACAGGCCGCTCCTGACACCTGCCCAGGCCACCGGCACCAGCAGCAGCGAGGTGGACAGACTGGTGAGGTTGACCTCGCCCAGCGCCACGTAGGGGCCCAGCTTCATCAGATTCATGCCTGCGAAGATGATCACCGTGGTGGCGATGAAGGTCTCCTTGGGATGCTGACGCGGAATCATGTACAGGTTGTAGGGCGGGGCACCGGCGTGGGCGAAGAAACTGGTGAAGCCGGCCGTGGCACCGGCAGGAATGGCCAGCCAGCGCGGCAGCGGGTTCCTCGCGGTGGGCTTGAACAGCATGTAGGCGGCGAACAGCAGCGAGATGACGCCCAGCAAGCCACGAATCATGTTCTCGTTCAGCTCATCGAACAGCACCACGCCCACCGCGATGCCGATGGCGGCGCTGGGCAGGATGATGCGCACCTCCGACCACAGCTGCTTGCCCCACCAGGCGCGAGCGCTGAGAAAGTCCATCACGATCAACAGCGGCAGCAGGATGCCGGCCGCTTCCAGCGGACCGATGGCGAGTGCCATCAGCGGCACGGAAAGCGAGCCGAACCCGCCGGCGAAGCCGCCCTTGGAGATGCCGGTCAGGTAGGTCGAGAAGACGATCACGCTCCAGGCCAGGGCGGAGTAATCGGGCAGGGTCAGCAGAGAGTCGAGAAGATCGGTCACGGGCAGCTCTTGTCAGTGGCAGTCAGGACGAGGCCGGGGCGTATCATTCTCGCCATGTCGCTCCCGTCATATCGTGCTCGCCATGTCGTGGTCAGGTGTCGTCACGCCGTCGGCGTCATGCCATTGTTGAACAATTCCGTCCGGTCTTCATCCCGACACGCTGCAATGAAGTCTTTCCCTTGACGCACCAATGCGCTAAAAGGCGCATGTCGCACAGTGTTTTCTTTCGAGACACTGGGCGAGCAGCCTGATCTGGCAGGAGCTGTCACGACGCCTGTCGCTCGTTGGTCGAACAATCTCTGAGGTGGCGATGTCACGCGCTCCATTTGAAATCAGCGGTACCCGCATCGCGCCGGGAACGCGGGCCCAGGTCGATGTGCCTGTCGCCAAGCTCTACACCCACGCGCCGTTGCATATCCCCGTCGAGGTGGTGCATGGCCGTCAGCCCGGCCCGGTGCTGCTGGTGTGCGGTGCCATCCATGGCGACGAGATCAACGGTGTCGAGATCGTGCGTCGCCTGCTCAAGAGTTCCAGCCTCGCGCGGCTGCGCGGCACCTTGATCGCGGTGCCCATCGTCAACGTCTTCGGCTTCGTGCAGCACACGCGCTACCTGCCGGACCGCCGTGACCTCAACCGCTGCTTCCCGGGCAGCGAGAGCGGTTCGCTGGGCTCGCGGGTGGCGGCGCTGTTCCGTGAGCAGATTGCCGATCAGGCCACCCACATCATCGACCTGCACACCGGCGCGATCCACCGCACCAACCTGCCGCAGATTCGCGCCACCATGAGTGGCAGCGACGCCACGCGTCAGATGGCGGATGCCTTCGGTGCACCGGTACTGCTGAACGCCGAGCTGCGTGAAGGCAGCCTGCGCGCCTATGCCAGTGGCCGTGGCGTGCCGGTCATCACCTATGAGGCCGGCGAGGCGCTGCGCTTCGATGAGTGGGCGATTCGTCCGGGGGTCAGCGGCGTGAAGCGCGTGATGCGCTCCATCGGCATGCTGGCCAAGGACCGCGACCGCAAGCCCAGCTCCCGCGCGGTGGAGATGTCCAACGGCTCCAGCTGGGCGCGCGCCTCCATCGATGGCATCGTCCAGAGCCGCGTGGGTCTGGGAGACCGCGTCGAGAAGCATCAGGTGCTGGGCATCGTCGCCGACCCCTTCGGCAACAGCGAAAGCGAGGTGTTGTCGCCCGCGGATGGCATCATCATCGGCATGGCCAATCTGCCGCTGGCCAACGAGGGCGAGGCGCTCTATCACGTGGCGCGCTTCCATGCGATCGATGATGCCGAGAGCGCCGTCGACAACTTCCAGCAGCTGTTCGTGCCGGACTCCATCTAGGCGGTTTGTTTCACTTCAGGCCACTTAATGGCCCTGTTGCTGGCAGTGACAACGCAAACGCCCCGCTCAATGAGCGGGGCGTTTGCGTTGTTGCAGCAGCCTGTCGTGTCGTCGTCGACAGTGAAGATGACGACGACTGCGAGATCAGCCGTGGCTGGTCTGGGTCTCGAGCGGGCCGTCATGACGCGCTTCCGCGCCGTGCATCCAGTCGACCAGCTTGCCGGCGAACACCAGCAACAGCAGGCCGCCGAGCACGCCCGTGATGGCGATGCCACCGAACACGCTCATGGCGCCGGCTTCGCCGACCAGCGAGCCGATCATCCCGGCCAGGTAGTTGGCCAGTGCCACGAAGGCGAACCAGGCGCCCATCATCAGCGCGCCCATGCGAACCGGCGACAGCTTGGTGACCATCGACAGGCCCACCGGTGACAGGCACAGCTCCCCCAGGGTGTGGAAGAAGAAGGCACCGACCAGCCACATCATCGAGGCGCTGCCCGCGGCTTTCTGCTCCAGCACCGCGCCGATCATGCACACGAAGCCGATGCCGAGGGCGATCAGGCCGAAGGCGAACTTGACCGGCGAGCTGGGCTCGCGATCATTCATGCGTGTCCACAGTCCCGCCAGCAGTGGCGAGAGCAGGATGATGAACAGCGGGTTGAGCGACTGGAACCAGGCCGCCGGGACTTCAAAGCCCATCAGCATGCGGTCGGTGTAGTCCTGCGCGTACAGTGCCATCAGGCCGCCGCCCTGCTCGAAACCGGCCCAGAACAGGATGGTGAACAGACCCAGCACCAGGATGACCTTGATGCGATCGCGCTCCTCGCGGCTCAGCGGTGTCCTGGTGGTGCTCCTCTTGCTCAGGCGAGCCTCGCGTCTGGCGCTGGGCTCCACGCCGAGCTCGCCCAGATGGCGTGGCGCGAAGATCAGCTGGATGGCGACCGCCAGCAGCATGCCGATACCCGCCACCAGGAAGCCGGCGTTCCAGCCATAGCCTTCCGCCATGGAGCCCGCGACGATACCCGACAGCAGCGCACCGAGGTTGATGCCCATGTAGAAGATGGTGAAGGCACCATCACGACGGTGATCGCCCTGTGGATAGAGATCGCCGACCATCGTCGAGATATTGGGCTTGAACAGGCCGTTGCCGACGATCAGCAGGCCGAGACCGACGTACAGCAGCATCTCGGCATCCAGACCACTCATGTCCGGTGGCACGGCCAGCACGAACTGGCCGGCCGCCATGATCAGACCCCCGATCAGAATCGCGCGGCGTGCGCCCAGCCAGTTGTCCGCCAGTGCGCCGCCGAACATCGGCGTGATGTACACCAGCCCCGTGAAGATGCCATACAGCTGCAGGGCATCGCCCTGATTCCAGCCCAGCCCGCCGCTGGTGACGGCATCGGTGAGATAGAGCACCAGCAGGGCGCGCATGGCGTAGTAGGAGAAGCGTTCCCACAGTTCCGTGGAGAACAGCAGATAGAGTCCGGCCGGGTGCCCGAACAGCTCACGGCTGTTGGCTCCGGAGGGGGAGGATGTGGACATGGAACCTCGAAGGATGTGTCAGCATGAGCAGCGCAGTCCGTCATGGGGGACTGCATGGACCGGTCCACAGGTCTGTGGGGGAAGCCGGTGACGGAGCCGTTGTATGGCCGTCAACACGTCAGCACGACGTGACGATGACGTGACCTGTTGTTGTCCGCATGGTCAGTCATTCTGCGCGAGACGCCCTTGTCAGACAATCAAACGAAAGTCATGCATGTCATTGGTATTAAAGGAGTTATCAGCTTATACAGCGACGCAGGGTTGCGTGTTTCGGCATCTGTGAATGTTCTGTCATCGCGCCTTTCCCGATAGGGGCTGCCGGTCGCTGGATCGACGGATCGACGGCTCGTTGGGGACGTTGAGAACATGGGAATGCCAGAACGACGACACCCGGCACATGGGCCGGGTGTCAGTGGACGGTCTTCTGGAAATGCTGCGTTCCTGAGGAAAGGGGCAGAGGCTGCCGGATCAGGCCTGTTCGGCCTGAGTCTCGGGCCGGTGCTCCGGCACGCGGGCCATGGCGTCATCGATCACCTCGATGCCCGCACCCGGCTTGTGGGCGTTCTCGGAGACATGGCGGCGGAACTGGCGGCCGCCCGGCTGTCCCTGGAACAGCCCCAGCAGATGGCGGCTGATGTGATTGAGGCGCACGCCCTCGGCGAGACGCTTCTCGATGTAGGGGCGGAAGGCACGCAGCGCATCGTGGCGGCTGGTGTGCGGATTCTCGGCCTCGCCGTACAGCTCGCTGTCCACCGTCGCCAGCAACCAGGGGTTGTGGTACGCCTCACGGCCGACCATCACGCTGTCGACATGCTCCAGCTGCTCGTGCAGCTCATCCATCTGCTTGAGGCCGCCGTTGATGCCGATATGCAAGGACGGGTGCGCCTGCTTGAGACGGTGCACGCGGCCGTAGTTCAGCGGCGGCACATCGCGGTTCTCCTTCGGCGACAGGCCCTGCAGCCACGCCTTGCGCGCATGCACGCTGAAGGTCTTGCAGCCGGCGTCGGCCACGGTGGTGATGAAGCGCTCGAGATCGGCGTCCTCATCCTGATCATCGATCCCGATGCGGCACTTCACCGTCACCGGAATCTTCACCTGCGCCTGCATCGCCGCCACGCATTTGGCCACCAGCTCCGGATGGCCCATCAGGCAGGCACCGATCATGTTGTTCTGCACGCGATCGCTCGGGCAGCCGACATTCAGGTTCACCTCGTCATAGCCCCAGCTCTCGGCGATCGCCGCACACTCGGCCAGCGCCTGCGGGTCACTTCCGCCCAGCTGCAAGGCCAGCGGATGCTCCGTCTCGTCGTGGCCGAGGAAACGCTCGCGGTCCGGATTGAACAGCAATGCCCCGGTGGTCACCATCTCCGTGTACAGCAGCGTACGACGGCTCAACACGCGCGCGAAGGCGCGGTAGTCACGGGTCGTCCATTCCATCATCGGCGCGACGGAGAAGGTGCGGTCAATCGGTGTCATCGGCATGGCAGTCATATCGGCTGGTGTGGGAGCAGGGGACGGAGCATCAGGTGCAGGCGCTGTCGAGACAAGCGGGCGGTGATTCTAGCAGCATGTGAGGCGAAGCGCCGAGTCAGAGGGAGCCGTGAGCCAATGCTCCGCTCATGGCTCAATGCATGTTGTTGACCTTCAGCGCTTCGATATCCTGGGCGATGTCTTCGGCGAGCTGACGGACGGCTTCGCTTTCGCCTTCACGCTGGGCGTAGGCGCGCAGGCCCATGACTTCGGCCTGCAGGCGGCGACCGAGGCGTTCCGGCTGGTGAGCGGGGCGCTCGGGGTCGACGAGTTCACCGGCGTCGCGGGCGTCCGCGAAGGCCTGGCGGAAGCGGGCTTCCATGCCGGCGAGCAGTGTCTCGACCTTGTCGCGGGCGGCCTGTTCGCGCTCACCGAGTTCCAGCAGGCTCTTGGCCAGCATGCAGGCGCGTGACGGGACTTCGCTGTCACGCAGTCCGCCGAGCTTGCGGATGTAGGCGGCGAGGGCGGTCAAGGGCGAGTCGTGGCTGGCCATCAGACTTTCCATCTCGCGCAGGCTGCGCGCGGAGTAGCACTCCAGCGCTTCCTGGAAGAGGCCGTCCTTGCTGCCGAAGGTGGCGTAGATGCTGCCGGGACGCATGTCGAGCGCGCGCTCGATGTCCTTCAGCGAAGTGGCATGAAAGCCCTTCTGCCAGAAGAGATTCAGCGCCCGGTCGAGGGAGTCCTGGCGGTTGTGCAAGGTCGCGCGTGGCATGGCTGTCCTGACGATGGGGCTCGCGAGTGTCGCCTGACTCCACACAGTGTGGAGGGGAGGCTGATCCCGAGGAGCAAGGTATTGAGTGAGTACTCAATTTTAACTTGAATGACCGCTCAAATCCAGCTAGTGTGTCCCACGACAACGTAGTGAAGCGCATGAGCAGGTCTTTTTTTGAGCAATTGCTCATCATCATGGGTAGCGACGACGTTCACGACGCCTCCCCAGCCCTGCCATTGCGCTCATCTCGTCCATCATATTGAAGGAGTCATCATGACCGATTTCACGCTGCACACTGCCGATACCGCCCCGCAGGACAGCAAGCCGCTGCTCGACAAGTCCGTCAAGGCCTTCGGCATGGTGCCGGGTCTGCACGCCGTGATGGCAGAGGCGCCGGGCCTGCTGGAAGGCTATCAGGTACTGCACCAGCTGTTCCTCGACAGCAGCTTCAATGATGAAGAGACCACCGTGGTGTGGCAGACCATCAATGTCGAGCACAACTGTCACTATTGCGTGCCGGCACACACCGGTATCGCCAAGGCGATGAAGGTGGATGACGCCATCACCGAGGCGCTGCGCAACGAGACGCCGCTGCCGACCGAGCGCCTGGAAGCCCTGCGCACCTTCACGCTGGCCGTGGTGCGTGAGCGTGGTTTCGTCGATGACGCCACCGTGCAGACCTTCCTCGATGCCGGCTACACCAAGCGCAACGTGCTGGAAGTGGTTCTTGGCCTGTCCCAGAAGGTGATGAGCAACTACACCAATCACCTGGCCGAGACGCCGATCGACGAGCCGTTCAAGAAGTTCGAGTGGCACAAGCAGGGCTGAAGCCGCAGAACGGATGATGCATGACCTGCGAGGGGGGTGAAGCGCGCCGTCATTTAATCTTAATGAAAATATTTCTCATTAGTGTTGACGGACGCGTGCTCGCGACCTAATCTGGGGCCATCGCTTCCCCGCCATGGGCAGCGGTGCCCCGGTCAGTGGAGTCAGGCCCCTTTCCGGGAGGCTTCTCATCAGACGTTTTACGGTCCTTGCCAGCGGCTCCCCTCACGGGTGAGCCGCTTTTTTCATGCGCAAAAAAAGACGCCTCCTTCGCTTGCACGAGGGAGGCGTCCGGAAGCGCTTCTCGAGTCATTCGCTTTCCCTCTGCCAATGACAGGGAGGAAGGCTTGCGAGTCGAGCGGTGCTTCGTGCCCGCCAGAGTGTGGATGTCAGGTCCGAGGCGGGCGTCTCATCAGGCCAGTCACGACCTTGATATTCTGGCGGCATGATACGTCAGCTCATCGATGGAGGCCAGCTGTGATGGTGAGATAAACGCTGTCTCAATGATTAATGAAAATAATTCTCATTGGTATTGACGGGCGATCCGTCAGGGCATAATCTTGGGTCATCGCTTCCCGCCATGGAACGCGATGGCCAGAACAGCGGAGTCAGGCCCCTGTTCAGGTTTCTCCTCATCAAGCTAGTCACGGTCTTCGGGCGACTCTTCGAGTCGCCCTTTTTCTTGGCGGTGTCACGGCTGTCAGCGTCTGTCGCGCCTTTCTCCTGCCTCTGTCAGGCCCCGCACTCCCGGTATCTCGTCTAGAATGGCCCTTCCTTCAGGTCATTCACACGGGACCGTGCATGATTACCCTCTATCGCCTTCATGAAGACGGGCGCCTGCGTGGCGAGCAGATCGTGCTGCCCGACATGTCCGACAGCGAGGCGCCGCAGCTCGCCGACAGCCATGAGCAGGCCAGCGCCCTGCATGCCGAGCGGCTGGCCAGTGATGAGCTGGCACCTCCGGTACTGGTGCGTGGCGATGTGCTGTGGATCGACCTCTGCCAGCCCGATGAGGCCGAGCAGCGCTGGGTGAGCGAGCAGTTCAGCGTGGAGCTGCCGCAGATCGAGGAGCTCGAGGAGATCGAGTCGTCCTCGCGATTCTATCTGGCCGGCGATGGCATCCATGTCGTCTCGCTGTTTCCCCATCGCAGGGGGCGCGAACCGCAGACCGCCAACGTCGCCTTCCATCTGCATGGGCGGCAGCTGATCAGCATGCGTCACGAGGAGATCGGGCTGTTGCGGCTGTTCCGCAATCATCTGCGTCGCCAGCGCCTGAGTCCCCAGGATGGCTGGGACGTGCTGCTGGCATTGCTGGCGATGAAGGTCGATTACCTGGCCGATGAGATCGAGGACATCTATCGCGCGCTGGAGGTACTGGGCAAGCAGGCGGTGCACCCTGAATCGCTGGAGGACACCCTGCATGGCATCCTGCTGCAGGAGCGCTACAACGACAAGGTGCGCCAGGCCCTGCTGGACAGTCAGCGGCTGTTGCGTCAGCTGACGCGCCATCTGCCCGCCGAGCCGCATCACAAGGCTCGGCGTCAGGAAATTCGCGACATGCTGCGCGATGTGGATTCGCTCAATCCGCACACCACCTTCATCTTCGAGAAGGTCAACTTCCTGCTGGATGCCTCGATCGGTTTCACCAACCTCGACCAGAGCCGCATCATCAAGATCTTCTCGGTCGCGGCAGTGGTGTTCATGCCGCCGACCCTGATCGCCAGCATCTACGGCATGAACTTCCACTGGATGCCGGAGCTGGACAAGGACTGGGGCTATCCCTTCGCGCTGTGCCTGATGGGGGCATCGGCTCTCTCGACCTACCTGTTCTTCAAGTGGAAGAAGTGGTTGTAAGTCGCTGATCAAAGGCAAAAAAAAGCGCCTGGCGTCGTGAGACGGCCAGGCGCGCAAATAGCTTGCATTACTACACTGAAGATCGCCACCGAGGCCCGGGATGGGCCGACGGCGAAACCGCGCGTGCGGGTGTCGCCATGCAGACCAGTCACCGGGACCCGGTGGGATGAGCAGTGCAACTACCTGAGCGCGAACCTGAATCGCCTGACTGCGCCACGCAGGCCAGACGCTTCACGGTCTAGTCCGGAAGCAGACGGTCGATGCCGCGACGCGTCTGCTCCCGCATGTTCGAGGTGCCCAGTATAGGGCGACGCGCTTTGGAGAATAAGCGCGTACAATCGAAAACTAGGGTTTCCAATATGGAAACATGTTCGCGTGGTCACGCAGGACGCTCGTCAATGGGCGTCTGGAGCTGAATCAACTCTGGAGTATGGGATGGCGACGCTTGATGCCCTGCGGGTCTTCGTCGAGGTGGTACGAGCGGCGAGCTTCACGGCCGCCGCGAGACGCCTGGGAATTTCCAAGTCGCTGGCGTCCAAGCGCGTGGCGGCACTGGAGGAGCAGCTGGGGGTGAGTCTGATCAATCGCTCGACCCGCAAGCTGCACCTCACCGAGGCGGGGCGCATCTATTACGAGCACGGGCTGCGCATCCGCGAGGAGCTGGAATCCGCCGAGGCGCGGGTGCAGTCCGTCACCTCCCAGCCGATGGGCCAGCTCAAGGTCTCGGCGCAGGTGTCGTTCGGCTTCATGTATCTGGCCGCCCCGACCACCGCCTTCATGCGCCGTTATCCGGATGTCAGCGTCGAGATCCTGCTGGAGGATCAGCGCTTCGAGCCCATCGATGAGTCGGTGGATCTGGCGATTCGCATGGGGCCGTTGCCGGATTCCTCGATGGTCTCGCGGCCTCTGTGCAAGGTGGTCTATGGCCTGTATGCGGCACCGGATTATCTGGCGCGCGTCAATGCCCCGCCGGTGCAGCCGCAGGACATCCGCGCCTTCGATACCATCTTCTACGGCAATTACGATCTGGGTGCCCACTGGCGCTTCACGCTCAACGGGCAGCCCTTCGATGTGGAGCCGGAGTCGCGGCTGGTGATCAACAATCTGCTCGGCGTGGTGGAGGCGGCCAAGGCCGGTTTCGGTCTCGCCTATCTGCCGACCTTTTCCGCGCGTGCAGCAGTGGAAAGCGGTGAGCTGGTGCCGTTGCTGCAGCCCTACTGGAATGAGCACGGCTCGATGGTGGTGCTGTTCCGCTCGCGCAAGTACCTGCCCGACAAGACGCGTGCCTATCTGGACTTCATCACCGAATGGTTTCAGGAGCATCTGCAGCTCTGATCGCCCCCGCAGCCTCTCTCGCCCCCGCAGCTTCCGTCACCAGTCGATCGGCTCGCCGGCCCAGTCACGGAAGCCGCCGCTGTCCTCTGGCGACAGCTCACCCGCCACCCGCAGCAGGCGACGCGCCACGTAGCCTGGCGTGAACAGCTTGTGCTCGGGGACCCGCGCCTGAAAGGGGGCCGAAAGCCCGGTATCGGTGGTGCCCGGATGCAGCGCGACCAGCACAGCCTCGGGATTGCGGCGCGCGATCTCGATGGCGGCGGTCTTCAGCAGCATGTTGTGACTGGCCTTGCTGGCACGGTAGGCATACCAGCCGCCACTGCGGTTGTCGCTGATCGAGCCGACCCGCGCCGAGAGCGAGGCGAAGATCAGCGGCGTGCGCCGGCGCAGGCGTGGCGCGAGCATCCCCAGCAACAGGGCCGGGACGAAGGCATTGACCTGATGCAGGCGCGTCAGCGCGGCCATGTCGAGATCCTCGAGACGTTTCTCGGGCCACAGTGCCGCGTGCTGCTCAAAGGCTTCCTCATGCAGCAGCCCCATGGTGTTGAGGATCAGTGCCGGTGGCTGGCCTGGCCTGGGCTCGTTCTCCTCGTGCTTCTCCTTCTCCTTGTTCTCCTTCTCCTTGTTCTCTTCCTGCCCCGTGTCATCCAGTTGCTCGCGGAGCCAGTCTGCCAGCCGCGCCATGCCCTCGTCGGTGGTCAGGTCAGCCTGCAGTGAGGCAAGTGCGGGATGTGCCGGCAGACGCGAGACGTCACGGCTGACCGCCAGCACCCGGCCGCAGCGTTCGTGGGCGAGCAGCTCTTCGAGCATCGCGCGTCCGATACCGCCCCCGGCACCCGTCACCAGAGCGGTGAAGCCCTGTGGGAGGCGTGCAAAGGTGTCAGCGGCCAGTGGTTGATCCTTGAGTGTGGATTCCGTCATCGTCCCTCCCGCGATAGCGTTCAAGTCAGGCCTGATTCGTGGTGCGCGCCATCAGGCGTGCCAGCCGCGAGTCGGCCTGCAGTGTGGTCGGCGTGGCATCTTCCTTGAGTCTCCCTTCTTCCAGCAGTGCCAGACGCGCAAAGCGCTCAAGCCCCAGCGGCTGATGGGTGATCATGATCAGGCTGCGTCCCCGGCAGGCCGTGAGAATCGCGCTGATCACCCGCTCGGCACTCTCGCGATCCAGACCTTCACAGGGCTCGTCGAGCAGCACGATCGGGGCGGGCGAGAGCAGCGCCCGTGCCACGCCGAAGCGACGCAGCTGGCCTCCGGACAGCGAACGGCCCCCCTCATCCGGGAAACCGGCCAACCCCTGCGGCTGTCGGGCCAGCCACTCGCCAAGCCCCAGGCTTTCCAGCATGTGGATGAGTGTCTCATCACTGGCCTCAGGCGCGGCCAGGCGCAGATTGTCAGCGTAGCTTGCGCAGAACAGATGCGTGTCCTGCGGACAGACGGCGAAGCTTGCGCGCAGTGTGGCCTCGTCGAGCGACTCAAGCGCCACACCGCCCAGATGAATGCTGCCGGAATTCGGGGCATGGAAGCGGCTGAGCACTTCCAGCAGGGTGCTCTTGCCGCTGCCGGAGGGGCCAAGCAAGGCCAGATGCTCGCCCGCTGCCAGGCTCAGCGACAGCTGCTCAAGCACCTGAGTGTCGCCATGCGCGACATTCAGGTCATGGATCACCAGTTCATGCCCGACAGGCGTGGCGGCGGCGGAGTCCTCCGGAAACTGTGGCGCCGGGGTATCGGCCTGTACCTGGTTGAGGCGCGCGGCCGCCGACAGGCAGCGGCCCAGCCCCTGCCAGGCCAGCGGCAGGGGGGCGAGGGCTTCGAAGGCACCGAGGATCGCCAGCAGAAACAGCGCCAGCAGGCGGCCGTCGAGCAGCTCGCCGGCATGGGCGGTCACGTCACCGACAGCCGTCTGCGTCTGGGGCGCCATCTGCATGACGCCGAGTAGGGCGACCCCTGCCAGCGTCAGCCCCAGCAGGGTATGGCTCAGCCAGGTGACCAGCGCCTGACGACGCGCCTGGGAGCGCTCGATGCGATCACGCTCGGCCTGTTGCTCCGCCAGGCTGGCAAGTTCTGCCTGCCAGCGTCCGTAGATGACCAGCTCGCCCAGGCCCTGCAGTCGCTCCAGCAGACGGGCACGCAGGTGACTGGCGGAGGCCTGATGGCGCATGGCATCGCGGCTGCCAAGATGCCAGGCCAGCCACGGCACCAGCCCCCCGGTCAGCGCCAGCCCCAGCACGGTGATCAGCGCCAATGTCGGCGCGAAGACACCGATCAGCGTACCGGCGGCGAGGATGGCACACACCGCCACCAGTGACGGAATCAGCACGCGCACATAGAGGCTGTCGAGGGCATCGACATCCGCGCCCAGACGCGTCATCAGCTCGCCCTGCCCGGCACGCTGCAGAGCGGCGGGGGAGAGGGGTTCGATGGCGTCGAACAGACGACGACGCAGGCTGGCCAGCAGGCGCAGCGTGCCTTCGTGGGTGGTGACGCGCTCGCCATAGCGTCCGGCGGTGCGCGCCAGTGCCAGTCCGCGCACGCCAGCTGCGGGAGTGAAGAAGTTGAAGGCCTGGGTCGCCGCGACGCTCACGCCGGCCACGGCAGTCGCGGAAAGAAACCATCCCGACAGCGCCAGCAGCCCGGTGGCTGCCAGCAGGGTGATCAGCGCCAGCAGGGCACCGACACCCAGCCAGCCCCGGTGCTCGCGCATCAACGCCAGATAGGGACTCAGTTCGCCAAGCGATGGTGGCCGGGCGGTCGGGGGGACGACAGGGGGTGTCATGCATCACCTCGCGGGCTGGAGGCCTGCAGGTGCCGATCTTCCACCAGGCGGCCGCCTTCGAGACGGATCAGCCGCTGGCAGAGTGGCAGCAGTTCGGGACGATGCGTGAGCAGCAGCAGGGTGCGGTCTTCGCCGAGGCGTTGCAGTGCCCGGATCACGCGTGCCTCGCTCTCGGCATCCAGACTGGCGGTGGGTTCGTCCAGCAGCACCAGCGGCGCATCATGCAGGAAGGCGCGCGCCAGCGACAGGCGGCGTGCCTGCCCACCGGACAGTGGCTGACCGCCCTCGCCAAGCGGTGTCGCGAGTCCGTGGGGCAGGCTGGCGTGCCATGTGGACAGGTCGGCCTTGGCCAGCGCGGCCTCGAGTTCGTCGTCGCTGGCCTGAGGCTTCGCCAGTCGCAGGTTGTCGGCCAGCGTGCCGGACAGGACCACCGTTTCCTGGCCCACCCAGGTGGCCGTGCCGGCCGGGAGGCCCTGGGTCAAGGGATGTCCATTCAGAGACAGCATGCCGTCGGCGACCTCGACGAAGCCCAGCAGCAGGTTGAGCAGTGTCGACTTGCCTGCCCCCGAAGAGCCGGTGATGGCGATTCGTTCACCGGCGGCGATCTGCAGTGACAGCGGGCCCAGCGCGGGGGGCGTGTCCGGGAGCTGGCCGGCATGGCGCACGCTCACGTCCTGCAATCTCAGGGCGCTGAAGGTGATGGGGCGGGTCGCGCTCCGGGGTGGCGCGGTGTTCACGTCGTCAGGCGTCTGCTGACGGGAGAAGGGGGTGGCACCGACGATCGGCACCAGGTCGAGCGCGGCCGCTTCGGCCTCGGCCTTGGCGTGATAGTGCACGCCCAGCTCGCGCAGCGGCTGATAGAACTCGGGCGCCAGCACCAGAATGAACAGGGCGGTCTGCAGCGTCAGCGGTGCCTCGTCCCAGGTGCCGAACTGCAGATGACCGAGGAAGTGAAAGCCGAGATAGACCGCCAGCAGCGCGATGGACACGGCGGTAAAGAATTCCAGCACCGTGGAGGACAGGAAGGCGAGGCGCAGCACGCGCATGGTGCGCTTGCGAAAGGCGTGGCTGACGGCCTCGACCTGGGCGCCGCGTCTGGCGCTGCCGAACAGCTTGAGCGTCTTCAGGCCGGTGAGCAGGTCCATGAAGTGGCGTCCCATGCGGTCCATCTCCTGGAATTGCTCGCGGGAGCGCTTGCGCGCCGCGATCCCGACCAGAATCATGAAGATGGGCACCAGCGGGGCGGTGATCGCCAGAATCAGGCCCGCCGCCCAGTTGAGCGGAAAGACGACCGCCAGCAGCAGCAACGGGATGAGCCCGGCCAGGCGAGTCTGGGGGCGAAAATCGGCGTAATAGCCATGCAGCGACTCGACCTGGTCCCAGACACGGTTGGCGAGGCTGGCGCGGTGCTGGCGATGCACCCACAGCGGGCCGAGTTCGGCGAAGCGCTGCAATAGACGCTCTCGCAGGCGGCGACGGATCTGCTGACTGGCACGGGTGCCAGCGTAGCTGCGCAGCCCGCCAAGCGCGCCTCGCAGCGAGAGGCTGGCGGCGAGTACCGCGATGGCCGGCCACAGTGTCATGAGCGACTCGCGCTCGATCGCCACGCCCTGGGCGAGGCGCGCGATGCTCCACGCCTGTGCCAGCAGCACCAGGGTCGAGAGCAGGGCGCAGCCGATGGCGATGTTCGGCCAGTGGCCGCCAGCTCGGGCCAGGGTCTCCAGCCAGCGGCGTGGCACGAACTCAGGCGACGAGGCGTCAGCGTCAAGGGGGGAGGCAACATCAGACGAGGCGGTGGTTCGGGACATGCTGGCTCCTGCCGGTGGTGGCAGAGGGGATGGTGAGAAGGCGCGGGCGCCAGGCGTCACGGCGGACGATCATCGGGCGTCAGCTTACCGCCGTGGAGGCGTTGGCACACGGTGACGCACTGTCGCACATCTTCACCTTGCGTATAATATGCCCCCAGTACAGGCTGCCGAATTGAAGCGTGTTGGCCGGGCACCACTTGCCAGGCTGGTTCGAGATCTTGTCGCGCCTCGCGCCCGACCGTCATCTCGAGACGCTTTTCGACACCCTTCTTGACACTCCCCCTGAAATACTGGACTCCACATGACCGTTCGTACGCGTATCGCACCGTCGCCGACTGGTGATCCCCACGTCGGCACTGCCTATATCGCCCTGTTCAATCAGTGCTTCGCTCGTCAGCACGGTGGCGAGTTCATTCTGCGTATCGAGGATACCGATCAGACCCGCTCCACCGGTGAGTCCGAGCAGATGATTCTCGACTCGCTGCGCTGGCTGGGCATCGAATGGTCGGAAGGTCCGGATGTCGGCGGCCCCCATGGTCCGTATCGCCAGAGCGAGCGTGGCGACATCTATGCCGCGCATTGCCAGCAACTGATCGATGCCGGCCACGCCTTCAAGTGCTTCCGCACCAGTGAGGAGCTGGATGAGCTGCGTGACTCCCGCAAGGCCGAGGGTCTGCACATGGCGCTCAAGCCGTCCGATCTCGCCCTGCCGGCCGAGGAAGTGGCACGTCGTGAAGCGGCGGGTGCGCCCTTCGTCATCCGCATGAACGTACCGGAAAGCGGTACCTGTGTGGTCAAGGACATGCTGCGCGGCGAGATCGAGGTCGACTGGGCCCAGGTCGATGCGCAGATCCTGCTCAAGTCCGATGGCATGCCGACCTACCATCTGGCCAATGTGGTGGATGATCACCTGATGGAGATCACCCACGTGATGCGCGGTGAGGAGTGGATCAACTCGGCGCCCAAGCATCAGCTGCTGTATGAGTACTTCGGCTGGCAGATGCCGGAGCTTTGCCACATGCCGCTGCTGCGCAATCCGGACAAGACCAAGCTGTCCAAGCGCAAGAACCCGACGTCCATCCTGTATTACCGCCGCATGGGCTATCTGCCGGCAGCCGTGATCAACTATCTCGGGCGTCTCGGCTGGTCCATGCCGGACGAGCGCGAGAAGTTCACGTTGAGCGAGATGCAGGAGCACTTCGACATCCAGCGCGTCTCCCTTGGCGGCCCGGTGTTTGATGTCGAGAAGCTCAGCTGGCTGAACGGTCTCTACATCCGTGATCTGTCCGAGGACGAGCTGCTGAGCGAGCTGCGTCAATGGGCCTTCAACGAGTCCTACGTCAAGCAGATCCTGCCGGAAGTGAAGCCGCGCATCGAGACGCTGTCCGAGGCGATTCCGCTGGCGGGGCACTTCTTCTCCGGACTGCCGGCCATCACGCCGGACGACTTCGCCAAGGCCAAGCTTCAGGGCGAAGATCTGGTGCGTCAGATGCAGTTCCTGACCTGGAAGCTCGAGGCCGTGAGCACCTGGGACAAGGAGCACCTGCTGGCGGAAGTGAAGCTGCTGTCCGAGCACTTCGAACTCAAGATGAAGGACTTCCTGGCGCCGGTGTTCGTGGCAGTGACTGGCTCGGCGACCTCCACCTCGGTGATGGATGCGATGGTCATTCTCGGTTCCGACATGACTCGTGCACGTCTGCGTCATGCCGTGGCAGTGCTGGGCGGCGTCTCCAAGAAGGCTGCCAAGCGCTTCGAGAAGGAATATCGCGAGCTGTAAGGGTGTCAGTGATGCCTGAAGGGCCCCCATGGCGAACGTGTGTCATGGGGGCATGCGCTGCAGCAGGGCGCTGAGCCTTCTCAAGGCGCTGTCGGACTGCCCTGGTGGCCCTGATGAGGCGCGCGACGGAATTGTGTGAAAAAGAAGTTGACGACTACGAGGCGGGTCAGTAATATACGCCTCGTTCTTGAGAGACGGGGCCTTAGCTCAGCTGGGAGAGCGCAACACTGGCAGTGTTGAGGTCAGCGGTTCGATCCCGCTAGGCTCCACCAAGTTTCTCAAGCGACTGCGTCCCATTCGTCTAGTGGTCCAGGACACCGCCCTTTCACGGCGGTAACAGGGGTTCGAACCCCCTATGGGACGCCACTCTTCTGACATCTCGAGTCGCCTGTGATGGCCTCGGGAAGTCAACAAAAAGCACACCTTGCGGGGTGTGTTTTTTTTGTCTCTGATTTCGGCTTATGCACAGCCGGTGTGTCGCCCGAAACGCATGTTATCCCCAAGTCGCCCTTGACATCGCTGTTGTGTTGTCCACTGCGCGGCCAGGACGTGAACTTTCCTCATACTCCCCCTCGAAGTGCGGCCATCCGGTCTGCGCTTGCTCCTGCATGCCAAAATTTTCTTTTATATCAATGGCTTATAAGCTGGTTAAAAATTGTGCAATCTGTTGGTAAGCCCGCTGTCATGCAGGTTGGAAGCGCTTGTCTAAGGGTTATCAACGAGGTTATCCACAGATAGTGTGGAAAAAGGCAGCGCAGCGTGACGGTGACAGGGTTGTTGCAATGCGGCATCAAGAAAGCGCCGATTCCAACGTCTCGCTGACGCTGGAATCGGCGCTTTTCATCGGGCGGCTTGCACGGCTAGCAGGACGTCATTCGTTCAGTGCCTGATTCGCTGCGCGATGACGCGGGCGAGGCCGCTTCGAGAGGGGAGGGCTCGCCTCATCTGGCCAGGCGCTTGAGCAGCGAGGAGGTGTCCCAGCGGCCGCCCCCCATGCTCTGGACGTCGGCATAGAACTGATCGACCAGCGCCGTCACCGGCAGGCTTGCCTCGATGCGGCGTGCCTCCGCCAGACAGATGTCGAGGTCCTTGCGCATCCAGTCGACGGCGAAGCCGTGCTCGTACTCATCGCGGATCATGGTGGCGTGTCGGTTCTCCATCTGCCACGAGCCCGCTGCGCCCTTGGAGATCACCTCGATCACCGCCTCACGATCCAGTCCCGCCTGCTCGGCGAAGTGCAGTCCCTCGGAGAGCGCCTGAACCAGTCCGGCGATGCAGATCTGGTTGACCATCTTGGTGGTCTGGCCGGCGCCGGTCTCCCCGATACGCTTCACCATGCGCCCGTAATGCGCCAGTACCGGTGCTGCGCGCTCGTAATCTTGCGGGTCACCGCCGCACATGATGGTCAGCGCGCCATTGATGGCCCCCTGCTGGCCGCCAGACACGGGGGCGTCCACGAAGCCGACCGAATGCTCGCGCGCCGCCACGGACAGCTCTCGCGCCAGATCAGCGCTGGCCGTGGTGTGATCCACCAGCAGTCCTCCCTCCGACAGTCCGGCCAGTACGCCATCGGCGCCGTAGGTGACGCTGCGCACGTCATCATCATTGCCGACGCACATCAGCACGATCTCGGCGCCTTCCGCGGCTTCTCGCGGCGTGGCGTGATGGGTGCCGCCGTACTCCTCGCACCACTGTTCGGCGCGCGAGCGGGTCCGGTTGTAGACGCGCACTTCCCATCCTGCGCGTGTCAGGTGGCCGGCCATGGGGTGACCCATGACGCCGAGTCCGATGAAGGCGGCAATGCGTGGCGTTGCGTGTGTCTCTGACATACGAAGGGCTCCTGGCCATCTATCAGCGAAAGGCGGACTTGCTGGGCATGACGGCGGTGTCGGTACCGCGTGACATTACGCTAGCACGTCTGGCGTGGGGCGAGGGACTGTATATGACTGATGGCTTGTGCAGGAGGGGTGGCAGGGGCGTGAGGCAGGCGAGCAGGGTAGGGGCGTCAGCAACGAAAAAACCGCCTCCTGAGAGGCGGTTTCGGTCGGCTGCCGGGGTGCGACGTGGCTTACTTGGCCGGGTAGTCGCGCTGCGGGTGGCCGGTGTAGAGCTGGCGCGGGCGGCCGATACGATGGCCGCCAGCGATCATCTCGTTCCAGTGGGAGATCCAGCCGATGGTGCGTGACATGGCGAAGATGACCGTGAACATGTTGGTCGGGATGCCGATCGCCTTGAGGATGATGCCGGAGTAGAAGTCGACATTCGGGTACAGCTTGCGCTCGATGAAGTACTCGTCTTCCAGTGCGATCTGCTCCAGACGCTTGGCGATCTTGAGTTGCGGATCGTCGGCCATGCCCAGCTGCTCCAGCACCTCGTCACAGGTCTCCTTCATGACCTTGGCGCGCGGATCGAAGTTGCGATAGACGCGGTGACCGAAGCCCATCAGCTTGAACGGGTCATCCTTGTCCTTGGCCTTGTCGATGAAGCGCTGGATGTTCTCCTCGGAATCCTCACCGATCTCATCGAGCATGTTGAGCACGGCCTCGTTGGCGCCGCCGTGTGCCGGGCCCCAGAGTGCCGCGATGCCGGCGCTGATGCAGGCGAACGGATTGGCACCGGTGGAGCCTGCCAGACGCACGGTGGAGGTCGAGGCATTCTGCTCGTGGTCGGCGTGGAGCATGAAGATGGTGTCCATCGCCTTGGCGAACACCGGGTTGATCTTGTACTCCTCACACGGATTGCCGAACATCATGTACAGGAAGTTCTCGCCGTAGGAGAGGTCATTGCGCGGGTACATGAACGGCTGGCCAATGTTGTACTTGTGGCACATGGCCGCAAGGGTCGGCATCTTGGCGATCAGGCGCACCGCACTGACGTAGCGTTCCTTCTCGTTGTTGATGTTCAGATTGTCGTGATAGAAGGCGGCCAGGCCACCGACGACGCCACACAGGATCGCCATCGGGTGGGCATCACGACGGAAGCCCTTGAAGAAGTTGACGATCTGCTCGTGCACCATGGTGTGGTTGCCGATCAGTTGCGCGAACTTGTCGTACTCTTCCTTGTTCGGCAGCTCTCCGAACAGCAGCAGGTAGCACAGCTCTATATAGTTGGAGCTCTTGGCCAGCTGGTCGATGGGGTAGCCGCGATGCAGCAGGACGCCTTTCTGGCCATCGATGAAGGTGATGGAAGATTCGCAGGCGGCGGTGGAGACGAAGCCCGGGTCGTAGGTGAACATGCCTTCGGCGGTCAGGCCGCGGACATCGATGACGTCCTGGCCGAGCGTGCCGGAATAGACCGGAAATTCGATGGTCTTGTCGATACCGTCTACCGTCAGTGTCGCTTTCTTGTCAGTCATGCCGACCTCCTCATTATTCGCGTAACTCTTTGACTTGCTTGCCATGCCGGGCTTGCATCAATCCCGCCCACTATAGAAGCCCGCCAAAGATTGTCAATTCGCCACTCGGCGTAGAGACGTGCGATGCTGCGCTGTGCGTCAGTTTCCCGACGTTTGTCGTTCCATGCCCTTCAGGTTGCGTCCTGATCGCCGCATTTTGTGCAATTCGTGGTTGCGGCTATGCGACGTCGTGTCATTTGTCATGCCAATGGCCAACCCCTATAATCCTCCGTCGCGCGACTGGCGGGAAATTCGGCTCGGTACCGTGGATGGCCTGCGCCCGAGACCCTTCCTCAAACCACCGCCCCTGCGGGCTTGCGTCCGTGTTGGGCCAAGAGAGTGTGTAAGAGCCGTGAATAGCAAACGACCCGTAAATCTCGATCTGACGACGATCAAATTCCCTCTCCCTGCCCTTACTTCAATCACTCACCGTATTACCGGCGTGATTCTGTTCGTGGGCCTGGTGTTCGCGTTGTGGGCACTCGATGCCTCGCTGTCCTCCCCGGAAGGGTTCGAGGCAGTGCGTGACACCCTGGCAACCAATTTCCTTGCCAAGATCGTGGCCTGGGGCCTGCTGTCTGCCCTCGGTTTCCATTTCGTGGCAGGTATCAAACACCTGCTGATGGACATGGATATTGGTGTCGAACTTGAAAGTGCGAATCGCAAGGCGCAGGTCACTGTCGTGATCAGTGCCGTTCTCGTGGTCCTGGCGGGAGTCTGGGTATGGTAAACAACATCACCAATTTCAGTCGCAGTGGTCTGTCTGACTGGGTACTGCAGCGTGTGTCTGCCGTGGTTCTGGCAGCCTATTCCGTGTTCATGGTCGGCTATCTCCTGCTGCACCCGAACCTCGATTACGCCACCTGGAGTGGTCTGTTCGAGAACACGGCAATGCGCATCTTCTCTCTGATGGCATTCATCGCGATTGCCGCACACGCCTGGATCGGTCTGTGGACCGTGGCGACCGATTACATGAAGCCGACCGCGCTGCGCTTCGGTTTCCAGGTCTTCGTCATCCTTGCGTTGTTCATCTTCTTGGTCTGGGGCGTTCAAGTCCTGTGGGGAGCCTGATACATGTCCACCATGCGTAGCCTGACATTCGACGCGATCATCATCGGCGGCGGCGGCGCTGGCCTGCGTGCCGGTCTCGAACTGTCCCAGTCCGGCAAGAAGACTGCCGTGCTGTCCAAGGTCTTCCCGACCCGCTCGCACACTGTCTCTGCCCAGGGCGGTATCACCTGTGCCATCGCCTCTGCTGATCCGAACGACGATTGGCGCTGGCACATGTATGACACCGTCAAGGGCGGCGATTACATCGCTGACCAGGACGCGGCTGAATACATGTGTACCGAAGGCCCGAAGGCGGTCTTCGAGCTGGAGCACATGGGTCTGCCGTTCTCTCGCTTCGACAATGGCCGCATCTATCAGCGTCCGTTCGGTGGCCAGTCCAAGGACTTCGGCAAGGGTGGCCAGGCAGCACGTACGTGCGCCGCGGCTGACCGTACCGGCCACGCGCTGCTGCACACGCTGTATCAGGCCAACCTGAAAAACGGCACCGTCTTCCTCGACGAGTGGTACGCCATCGATCTGGTCAAGAATGCCAACGGCGACATCGTCGGCGTGATTGCCCTGTGCATCGAGACTGGCGAGACCGTCGTCGTCAAGTCCAAGGCCACCGTTCTGGCCACCGGTGGTGCGGGCCGTATCTACGCCTCCACCACCAATGCCCTGATCAACACCGGTGACGGTATCGGCATGGCACTGCGTGCCGGCCTGCCGGTCCAGGACATGGAAATGTGGCAGTTCCACCCGACCGGTATCCACGGTGCGGGCGTGCTGGTCACGGAAGGCTGCCGTGGTGAAGGTGGCTACCTGGTCAACAAGGACGGCGAGCGCTTCATGGAGCGTTACGCGCCGAATGCCAAGGACCTCGCGGGTCGTGACGTCGTCGCGCGCTCCATGGTCATGGAGATCCTCGAAGGTCGTGGTTGTGGCGAGAATGGCGATCACGTCTTCCTGAAGCTGGATCACCTCGGTGAGGAAGTGCTCAACAAGCGCCTGCCGGGTATCTCCGAGCTGTCCAAGACCTTCGCGCACGTCGATCCGACCAACGCGCCGATCCCGGTCGTGCCGACCTGTCACTACATGATGGGCGGTATCGCCACCAACGTGCACGGTCAGGCCATCGCGCAGAACGAAGACGGCACCGACCGCATCGTCAACGGCCTCTATGCCGTGGGTGAAGTGGCCTGCGTCTCCGTTCACGGTGCCAACCGTCTGGGCGGCAACTCGCTGCTGGATCTGGTTGTCTTCGGCCGCGCGGCAGGCAAGTACATCGAGAGCGCGCTCAACGAAGGCATCGAGTACCTCGAGCCGACCCAGAACGACATCGATTCTGCCCTGGTGCGTCTGAATCGCTGGAACGAGTCCGAAAGCGGCGAGTCCGTGCCGGAACTCAAGCGCGAACTGCAGCAGATCATGCAGAACTCCTTCGGCGTCTTCCGTCAGGAAGACAAGATGGAAGAAGGCGTCAAGCAGCTGTCCGAGCTGCGTGAGCGTATCGCCAAGGCGGGTCTGGCTGACAAGTCCCAGGTCTTCAATACCGCGCGTATCGAAGCCCTTGAGCTGGACAACCTGATGGAAGTGGCGGAAGCCACCGCCATTGCGGCCCTGACCCGCAAGGAAAGCCGTGGTGCCCACTCCCGTTACGACTTCCCGGATCGTGATGACGAGAACTGGCTCAAGCACTCTCTGTTCTTCCCGAACGAGAAGCGTGTCGGCAAGCGTGACGTGAACTTCGCGCCGAAGACCGTCGAGCGTTTCGAGCCGAAGATTCGTACCTACTGAGTCTGACAAGCACCAGTTCGCACTCGCTCGAGTTCACGCTCGCTTGAGTTCGCCGTGATCCAGGTGCGTGCAGGGCATCGCACGCACCTGACCCGTTTGCCCGGAGGGGAAACCATGCTTCAGGTATCCATATACCGCTACAACCCTGAAACCGATACTGCGCCGTACATGCAGGAGTTTCAGGTCGACACCCAGGGCCGTGACCTGATGGTGTTGAACGTGATGGAAATGCTCAAGGAACAGGACAGCTCGCTGGCCTATCGTCGCAGCTGCCGCGAAGGTGTCTGTGGTTCCGACGGCATGAACATGAACGGCAAGAACGGCCTGACCTGTGTCACCGCGCTGTCCGAAGTCGTCAAGGACAACAAGCTGGTGCTGCGTCCGTTGCCGGGCCTGCCGGTCGTGCGTGACCTGGTCGTCGACATGAGCCTGTTCTACAAGCAGTACGAGCGCATCCAGCCGTACCTGCTCAACGACACGCCGGCCCCGGCCATCGAGCGTCTGCAGTCGCCGGAAGACCGCGACAAGCTCGACGGTCTCTATGAATGCATCCTGTGTGCCTGCTGCTCGACGGCCTGCCCGTCCTTCTGGTGGAACCCGGACAAGTTCGTCGGTCCGAGTGGTCTGCTGCAGGCCTATCGCTTCCTGGCCGACTCGCGTGACACGGCCACCAAGGAGCGTCTGAGCGAACTGGACGACCCGTTCTCCGTATTCCGCTGTCGCGGAATCATGAATTGTGTCGCGGTTTGCCCGAAAGGTCTGAACCCGACACGTGCCATCGGCAAGATTCGTGAGCTTTTGCTGGCAAACGCCACTTAAAAGCCGAGCGCTAGCTTGTTATGATTGCACGTCAGCTGCGGCAGGGTGTCACACCTTGTCGCAGCGCACAGCTTGCTGGAGCCGGTGCCTTGTGCACCGGCTTTTGACGATAAAAGAAGACTCAGATGGTGAAGGCCTCCATGGTTTCGCCATACAGGGCATAATCGAGTGACGCCGACAGCGCTTGTCCGGCGCCTACCCCACCCCATCAGTCAGGGTGACCGAGAGATGCAAGAAGGCACAATGGAGTTGATGTGGCGCACTTCCCATATGAGCGGCGGGAATGTCCACTACGTAGAAGATCTCTACGAGCGTTATCTTGTCGACCCGAACGAGGTTCCCGACGAGTGGCGCAACTACTTTGATACTCTGCCGCGTCATGACGGCAGCCCCTCCCAGGATGTTCCGCTGACCCCGATCCGTGAGCAGTTCTACGAGATGGGTCGCAACAGTCGCCGCTCGGTGGCTGTCTCGGCGGGCGAGAGCAGCGAGAACAAGAAGCAGGTTCGTGTTCTTCAGCTGATCAACGCCTATCGCTTCCGTGGCCACCAGAAGGCGGACATCGATCCCCTTGGTCTGCGCAAGCCGGCACCGATTCCTGATCTTGAGCTTTCCTTCCACCAGCTGTCCTCCGCTGACATGGACGTCGAGTTCCAGACCGGCTCGCTGTTCCTCGGCAAGGACGTTGCACCGCTGAAGGAAATTCACGCCGCGCTGGAGCAGACCTACTGCCGCAGCATCGGCGCCGAGTTCATGCACATCGTCAATACGGAAGAGAAGCGCTGGCTGCAGCAGCGTTTCGAGTCCGTGCGTTCCAAGCCGAACTTCTCACGCGATGTCCGCCATCACGTGCTGGAACGTCTGACCGCCGCCGAAGGTCTCGAGAGCTACCTCGCCAGCAAGTACCCGGGGACCAAGCGCTTTGGTCTGGAAGGCGGCGAATCCTTCATCCCGATGATGGATGAGCTGATCCAGCGCAGCGGCAAGTACGGTACCAAGGAAGTCGTGATCGGCATGGCCCACCGTGGCCGCCTCAACCTGCTGGTCAATCTGCTGGGCAAGAGCCCGTCCGAGCTGATCGAGGAATTCGACGGCAAGAAGCAGATCGCCAAGGGCTCCGGTGACGTGAAGTACCACCAGGGCTTCAGCTCGAATGTCATGACACCGGGCGGCGAAGTCCACCTGGCACTGGCGTTCAACCCGTCGCACCTGGAGATCGTCTCTCCGGTGGTCGAGGGCTCGGTGCGTGCCCGTCAGGATCGTCGTGAAGACGCCGAGGGTGACAGCGTACTGCCGATTTCCATCCACGGTGACGCGGCATTCGCCGGTCAGGGCGTGGTGATGGAAACCTTCCAGATGTCGCAGACCCGTGCCTACAAGACGGGTGGTACCGTTCACGTCGTCATCAACAACCAGGTGGGCTTCACCACCTCGCGTGCCGATGACGCGCGTTCCACCGAATACTGCACCGACATCGCCAAGATGGTTCAGGCGCCGATCATCCACGTCAATGGTGACGACCCGGACGCCGTGCTGCACGCCGCCCAGGTCGCCATCGACTATCGCCAGCAGTTCAAGCGTGACGTGGTGATCGACCTCGTGTGCTACCGCAAGCGCGGTCACAACGAGGCGGACGAGCCGTCCGGCACCCAGCCGCTGATGTACGCCAAGATCAAGTCCCAGAAGACCGCTCGCGAGAAGTATGCGCAGCGTCTGGTCGAGGAAGGCGTGCTCAGCGAGGAAGAGACCCGGCAGCTGGTGGATCAGTACCGCGCGGATCTCGATGCCGGCAATCACGTCGCCAATGCCCTCGTGAAGCAGCCGAATACCGGTCTGTTCGTCGATTGGACGCCGTACCTGGGCCACGAGTGGACCGGCGATGCCGATACCTCGATGGACATGAAGCAGCTGCAGGCGCTCGCCAACAAGATGTGCGAAGTGCCGGACGGCGTCTCGGTCCAGCGTCAGGTCAACAAGATCTACGAAGACCGTCGCAAGATGGCCGCCGGCGGCATGCCGCTGAACTGGGGCTTCGCCGAGACGCTGGCCTACGCCACCCTGGTGGATGCCGACCATCCGGTACGCATCACTGGCCAGGACGTGGGTCGTGGCACCTTCTCCCACCGTCACGCGGTGGTGCACAACCAGAATGATGGCAATACCTACGTGCCGCTGCAGCACATCAAGGATGGTCAGGCAACCTTCACCATCCATGACTCCTACCTCTCCGAGGAAGCGGTGCTGGCCTTCGAATACGGCTACGCCACGACCATGCCGACGGCATTGGTGGTGTGGGAAGCCCAGTTCGGTGACTTCGCCAACGGTGCCCAGGTGGTGATGGACCAGTTCATCTCCTCCGGCGAGAGCAAGTGGGGCCGCCTGTGCGGTCTGACCATGCTGCTGCCGCACGGTTACGAAGGTCAGGGGCCGGAGCACAGCTCCGCGCGCCTCGAGCGCTATCTCCAGCTGTGTGCCGAGCACAACATGCAGGTGTGCATGCCGACCACGCCGGCGCAGATCTATCATCTGCTGCGTCGTCAGGTCATCCGCTCGCTGCGCAAGCCGCTGGTCGTGTTGTCGCCCAAGTCACTGCTGCGTCACAAGGAAGCGACTTCCACCCTCGACGAGCTGGCCGATGGCCGCTTCGAGATGGTGCTGGCCGACAAGGGCAATCTTGAAGCTTCCAAGGTCAAGCGCGTCGTGCTGTGTGCCGGCAAGGTCTATTACGACCTGGCAGGCTATCGCGCCGAGCAGGGCCGTGAAGACGTTGCCATCATCCGTGTCGAGCAGCTCTATCCCTTCCCGAAGGAAGAGCTCCAGGCCGCCATCGCCGACTACGAGAATCTCGAGCAGGTGATGTGGTGCCAGGAAGAGCCGCTCAACCAGGGTGCCTGGTATCAGAGTCAGCACCACATGCGTCAGGTCGCTGATCAGCATCGTCAGGGCCTCGGCATGAGCCTGGCCTTCGCCGGACGCCCGGCCTCTGCGGCGCCTGCCGCGGGCTACATGTCCGTTCATAACGAACAGCAGCGCCAGCTGGTCGACGACGCCTTCAACAAGTAAAGGCCCGCGACCCGCAAGGGCACCGAGAGAGAATCGAGTTAAGGAACTCCAATGGCTATCGATATCAAAGCGCCGTCTTTTCCGGAATCCGTCGCCGAAGGCACAGTGGCGACCTGGCACAAGCAGCCCGGTGACAGCGTCGAGCGCGACGAGCTGATCGTCGAGATCGAGACTGACAAGGTGGTGCTGGAAGTGGTGGCACCGCAGAACGGCACCCTGGGCGAGATCAAGGTCCAGGAAGGCGAGACCTGCGAGTCCGAGCAGGTACTGGGTACCATCGGTGACGCAGACGCCGCATCTTCCGACGAGAAGAAGCAGGCGCCCGCTGAAGGCAAGGACGACGCCAAGGCCGAGAGCAAGCCGGCCGCCGGTGGCGAAGGCGAGACGCTGGAAGTCAAGGCGCCGAGCTTCCCGGAATCCGTCGCGGAAGGCACTGTCGCCACCTGGCACAAGAAGGTCGGTGACGCCTGTGAGCGCGATGAGCTGATCGTCGAGATCGAGACTGACAAGGT
Organism: Cobetia sp. MMG027; assembly: GCF_027947415.1. Lineage (NCBI taxonomy): Bacteria > Pseudomonadati > Pseudomonadota > Gammaproteobacteria > Oceanospirillales > Halomonadaceae > Cobetia > Cobetia sp. MMG027. The sequence goes on from NZ_JAQJIO010000003.1 coordinate 362,816, forward strand.
CGTGCTGGAAGTCGTGGCTCCGGCAGATGGCGCCCTGAGCGAGATCAAGGTTCAGGAAGGCGAGACCTGCGAGACCGAAGCCGTGCTGGCACTGTTCAGCGCTGGTGCTTCCGGTGCCGCTGCTCCGGCCGCTGAGGAAAGCGACAGCAAGTCCGACGAAGGTCAGGACGAGAAGGTCGGTGACAAGATTCTCGCGCCAGCCGCTCGCAAGATGGTCGCCGAGCACGATCTGGACGTCAGCAAGCTGGTCGGTACCGGCAAGGGCGGTCGCGTGCTGAAGGAAGACGTGGCCAAGGCCGTCAAGGAAGGCACCGCAGCCAAGTCCGCTGCCAAGCCTGCTGCCGCACCGAAGGCCGCTGCACCGAAGGCCGCTCCGGCCTTCGAGGGCGAGCGTCCCGAGAAGCGCGTGCCGATGAGCCGCATGCGTCAGACCATCGCCAAGCGCCTGGTCAATGCCCAGCAGACCGCCGCCATGCTCACCACGTACAACGAAGTGGACATGAGTGCGGTGATGGAGCTGCGCAAGCAGTACAAGGACACCTTCCAGAAGGTGCACGACACCAAGCTCGGCTTCATGGGCTTCTTCGTCAAGGCGGCCACCGAAGCGCTCAAGCGCTTCCCGGACGTCAATGCCTCCATCGACGGCACCGACATCGTCTACCACGGTTACCAGGACATCGGCGTTGCCGTGTCGTCCGATCGTGGTCTGGTCGTGCCGGTCCTGCGTGATACCGACAGCATGAAGCTTGCCGATGTCGAAAAGACCATCGTCGACTTCGGTCAGCGCGCGCGCGCCGGCAAGCTGGGCATCGATGAGATGCAGGGCGGCACCTTCACCATCACCAACGGCGGCATCTTCGGTTCCCTGATGTCCACGCCGATCCTGAATCCGCCGCAGACCGCCATCCTGGGCATGCACAAGATCCAGGAGCGCCCGATGGCCGTGAACGGTCAGGTCGTCATCCGTCCGATGATGTATCTGGCGCTGTCCTACGACCACCGCATGATCGACGGCAAGGATGCAGTCCAGTTCCTCGTCGCCATCAAGGACCTGCTGGAAGATCCGGCTCGTTTCCTGCTCGACGTCTGAGACTGCAACGCCTCACGCCCGGGGCTTCCCCGGGCGTGTGCGGCCCCGATGGGTGACAGGTTGCCCATCGGGATGCCAATCCGAATCGAACTGCACCAACAGGAAGAGACATGGCCGATAAATTTGATGTAATCGTCATTGGCGCGGGCCCCGGTGGCTATGTGGCTGCCATCCGCGCGGCTCAGCTGGGTCTGAAGACTGCCTGCGTCGAGAAGTGGGTCAACAAGGAAGGCAAGACCGTCCACGGCGGCACCTGCCTGAACGTCGGCTGCATCCCGTCCAAGGCGCTGCTGGAAACCTCTCACAAGTTCGTCGAGGCACGTGACGAGTTCGCCGAGCTGGGCATCAAGGCCGATGGCGTCGAGATCGACGTGGCCAAGATGATCGAGCGCAAGGCGCAGATCGTGAAGAACCTGACCGGCGGCATTTCCGGTCTGTTCAAGGCCAATGGCGTGACCGCCCTGGAAGGTACCGGCAAGGTGCTGCCCAACAAGCAGGTCGAAGTCACCGGTCACGACGGCGAGAAGGCGACCTACGACGCCGAGAACATCGTCATCGCGTCCGGTTCCGTGCCGGTCGAGATTCCGCCGACGCCGCTGACCGAAGGTTTGATCGTCGATTCCACCGGCGCCCTCGAATTCACCGAGACGCCGAAGCGTCTGGGCGTCATCGGTGCCGGTGTCATCGGTCTCGAGCTGGGTAGCGTGTGGAGCCGTTGCGGTTCTGAAGTCACCGTGCTGGAAGCGGTCGACAGCTTCCTGCCGATGGTCGATGCCGCTGTCGCCAAGGAAGCCCAGAAGCTGCTCAAGAAGCAGGGTCTGGACATCAAGCTCGGCGCCCGCGTGACCGGTTCCGACATCAAGGACAGCGAAGTCGTCGTCAAGTACACCGACGCCAACGGCGAGCAGGAACAGACCTTCGACAAGGTCATCGTCGCGGTCGGCCGTCGTCCGTACACCCAGAGCCTGCTCGACAGCGATGTCGGCATCAATCTGGACGAGCGTGGCTTCATCCACGTCGATGACCAGTGCGCGACCAGCGTGCCGGGTGTCTACGCCATCGGTGACGTGGTACGTGGCCCGATGCTGGCCCACAAGGCCTCCGAAGAGGGCGTGATGGTTGCCGACATCATCGCCGGCCACAAGGCCGAGATGAACTACGACGCCATCCCGAGCATCATCTACACCTTCCCGGAAGTTGCTTGGGTCGGCAAGACCGAGCAGCAGGCCAAGGCCGAAGGCATTGAAGTCAAGACCGGCAGCTTCCCGTTCGCGGCAAGCGGTCGTGCCATGGCCAACAATGCCACTGAAGGTCTGGCCAAGATCATTGCCGACGCTGAGACTGATCGCGTCCTGGGTGTTCACATCATCGGCCAGCATGCCGGTGAGCTGATCGCTCAAGGCGTGACGGCCCTCGAGTTCGGCGCCAGCGCCGAAGACCTCGCGCTGATCTGCACGGCTCACCCGACACTGTCGGAAGCCGTACACGAAGCCGCGCTGGCCGTTGACGGGCATGCGATTCACATCGCAAACCGCAAGAAGCGCAAGTAAGCGTCCTTCCGAACAAGAGGCGCGTCGCCCCGGCCAGGCCGGGGCGAACGGTGGCAGCCGCATCTCGCGACTGCCGTTCGAGTCTAATGCAACCAATGGCATGACACGATGAACCTTCACGAGTATCAGGCAAAACAACTGTTTGCCGACTATGGCCTGCCGGTGTCCAAGGGCTTCGCCGTTGACACCCCGGAAGACGCTGCTGAAGCGTGCAAGAAGATTGGCGGCGACAAGTGGGTCGTCAAGGCACAGGTCCACGCAGGTGGCCGCGGCAAGGCCGGCGGCGTCAAGCTGGTCGAGAGCGCACAAGCCGCTTCCGACTTCGCTTCCCAGTGGCTGGGCAAGAACCTGGTGACCTACCAGACTGACGCGAATGGTCAGCCGGTCACCAAGATTCTCGTCGAGAACTGCACCGACATCGCCGAAGAACTGTACCTGGGTGCCGTCGTCGACCGTACCACTCGTCGCATCGTCTTCATGGCTTCCACCGAAGGCGGCGTGGAAATCGAGAAGGTTGCCGAAGAGACACCGGAAAAGATCCTGAAAGCCGAGATCGATCCGCTGGTCGGCGCTCAGCCGTACCAGGCGCGTGAACTGGCCTTCAAGCTGGGTCTGAACCCGACCCAGATCAAGCAGTTCACCAAGATCTTCCTGGGTCTGGCGAAGATGTTCGCCGACAAGGATTTCGCGCTGCTGGAAATCAACCCGCTGGTCATCACCGACGAAGGCAACCTCCACTGCCTCGACGGCAAGATCAACATCGATGCCAACGCCGTCTACCGTCACCCGGACCTGCAGGCGATGCACGATCCGTCTCAGGAAGACGAGCGTGAAGCGCATGCTGCCAAGTTCGAACTGAACTACGTTGCCCTCGACGGCAACATCGGCTGCATGGTCAACGGCGCAGGCCTGGCGATGGGCACCATGGACATCGTCAACCTGTCTGGCGGCAAGCCGGCCAACTTCCTCGACGTGGGTGGCGGTGCTACAAAGGAACGCGTTGCAGAAGCGTTCAAGATCATCCTGTCCGACGACAACGTCAAGGCTGTTCTGGTGAACATCTTCGGCGGCATCGTGCGTTGCGACATGATCGCCGAAGGCATCATCGGTGCCGTCGAGCAGGTCGGTGTCAACGTACCGGTCGTGGTGCGTCTGGAAGGCAACAACGCTGAACTCGGCGCCAAGAAGCTGGCCGAAAGCGGTCTGAACATCATCGCTGCTACCAGCCTGACTGACGCGGCGCAGCAGGTTGTCAAAGCTGCGGAGGGCAAGTAATGAGCATTTTGATCGACAAGAACACCAAGGTGATCTGCCAGGGCTTCACTGGCGGCCAGGGTACCTTCCACTCTGAACAAGCCATCGCCTACGGCACCAAGATGGTCGGTGGCGTGACGCCGGGCAAGGGTGGTCAGACTCACCTGGGCCTGCCGGTGTTCAACACCGTCGCGGAAGCCGTTGCCGAGACTGGCGCTGAAGCGTCCGTCATCTACGTGCCGGCACCGTTCTGCAAGGATTCCATCCTTGAAGCGGCCAATGCAGGCATCAAGCTGATCGTCTGCATCACCGAAGGCGTGCCGACTCTCGACATGCTGGAAGTCAAGGTCAAGTGCGACGAGCTGGGCGCGCGTCTGATCGGTCCGAACTGCCCGGGTGTCATCACTCCGGGTGAGTGCAAGATCGGCATCATGCCGGGTCACATCCACCAGCCGGGCAAGGTCGGTATCGTGTCTCGTTCAGGCACCCTGACCTATGAAGCCGTCAAGCAGACCACTGACCACGGTTTCGGTCAGTCCAGCTGTGTCGGTATCGGTGGCGACCCGATCCCGGGTTCCAACTTCATCGACATCCTCGAGCTGTTCGAGAAGGACCCGAAGACCGAAGCCATCGTCATGATCGGCGAGATCGGCGGTTCCGCTGAAGAAGAAGCGGCTGCCTACATCAAGGCGAACGTCACCAAGCCGGTCGTCTCCTACATCGCTGGTGTGACTGCGCCTCCGGGCAAGCGCATGGGCCATGCAGGCGCCATCATCTCCGGCGGCAAGGGTACTGCCGACGAGAAGTTCGCGGCTCTGGAAGAAGCTGGCGTCAAGACTGTGCGTTCACTCGCAGAGATCGGCGATGCCATCAAGGAAGTCACTGGCTGGTAAGCCTGTGATCTCCTGACAGCGCTCGGCGGCAACGCTGATTGCATGTCACCGAAAGGGCAGACCCACCGGGTCTGCCCTTTTTTCATGTCTGTCATTCGGTGAGGGAGTCATTGTCGGGAGCGATAGCTCATGCAAATGCGCATCACATCGCCTTCGCCACCCCAGACGGCAGGTGCGTTTGGATCAAGCAATTGCTAATCTGATGAGGTTCATTGGCACCTGACCAAGCGACACGTGCAGATGCCCCACGGCGAAACACGACTCACTGATAAGGATGTTCCATGCTCAAGACCTTCCCCGCTGTCACGCGTTCCGCCCGCCTGCTGGCGCTGCTGTCTCTGCCGTTGGTTACCGGCATTCCGCTGATGGCCAGTGCAGATTCCGGCGCCGCGGCAGCGTCCGCTCCTGAAGCCTCGGCGAGCATGCAGGTGCCTGCCAAGGGCATCGAGTCCGTGACCAGTCGTGAGGATGTCGCCACCGTCCAGGCGCGTCTGGAGAAGGCGCTCGAGGCCAAGGGGCTGACGCTGTTCAGCGTCATCGAGCATGAGGCGGGTGCCGAGAAGGTGGGGATGGAGCTTCCTGCCACGCATACCGTCATCTTCGGCAACCCCAAGGTCGGTACCCTGTTGATGCAGTGCAATGGTTCGGCTGCGCTGGATCTCCCGCAGAAGATGCTGATCCGTGCCGTGGAAGGGGGCAGCGTGATCGAGTGGAATGATCCGCAGTATCTGGCCAATCGTCATGACCTGGGTGACTGCAAGCTGCCGCTGGACAAGATCGGTGGACTGCTCAAGGGTCTGGCGGCCGAGGCAGCGGGGCAATGAGACGTGAAGACGCCATGTTTCAGCGCTGATCCTCCCAGTCTGGACGACACTGACACGAGCACTGACATCAGACACTGACATCCGTTTCTGACATTGCGCAGGACGAAAAAAGCCGGACTCCCTGAGGAGTCCGGCTTTTTCATGTGTCACCGCTCGCTTTTCTGCAAGCCGTCCTGCCGTGAGTTCTACAGGGCTTCGCCGTTGTGCTTGAGCCACTGTACCGCGCGGTCCGGGTAGTCCGTGAAGACGCCATCGACATCGGCGTCGACGAAGAACACGCGCAGCATGTCATCATAATCGCTGGCCCAGTCAGGGATGCGACCCTCATCAAGCCGGAAGGTATAGGGCATCACGATCAGGCCTGCTGCATGCGCTTCCTTGACCAGCGGCGTGACCTTGATGTCGTCCCGGGTCGAGCTGTCCTCGATCACCATCGGCTTCCACGGCCCGATGCCATCGGCATAGCCGGCAATCCGCTGCATGGCCCCATCCTGGTACATCCAGTCATAGCTGTAGGGCTCGAGCTTGCCATCCGAGCCCGGCTGGAAGGTCATGTCCCAACTGGTCTCGCCCATCAGCTGCACCAGTCGCAGGTCCATGCCCAGCTCGGGCTGCAGCGTGTCGTGGATGCGTTCGAGTCCATTGGGATCAAAGACCTGCACGATGGCATTGTCGTCATGGTCCAAATAGCCGTACTGCTTGAGCGTCTCGAGGACGGCTCTGGAGATTTCCTTGCCCTCGGACTGATGGAACCAGGGGGCCTTGATCTCGACATACAGGCCGACATCACGGCCCGTGGAGTGATTCAGGCCCTGGATCATCTCGATCTCCTCGCTCAGCGTATGCAGACCGAAGTGGGACTTGCCCAGCGGGAAGCGCTCGGGGTAGTCCGTGACACGCTTGCCATCCTTGACGGTGAAGCCCTCGCTGAAGGCCAGCTTGCGCAGCTCATCCAGGGTGAAGTCGATGGCATAGTAGCGGCCATCCTCACGAGCGCGGTCCGGGAAGACATCGGCGACATTGGTCACGCGATCCAGAAAGCGATCATGCAGCACCACCAGCTGATCATCCTTGCTCATCACCACGTCCTGCTCAAGGAAGTCGGCACCCTGGGCATAGGCCATCGACTTGGCGGCCAGCGTGTGCTCGGGCAGGTAGCCCGAGGCACCACGGTGAGCCACGACGACCTTGTCGGTGCCATGGCCGGGGTCGATGCTGCGCAGCGTCGCGTCATCGGCGAGGGCAGTGGAGGCCGTGGTCACAAGCAATGCGCCCATCACGCCAAGACGCGTGAGTGAGCGGTGAGTCAGGAAATGAGGGGAGCCGGACATGTGGGATCACCTTGGATGTGGTTATTGTATGGACGTTCAACATCGAATCATTACCATAACAAACACTTATCCAAATGGCGATGAGCAATGGAAATGAATGATGATGCGCTGGAGCTGTCCGGCAGAGGTGGGTCGCTGGGGGTCAGGCCGAGGGCGAGCGACGATTGAGCAGGCGGGCCAGCATGCCGCGTCCCGCCATCACGAAGAACACCGGGGCACCGGCGATCAGGTAGAAATAGAAGGTGACGGCGCGCCAGATGACGACGGCGGCAGCGGCGGTGGAGGCACCGATGACAGGCCCCAGCAGTGCCGTGGACGAGAGTTCGGCACCGCCTGCACCACCGGGCAGCAGCGTCAGTTGCCCGGCGGCGAGCGAGAGCATCTGCACGATGAAGGTCCAGCTCCAGTCGATGTCGCGCCCAAGTCCCGCGACGGCCAGATAGAGGATGGAATAGCGCAAGAGCCAATGGGCGCAGCACAGCAGAAAGATCAGGCTCAACGTCAGGCGAGGCAGGGCGAGCGTCTCGATCAGTGCATGACGGAAATGGATCAAGGCACGCGCCAGTCTGAGGCGCGAACGATGGCGTACCTTGAGCCAGCGCAGCAGGCGGCCACTGGCCTTGATCAATCGTCGATGATGCTTGCCGAGCGCCGCCAGCAGGCCGAAGCCGATGATCAGCAGCAGCGCCGGCACGGCCAGCATCCAGCCCAGGCGTAGATCGATGGTATGCGACAGTGCGTAGAGCCCGATGCTGGCGAGCGCCGAGAGAAAGAACAGCATGTCGGTCATCTGGTCGACGGCAAACACCGCCGAGGCGTGTGCCGGGCGTACCCCCTGACGTGCCAGCAGCCCCATCAGGGTGAGCGGGCCGCCACTGCCACCCGGCGTGGCGCTGATGGCGAACTCGGTGGCCATCACCATGCCCAGTGCACGCCGCTGTCCGAGGTGGCCGCCACGCCCGGCCAGCAGCAGGCGCAGGCGTCCGGCATTCAGGTTCCAGCACATCACGATCATGCCCAGCATCAGCGCGAAGGTCTCGAGGGGGAACTGGCGCAGCTGGCTCCCCAGCCCACTGCCGCCCAGCACCAGCGGCACGGCGATGACCAGCACCAGGCCGGCTCCCAGCATCCACAGGGCGCGATTCATGGTGGATTCTCGTGTTCAGGCGATGGGTGGAAGGGCATGGTGCCCAGGGCATGCTGCGGGAACTCAGGCAGCACTGTCGGCATTCCGTCGATCGGCGGTGAGCAGCCCCTTGTGTGTCAGCCAATCGAGCTTGGTCATCGGCAGGTAGCCATCATCCAGCAACCGTGTGACAAGTCGTGCCCAGTAGTCTCGCGAGCCCGTGTGGCGCATGTCGACCGGATGCAGTCCGAGGCGCAGGACATCGGCGTCACGCTCACGCGCCATCTTGCGTTCCGTGACCCAGCGGGACATGGCGCGCCGCGGCGCGGAGCGCGCGCTCCACACCAGTCCCGGAGCATCGATGGGGGTGAAGTCCGGCAGGCGATAGAGGTGCTGAGGGTCGCTGGTGTATTGGAAGTCCAGTGCCTGCAGGGCGCGCCGTGTGCCGTCACTCATCAACCAGGCCGGTGCCACGAAGCCCGACAGCGGCCAGCCGAGCCGCTTGAACAGGGCAGCGCCTTCCTGAAGACGCCGTCTGGCTTCGCTCTCATCGAGGGGGTAGAACTCGCCTTCCCAGGTCAGTACGCGGCGCATCACGTAATCGCGTGGCGTGCGGGGCGGCGGCGCATCATCGCAATGATGAAAACCATGCAGCGCCAGTTCATCGCCCTGCTGTCTGCGGGCCTCCAGCAGGGCGATGAACTCGGGAGCGTTCTCGAGAGGGTTGCGATGGTGGAAGTCCGGCACCACCAGCCAGGTGATCGGGCAGGGATGGCCAAGTCGCTCCTGACACAGCTCATCCATCTGATCGACGAAATCGCGATAGTCCTGCCAGGTCTCGGGAGCGATGTCGTGGAGGACCAGCAGGAAATGCTTTCTGGCGGCTGGAGACTCACCCATGTGTCACCTCTTCCAGTATCGGTTGCAGCTGAGTGCCGGTGACGGCGCGATAGTGATCGAGCAGTCCATCCACCACGCGGTCCCAGTCATGGTGCTTCTCCACATGACGACGCGCCTGGCGACCCAGGGCCGCCGGGTCATTGGCGAAGATGTCCTGAACGGCACGCGCCATGGCATGCGGTGCATGAGGATCACACAGTTGGCCACAGCCCAGCGGAACATTTTCCGCCAGCGCACCGGCGCGAGCGGCCACCACTGGCGTGCCGCAGGCCATGGCTTCCAGCACGACCAGACCGAAGGTCTCCTGTGTGCCGGCATGCAACAGCACATCGACGGAGGCGACCAGTCGTGCCACCTCCGCGCTGCTGCAGAAATGGCCGGTGACACTGACATTGTCCGGCAGGTGGCGAGGCATCCCGGAGCCGATCAACAGCAGATGGTAATTCGGGCCAAGCAGACGGGCGACTTCCAGCAGCTCGTCGAGATTCTTCTCGCGTGAACCGCGGCCGGCGAAGGCCAGCAGTCGCACGTGATCCGCCAGGCCAAGTTCACGTCGCAGGTCCTGATCCCGGCAATCGGGGTGGAAGGTGTTCAGATCGACGCCCAGTGGCTGGATGTGGACATTGCGTACCCCGAGTCGATCCAGTCGCCTCGCCATCACGTCACTGGGTGCCAGCACGCGATCGAAATGGCGATAGAGGCGCTGCACATAGCGATCGACATTGGCCCCCGACCACTCGCCGAGACGGTTGGTGATCAGACGTGGCAGATCCGAGTGATAGAAGCCGATCACCGGGACATCCAGCTTGCGGCCTGCATCCAATGCCGCCCAGGCGGTGACGTAGGGGTCACCCGCCTCGATCACGTCCGGCTGCAGTGCCAGCAGGGTGCTGACCCAGCCTCCACGCCTCAGCGGGAAGCGGTAGCCATTGCCGAAGGGTATCGGGGGGGCCGGGACGTGATAGAGGTCATCGCTGACACTGGAGGACTCTCCGGGAACCAGCAGGCTGTGACGAATGCCTGGTCGGCTTCGTAGGCGTCGTCGCTTGGCTTCCAGATAGGTTCTCACGCCGCCGCTGGACGGCGCATGAAACATCGTCATGTCTGCAACGTGGAGCATCTATTTGATTCCGTTGTGTTTTCTGGCAGACAGCGCCGAAAGGTCAATTCTTGTGCCCAGTCTGAGTCTGCTATTGATCTGGGGGGGAGAGGGGTGGGCTTCAAGTAGGCTTTTGGGAACGCGGAAGTCATGTTGCGCAACTGGCTCTGCTTTCCGGTCGCTGGCTACCCCCTGCACTCAAGAGTGAGACGCCAACCCTACGCCACGGATGGCGTGACCCATGTGACAGCGGCCGGAGGATTTTGTGCGATGCCAGCCGAGGAGGCGTCATGCTGGCCCAGCAGCGAATGCGCTCGCGGGCACAACACGGTTGCGGCGTTGGTGAGCCGCGGTGCAGACAGAACGTGATGCGGGGGGAGTGATTCAGGGGAGTGATGCGGGTAGGGGACTCAGGGGACTGATGCGGGAAGGACGTGATACTGGAAGAAAGTGATCAAGGGAGAGAGTGAAAAAGGGAGAGAGTGAAAAAGGGAGAAGCGACGGGACACCTGGCCATGCCATGGCAAAAAAAATCCCACCCGGGCAGTCGGATGGGAAAGTTGCGTGCACTACAGGAATTCAGGGGGATACGCGGATGGATTCCCGAGGCCTTCTCAGACGCGGACTACGCCTGGGAATGCCTCAGGACTCATGAGAATGATTGAGCGGACAGGAAGGACATCGTCTGGCCCAGCTCTTGGGAGAAGGCGGCTTCGGGCTCGGCGGGACGTTGACTGGCGAGCAACACGAGGCTCAGCAGCATGCCGGCTGCGAGCAGCAGGCGATTGCGTGTCCGGCGGCGGTCCCGCTCCAGCAGCATGGCCACATGCTCCATCGCCTCCTGCTGGATCTCACGCTGTCGCTGTGGCGTGACCGCGTCACGCGAGTGGCCATCTGACGGCTGATCGGTAACACGTGCCAGGACCATGGCCGGCTGGCGCACGATGGCGGCGTGTTCTGCAGCATGACGCTGTGAGGCAGCAGGCGAGCGATGGAATTTCATGGGAGGTCCTCTCACGGCAAGTGGCAGCATGGACAGATGGCAATGACTGACTCGGTACTTGACTCAATCAACGTTGGCGCGAGGAGTGTGGATGCCTCGTGTCTCGATGAAATGAGTGTAACGTGATTTTCTGTTTCATAAAATTACAATTTATCACGATGCGATCACGCTTTGAATACGTTGCGTTGCAGCAACGAAAACGCCCCGGGCGCAGAGCGCTCCGGGGCGTGGGGTACCGCCATCCTGTCAGACGGCGGTGAGCAGGTCGCGGCTTATTCGGCCGGACGACCCACCAGTGAACGACGTTCTTCACGGGCTTCGGTCAAGGAGACCTTGATGATGTCGCCCAATGAGTAACGCAGCTCGTCTTCGATGCGCACACGGCCTTCCTTGTCATCGATCGCGACCTTCTTGCGATCAGTGTGGATCAGCGGTGCCGGAATGAAGACGCTGGCGCCATTCTCTTCCAGGCGCACACGCATGCCACCGCGGCGGATATCGATGATCTCGCCAGTGAAGATCTGCTGCTCTTCGGCGGCCTTGGTCAGGTAACGCACGTAGAGCCAGTCCTTGACGTCGCGCTCAGCCATGCGGTTGAGACGACGACGTTCACTGAGGTGTTCGGTCAGCTGCTCGGTGGCTTCGGCCGGAGCATCCTGACCCAGAATCACGCGCTTGATCAGGCGATGGTTGACCATGTCGCCGTACTTGCGGATCGGCGAAGTCCAGGTGGCATAGGCCTCGAGACCCAGACCGAAATGCGGGCCCGGCTGGGCAGACATCACGGTGTAGCCCTGGAAGCGACGCATGCGCACGTCCAGCCAGGTATCCTCGCGGCTGTCCAGCTCCTGGCGCAGCAGGCGATAGCCTTCCAGGCTGCCCAGCTGTTCCGGCGTCGCGGTGATCTCCTGGGTGGCCAGGAATTCGATGGTGTCGTCGTACTTCTCCGGTGCAAAGCCCTGGTGCACGTTGAAGATGCCGTGACCGATGTGCTTGGAGAGCAGACGGGCGCAGCTCAGGTTCGCGGTGATCATGGATTCTTCGATCATGCGATTGCTGATGCGGCGATGGTCGGCACGCACGTTGAGCACGTTGCCTTCCTCATCCAGCTCGAATTCGAAGTCCGGACGCTCGCGGAAGATCTGGGAGTTGCGTGCACGCCAGGCGATACGCGCCTGAGTGAAGGCTTCCAGCTGACGCAGGCCTTCGGCCAGCTCCTCGGTTTCCGGCTTCCAGCTGCCTTCCTGGCCTTCGATCCAGTCAGAGACGTTGTCGTAGGTCAGGCGGTGATGCGAGCGCATGGTGGCTGCGAAGAACTTCGGCTCACCGATCACGCCGTCGGTGTCGATGTCGACGATGCACATCAGCGTCGGACGGTCTTCACCTTCCTTCAGCGAGCACAGGTCATCGGCCAGGATTTCCGGCAGCATGGTGACGTTCTGGCTCGGCAGGTAGACGGTGAAGGAGCGCGTGCGCGCCTCTTCGTCCACGCGGCTGCCTTCCGGCACATAGGCGGTCGGGTCAGCGATGGCGATGCTCAGGGTCCAGCCGCCTTCCGGGCGCTCGACGATGTGCAGGGCGTCATCCATGTCACGAGTCTTCTCACCATCGATGGTGAAGAAGGGTACGTGAGTCATGTCTTCGCGGGTCAGACCTTCCTCCAGCAGCGGCCAGTCGTTGCCGCCCTCCGGAGAGGCCTGTTCCAGCGCGTGACGCGCCAGGGTGACACGCCACGGCACGCGCGGGTTGTCCACCTCGGCGATGACTTCCTCGATCTGGGCGAAGAAGCTGCGGTCATCCTTGCGCATCGGGTGACGCAGCAGACGAGCCACGACCCAGTCGCCATCATTGAGGCTTTCCTCATTGATGCCGCGCTTCACGCGCGCTTTCATGCGCGTGTTGATGGACGGGTGATCCGGCATCACGTTGAGGCGACCGTCACGCTTGCCGACACGAGCGACGAAGCGGTCGACACCCGTCTCGATCAGCACTTCCGGCTGTACGGATTTCTTCTCGCCTTCGACCTTGACGGTCGCTTCGACGGTATCACCGTGCAGCACCTGCTTCATGGCGGGCGGCGGCACGAAATACGACTCGCCATCCTCGCACTCGAGGAAGCCGAAGCCCTTGTCGGTGCCTTTGATCACCCCCGTGACACGGGGAATTTCCTGGCGGATTTGATCTTTCAGCTGCGCCAGCAGCGAATTGTTCTGCAGCATTTCGGAAGTTCTGTTGGCGGGGTCAGTGGCTCACTATACGGACATGACGCATGGGGGGAAAGCGGCCAGAGACTCCGACGCCCGCACGGGCTGCGTGCGGGCGTCGGCAGCTGGCCGAACGAGTGGCGATGACGCCGCCGGTGGCGGTGCGTCGCTTGCGCCAGATGCGGCTTCAGACCGTGGCAGCAGCGTCCTGCAGCAGGCTGGAGACCGATTGATCACCATCGAACAGCGTGAAGACCGGTGCCTTGCGATGGCGACCTCCGATCTCGCGCGCCTGCATCACGCCCAGCAGGAATTCCGCCACGTTGGCGCGTGAGACCTGCATCTCGTCGGACTTCTCCGCGTCCTGGGTCAGCTTGCCGTTGCCGGCTTCCTCGGTGAGGCGGCCCGGTTTGACGATGACGTGGCGCAGTCCGCTCTCGGCCAGGCAGAGATCCGCCGCCTTCTTGGCCGCGAAGTAGGGACGCATGGCCGCCGGGCCTGCCAGCGGGGTCTCGGAGCGGATCGAGCTGACCTGGATCACCCGCGAGAGGCCGAATTCCGCGGCCAGTTCCGCAGTGCGCATGGCACCGTGCAGGTCGATGGTCAATGTCTTGTCAGGGCCGGTATGCGGGCCGGACCCCGCGACGAACACTGCCTGGTCACAGCCATAGAACGCCTGGCGCATCTCGCCTTCCAGGTCTCCCATGACGGTCGGAATGCCGCGTTCATGGAACCAGCCCTGCTGGTCCGTCGAGCGGATCATGGCGACGATGGGTTCGCCGGCGGCCTGGGCCTTCTCGCAGAGTTGACGACCGATCTTGCCATTGGCACCGATGATGAGCGTCTTGCGCATGTTGGCGACTCCTTGTTCGGGGGAACGAATGCAGCAGGCCGAGCCATCATCTCGAGAGAGCGATCCTCAAGCGATGACTCGGCGGGATACCGTCTTTCCTGCGGTCGGCCGGAGTGAACTTCAAGTGGTCCTGCCGTCGGGAGCCTGACAGAAGGTCAGGTCATGAGAGATGTGATGGGGGGAGTGGACAAAGCCGATCACACGCATGCGAGGCCGGCACTCGCAAGCCGCGCATGACTGATGTGAGCGCCGACACACCTACATGAGTCTTAGCTTATAAATACTGCGGTATTAAAGGCGCATGCCGGGGCTATGCCGTGACGTGCAGCCTGCTAGGATGGCGCTACAACACCCGAGAGCCCACGGCTCTCGGTCTCCACGACAGCATGAAAGACAAGGACGTCCGATGAGCGCCACGATGAATTCCGATGCCGCGCCCTCCCAGACACAAGGCAACGCCATTCGCGTCGGCCTGATCGGTTATGGCATGGCGGTACGTACCTTCCATGCGCCACTGATCGAGGCGACGCAAGGCCTGGCGCTGGTCGCGCTCTCGACCTCGCGTCCCGAGGTGGTCAAGGCCGAACGTCCCGAGCTCGAGGTGGAAGCCACTCCCGAGGCACTGCTGGCGCGTCAGGACATCGATCTCGTCATCATCGCCACGCCCAACGAGACCCACTACCCCCTGGCGAGTGCGGCGCTGGCGGCCGGCAAGCATGTGGTAGTCGACAAGCCCTTCACCGTCACGCTGGCCGAGGGTGAGGCGCTGGCCCGAGAGGCGGAGCAGGCAGAGCGGGTGCTGGCGGTGTTCCACAATCGTCGCTTCGATGCCGATTTTCTGACGCTGGTCGAGCTGATCGAGGGCGGTACCCTGGGGCGCATCGCCCACATGGAGTCCCATTTCGACCGCTTCCGCCCCAGCGTGCCGGACCGCTGGCGTGAGCAGGCCCTGCCCGGCAGCGGCCTGTGGTACGACCTCGGGCCACACCTTCTGGATCAGGCGCTGTGCCTGTTCGGCGAGCCTGCCAACATCCAGCTGACACGTCGCACCCAGCGCGAGGGAGCCGTCACCGATGATTTCTTCCATGCCGTATTGAGCTATGCCTCACATGCCATCTATCCCTCGCTGGTGGTCGAGCTGCACGCCAGTGCCTTGGCGGCCGCACCGACGGCACGTTTCGCCGTCCACGGCACGCGCGGCAGTTACGTGACGTTCGGTCTCGATCCT
Source organism: Cobetia sp. MMG027 (assembly GCF_027947415.1). Classification (NCBI taxonomy): domain Bacteria; kingdom Pseudomonadati; phylum Pseudomonadota; class Gammaproteobacteria; order Oceanospirillales; family Halomonadaceae; genus Cobetia; species Cobetia sp. MMG027. Next base: position 378,171 of record NZ_JAQJIO010000003.1, read on the forward strand.
CAGGAGGCATGTCTCAAGGCCGGCAGCTTCCCGGCCCGTGACGAGGCCGAGCGGCTCGCGCAGCAATGGGGGCGCGACCCGCGCCCGGGCATGCTCACGGTGCTGGAGACGGCAAGGGAGGCCGGCGATGGGGAGCAGGTGCTGGTCGCCGGTATCCACCAGGGCCGCGATGGCGACTACCCGGCCTGGTATGCGCGGCTGCGCGACTGCATCCGTTCCGGCAGTGCCAACCCGACGCCCGCCGACGAGGCACTGCGCGTGATGAAATGGCTGGAAGCGGGGATCGCCAGCGAAGGCTGAGGCTGTTGGCGGTGAGATGACTCACGAAAACGCGCGCCCCGATGACTCGGGGCGCGCGTTCTGCTTTCAAGAGAGTGACAAGGATCAGCCTGCGATGCGCTCAGGCGTTGGCGTCGTCCTCGCCCTTGTCGGCCTTGCGCATGCGCGAGAACAGCTCCGCGCGCAGCTCGCCGATGCGCGGTACCTCCTCGGCATGGAAGGGGATGGGGCGCAGCAGGCGCATGGCACGCAGGCCCAGGCGTGCGTTCATCAGGCCACTGCCCAGCCCCTGTCCGGCCTTGGTGGAGAGGCGGCCGGCCAGATTCATCGACAGCAGATCCATGCTGGCCTCGGCGGCCAGTTCACTGGCGCCGGCGAAGGCCATCGACGCCAGCACCTCCTTGAACAGGCGCAGACGGCTGGCGTAGCCCAGCTCCAGTCCGTAGAGGCGCGACAGGCGCTCCATCATGCGCAGTCCGCGCCAGGCCACCAGGCTCATGTCGACCCAGGTCAATGGCGAGACCGCCACCATCACCGCCGTCTCGCCGCTCATGCGCGAGATCAGACGCCGCGCCTCACGGTCCCGCGGCCCCAGCACATGGAAGGCGAACAGCTCGCGGCGCTCCGACGGGGAGTGATGCGCTTCGCAGGCAGCGCGCCAGGCGCGCACGCCGGCATCATCCTCGCCCAGCTTCATCTGACGGCGCAGCTGCTCAAGCAGGTCTTCCTGCTGGCTGTCGGCCTTGCCGCCTGCCTTGTTCGAGCCCTCGTCAGGCGTGGACGGCGCATCACCGCGCTGGCCAAAGCTTTTCTGGCCAAAGCCTCCTTGACCAAAGCTCTCCTGGCCAAAATCATCCTGCTGATGTTCTTCCAGCTCGGCACGCAGCGCGACGTGCTTGCGCAGATGACGCAGTCGGAAGAGCTCCTTGCCCAGTGCGCGGGCGCCGAGCCCGATGGCACCAAGCCCCAGCAGGCCCCAGGCCCCGGCGATCAGGTCACCGCCCATGGCCGCCTGATACAGCGCATGGCCGGCCTCGACACCACCGAGTGTCAGGGTGCCGAGCAGCAGCCATTTGAGGCCACGATGGCGTGGCCTGGCGCTCAGCGTTGCATCGAGTCCCGGCGTGGCGGGCTCCGGTTCGGCCGCGGCCAGTGGCTGGCTTTCCATCTCCGGCGAGAAGTGGCGCGCGCCGCGCAGGGCCTCTGCCGCGCTCTCGGTGGGGCGCTCGGCGTAAGCCGTCGAGGCGGCATCGGCCTGCGCCGAGTCGGCAGAACCGGGACTCGTGAAGCGTTTGCCCGGGCGCGGGTGGCGGGATTCGGTGGTCATTTCAGGTGGTCTCCCAGCAGCCAGTCGAGCACCGCGTCCATGCGAATGTGAGGTGGTGCCTTGCCGTCGACCTGCGGCGGCGCGAAGTGGGGGAAGTCGAAGCGGCTCTCGGCCCAGAAATTCGGGTCGGGCAGCCGTGAGGGCACCTCGCCCGGGAACAGCAGCACGGACTCGCGGCCAGCGCCCTGCGTGCCTGAGTCGCTCGACCCTTCGTGCTCACCGAGCAGGTGTCCCGCCAGCGCCGGATGACGCTGACCATTCTCGACCACTTCACGCGCCTCGCTGGCGCGGATGGCGGCGATGGTGAAGGCCTTGAGCGGCACGTCGCGATAGCGCAGGCGTTTGAGCGGGCCCGCCAGCAGCTGCTCTAGCAGGTCGCGCATCGCGCCATGCTGCTCGGGGGTGACGTGGTCGGCCTTGGTGGCGGCGATGGCCAGGCGGTCGATGCGACGGTCCATCAGGCGCGCCAGCAGGTGACGGCGGCCATAGGCGAAGCTGTCGAACAGCTTGTCCAGCGCGCGGCTCAGGTCGCGGAAGGGTGCCGGGCCGGCATTCAGCGCACCCAGCACGTCGATCAGCACGATCTGGCGGTCAAAGCGCCGGAAGTGGTCGTGATAGAAGGGACGTACCACGCGGCGGCGATAGTGATCGAAGCGCCGCGCCAGGATGCGGTACAGGCTGGTTTCCGGCAAGGCTGCCAGCGCATCGGCTGTCCAGTCGCCAAGCCCCGGCAGCGGGAAGAATTGCAGCACCGGTGCCTCATCCAGCTCGCCCGGCAGCAGGAAACGGCCCGGTGTCAGGTCGACGAAGCCCCCCTTGCGGCGTGCGGCGTGCAGATAGTCGGTATACAGGCTCGCGATCTCGGCGAGGCGGTCTTCATCCACTTCGCTGTCCGGCGTCAGGCCCGCGATGGCGCCCATCCAGTCATGCGCCCAGTCGCCGCGCCCATCGGCCAGCTGCGTCTCGCATTCGCTGCTCCAGGCGGTGAAGTCCTGCTCCAGCATCGGCAGGTCCAGCAGCCATTCGCCGGGATAATCGATCAGGTCCAGTGTCAGGGTGGCGCGCTGGCTGTCGAGCATGCGCGCGGCGCGTGAGGTGGGGCGAAAGCCGATCTTGAGACGCAGCTCGCTGATGCTGCGGGTCGGCGTCGGCCATTCGGGGCCATGGGGCGAATGCTGGCCGGAAAGCGAGCGCAAGCCGGCTTCCAGCGGAAAGCGCGGGATGGAAAGATCCGGCTGACTGACACGCTCTGCCCCGAGCAGACGGCCATCGCGGGCGGCAGGCAACAGCTCCAGACGCGCGCCGAGTCCTGCGTGGCGCAGCTGCTCGATCAGCGAGACGAGAAAGGCCGTCTTGCCGGCACCGGACAGACCGGTGACGGCAAGACGCAGCTGACGATCGAGGCCGCGCTCCAGCAGGTCATGGGCTTCGCGGCCCACCTCGCGGGCAAGCTGGCGGGCGTTGCGGGTCATGGTGTTGAACATCAGGCATTCCCTGTCAGTGGGGGCGAGGCGGCGGCGCGACGTGATGGCGTCCTGGCAGCTGATGATGAGCTGGGTGATGGCCGGGACTTGTCAGTGTGCGCCGCACGGCTCGCCATCATCCCTCTATCTGCGGGCGATCGGCGCGCAAGGCAAGCTGACGCCACGCCAGAAGGGCGATGGGCAGCAGGCAGGCGGGGATCAGCAGCAGGTTGAGTAGCGCCCAGCCCAGCGTGCTGACCAGTGGTCCGGCCAGCAGTGCCGTCACCGCGCCTGTGGTGAAGACGAGGAACTCGTTGGCGGCCTGGGTGCGGGCCTTCTCGTTGGGGCGATGACAGCGGGTCAGCAGCGTGGTGGCGGGCAGGAAGGTGAAGTTCCAGCCGATGCCGAGCAGGATGAGGCCGAGGAAGAAGCCCTGGGTGCCGGTCAGATAGCCGGCGGCCAGCAGCTGCGCGGTGCCAAGGCTCGCCAGCAGGAAGGCGCAGCCGGTGATGATCATGGTGCCGGTGCCGAAACGTGCGGTCAGGCGTCCGGTGAAGAAGGAGGGCAGGAACATCGCGACCACATGCCACTGGATGGTGGTGGCGACGTGATCGAAGCCGTGTCCGGCATGCGCCATGGCCAGTGGCGTGGCCGTCATCGCCAGGTTCATCACCCCATAGCCGACCATCGCGCTGAGCACGGCCAGCAGGAAGGTCGGTTGGCGCAGGATCACGCCCAACGGGCGCGCGGGTTCGGGTTCATCATCGCCGTCCGACTGGGCGCTGCCTTCGCTGGGCAGCCGAATGAAGGCCAACAGCAGCAACGCCACCAGATACAGCGCCCCCAGCCCGAGAAAGCTGCCCAGGAAGGGCGTGTCGGCCAGTGCATGACTGGTGCGGGCAAGCCAGGGGCCGAAGAAGGCTGCCAGCACGCCACCACCCATCACCAGCCCGATGGCGCGCTCCCGCTGCTCCGGGGGCGCGGCTTCCATGGCGGCGAAGCGATACAGCTGGCCGAAGCCGATCCCGATGCCCACCAGCCAGGTGGAGAACAGGAACAGCCCGAAATGCTGCAGGTGCAGCGCCAGCACGGCCAGCCCCGCGCCTGCCAGCCCGCACAGATTGCCGAGCACGAAGCCGCGGCGTCGTCCGAGGCGTGCGGTGATCAGCGAGGCAGGGATGGTGGCGCACATCAGGCCCAGCCATTGGGTCGCGACCGGCGCGGTCGACCAGCTGCTCGAGGCAAGCTGGGCACCGATCAGCGGCGAGACCGCGATCAACAGGATGTTGCCGCTGACCAGCAAGGCCTGGCACAGCGACAACAGCGTGACGGCCAGCGGCAGGCGGGCCCGACCGGCAGTGGAGGATGAGGATGACATGATGACGCAGCTCCGACGGATTGCGGCGCCTGGTGCGCCTGTCCTGATTATGCCTGTGCTCCGCTCAGGCGTTCCAATTCTCCGTCAGGCGTCGAGGAGTCCGGGGCGGGGCGCGTGATGACTTGCATGCCTACTCTCCCGCCCATTCCCGCAGGCTACCCTTGCGCACCCGACGGACAGCGTGTGACAGCTCGCCCTGCTCGGCAAGTCGCTGGATGACCGCAGGCAGCGCGGCGCGGACCTCATCGGCTGACATGCCGGGGGAGAGCTCAGGGGCATAGAGCATCTTGAGCAGCACGTAATCCAGCGGACTCAGCCAATGATCCACCGTGACGTCGCTGAAGATGGAGGGAAACACCGCGTCCGAATCATTGGGCAATCCCATCAGCTGGGCGCTTTCCTCGACGACGCAGTCCACCAGGCGTGCCTTCTGGCGGGCGTAGTCGACCGGAATCAGGATCAGCCCACTGGCGATGGCCTGGTCGGCCCCGGTCTTGAACAGTGTCAGGCACACGCCTTCCCGCAGTGCCTTGCGCATGCCCGGGGTGGCGGCCTGCTGCTTGCCGACGTAGGCGGCGGCCTCGCGAGTCATGTGGCCCCGAGTGATGAAGGCGATGCGCAGGTTGGCCTCTCTGGCGGAGGACACGAAACTCAGCGGCTGGCCGGTGATGGCGGAGAGATGACGAAACTGGACCTGGCTCAATTGGCGTTGCAGGCGGGCGTCACCCAGCTGCGAATCGAGCCAGACCGTGATCGGCACCTGCCAGCGGGTGAGCGAGGCGCTGCTGCCGGGCTGGTATTCACGCTTGAGCGCCACTTCCATGAAACTGTCCGTCAGCACATCGGCGCGCTGCCAGCGCTCGGCGGCCTGGCTGACAGGCACCGACATCAGTGAGGCGAGCAGGGAGATCGACAGTGACAGCACCTTGAGGCGCGGACGACGGCTACGCAGGCGACAGCGGGACATGGGAGACCTCGGTGATGAGCGACTCGTCCAGCATGCCTGAAAGCGGTGCAGCAAATGCACAAATGCACGAATGCCCCGGCTGTCCGGGGAGACAGGGCGGGGCATTCGTGTCATGGCGGATGTGCTGCTCGCGGGGCGAGTCAGCAAACGGCGCGGGTCAGATGAAGGCCAGATAGATGGCGATCACCAGCACGACCAGCAGCAGCGCACAGACCTTGGCACCTTTCCAGGGGGTCATGTCGATGGCGCCGACATCCTGCTGGATCCATGGCTCGTTGCGCGGTGCCAGCTTGCCGATGATCAGCATCATCGCGATCAGCAGCACGAACACCAGGCCGACGAAGTGGAACTCGTGGATCACGTCCAGCACGCCGGAGAAGGCCGGCACGAAGTAGACCACGCCGATCACGCTGCAGCCGATCAACAGCGCCAGGTTGGCGGCGATGGTCGGCACGCGACGCGTCAGCAGGCCCATCAGTACCACGGCGAAGATCGGGATGAAGTAGATGGCATTCATCTTCTGCAGGTAACCGAACAGGCTTTCCTGACCGGCCAGCAGCGGCGCGAGGGTCATGGAAGCGATCGCCAGCACCCAGCCGAAGCCCTTGGAGACCTTGACCACTTCCTCGTCGCTGGCATCACGGCGCAGGTGCGCCTTGTAGATGCCGGTGGAGAACAGCGTGGTGGTGGCGTTCAGCGCCGAGTTGAAGGACGACAGGATCGCCCCGACCATCGCGGCGGCGAAGAAGCCGGTCAGCGGTGCGGGGAGCACGTCGAACACCAGCTGGCCGTAGGCGCTGTCGGCCTTGACGCCGGAAGAAGCGTAGAGGTGATAGGCGATGATGCCGGGAATCACCAGATACAGCGGGCCCAGCAGCTTGAGCGCGCCGGTCAGCAGCACGCCTTTCTGGCCCTCGGCGAGGGTCTTGGCGGCGAAGGTGCGCTGGATGATCTGCTGATTGGTACACCAGTAGAAGAAGTTGATGATCATCACGCCGGTGAACAGGGTCGAGAAGGGCACCGACTGGTCTTCACTGCCCATGGAATTGAATTTCTCGGGATTGGCGGCGGTCAGCGTGTCCCAGCCAGCCATCACGCCCTGGCCGTCGCTCACGGCATCGAGACCGAACCAGACGATCAGCATGCCGCCGATCAACAGTCCCACGCCGTTCAGGGTGTCGGAGATGGCGATGGAGCGCATGCCACCGAACAGCGCATAGATGGCGCCGATGATGCCGACCACCCAGATGGTCATCCACAGCAGTGCATTGGGTGAGCTGATGCCGGTAAGAGAGGGCAGATCCAGCATGCCCTGCAGGCCGATGGCACCGGAGTAGAGGATGATCGGCAGCAGGATCACCGCATAGGCGAACAGGAAGATGAGGTTGGTGATCAGCTCGGTGCTGCGCCCGTAACGCAGCGCCAGCAGTTCCGGCAGGGTGGTGATGCCGCTCTTGAGGAAGCGTGGCAGGAAGAACAGCGCCATCACCACCATCGCCAGCACCGCCATGACCTCCCAGGCCATCACCGACAGACCATCGGTGAAGGCGGCGCCATTCAGACCGACCATCTGTTCGGTGGACAGGTTGGTCATCAGCAGCGAGCCCGCGATCAGCGGGAAGGTCAGACTGCGTCCGGCGAGAAAATAGCCGGTGGAATGCGAGGTGTCATCGCGATGTGTCCACCACCAGGTCAAGGCGGCGACCAGGCCGGTAAAGAACACGAAAGAAACAAGGGTAAGGGCGTGCATGGGAGGAGGGTTCCTTGATGCTGGCTGGCGCGACGTCTGGCTCACGGGCACTCGGTCCGCGCGGCGATTCGGCGATCAGTCCAGCAGTATCGATGCAATGCACACAGCGAGCTGTGTCATCGTCCGTGACGAGACTCACCGGTAACATTCGCGGCAAGTCTGGCGACAGTGTAGGTATCTCCCGAGTTCCTGCTATCCGCCATTTGTAGAACATACGTTGGTTTCGGGGCTTGGCTCGCCCCTGTCGGCGTGATGGCGGGCAGGGGAAACGTGTGTCAGGCCCGCCTTGTAAGGCCGCCTTGTGAGCCCCGCCTTGTAAGACCCGTGACGCGAGACCCGCCGCGCCGCGCAACGCAAGCGCCCCGTCTCGGCGAGGAGAACGGGGCGCAGGCGGCCAGGGGGACACCGTCAGGTCATGCAGTGCTCAGCCGGCGAAGGCCAGATAGATGATCATCACCAGTATGAGAAGAATGATGCTGGCGATGCGCGTGCCAGCCCAGGGCGTCATGTCGATGGCACCGACATCCTGCTGGATCCAGGGTTCGGCACGCGGTGCCAGCTTGCCGATCACCAGCATCAGGGCGATCAACAGCACCAGCACGATGGCGATGAAGTGGAAGTTGTGCACCTTGTCGACCAGCTCGGAAAGCACCGGCACGAAGTAGAACAGGCCGATGACCGCACAGCCCAGCACCAGCGCCAGATTGGCGGCGATGGCTGGCACGCGCCTGGAGAGAAGTCCGACCACGATCACCGCCAGCAGCGGGATGTAGTAGATGGAGTTCACCTTCTGGATATAGACGAACAGGCTTTCCTGAGTCGCCAGCAGCGGCGCGATGGTCATCGCGGCGGCCGCCATGATCCAGCCCGCCCATTTGGACGCCTTGACCACCTCTTCATCGCTGGCATCCGGCTTGAGGCGTGCCTTGTAGACATCGAGACTGAACAGCGTGGCGGTGGAGTTGAGCGCCGAGTTGAAGGACGACAGGATCGCGCCGACCATCGCCGCGGCGAAGAAGCCGGTCAGCGGGGCAGGCAATACGTCGAAGACCAGGCGACCGTAGGCGGCGTCAGCCTTGATGCCATCACCGGCGTAGAGCTGGAAGGCGATGATGCCCGGCAGTACCAGGTACAGCGGGCCCAGCAGCTTGAGCGCGCCGGTCAGCAGCACCCCCTTCTGGCCTTCGGCCAATGTCTTGGCGGCGAAGGTACGCTGGATGATCTGCTGGTTGGTACACCAGTAGAACATGTTGAGCAGCAGCACCCCGGTGAACAGGGTCGAGACCGGCACCGACTGGTCATCACCGCCCAGCGAATTGAGCTTCTCCGGGTGGGTCTCCTTGAGTGTCTCCCACCCGGCGAGAATGCCGTTGCCATCACTGATCCGATCCAGCCCGTAGTAGACGATGATCATGCCGCCGATCAGCAGCCCGATACCGTTCAGGGTGTCGGAGATGGCGATGGAGCGCAGACCGCCGAAGAGGGCATAGATGGCCCCTGCGATGCCGACGGCGATCACGGTACCGGTCAACAGCACCATCTGGGAATCGATGCCGGTCAGGGCATGCAAATCCAGCACGCCCATCAGGCCGAGGGCGCCGGAATAGAGGATGCTGGGCAGCAGGATGATGGCGTAGGCCAGCATGAAGATCAGGTTGGCCAGCAGCTGGGTGGTGCGATCGAAACGCAGTGCCAGCAGCTCCGGCAGGGTAGTGATGCCGCTCTTGAGGAAGCGTGGCAGAAAGAACATGGCCATCGCGACCAGCGAGACCACGGCCACCACCTCCCAGGCCATCACGGAGAGGCCATCGGTGAAGGCGGCCCCGTTCAGGCCCACCATCTGCTCGGTGGAGAGATTGGTCATCAGCAGGGAGCCTGCGATGATCGGGAAGGTCAGACTGCGGCCGGCAAGAAAGTAGCCGGTGGAATGGCGATGGTCGTCACGACGGGTCAGCCACCAGGTGATCACGGCGACCAGCCCCGTGAAGAACACGAAGGAGCTCAGGGTGAGGGCATTCATGGCGTTATCCTTGTTGAACAACAGGGCTCGGAGGCCTGCCTGCTCAGTTGCCATCACCCGATTGGCCTGCCTCACCGTTGGCGCGCGGTACCTCGAGGCAGGCGGTCAGTGATCGACAACCAGCGTGCCGATCAGTGTCAGAGAAATGCGCTCACCTCTCCATTGACAATTTGTCTGACATTTTTCCCCAATTGTCTGAAGCGTGCAGACATAGCAGCGTGGCCGGATGTCCTCTTCCGGCGCAGCGGTCTTCTCGAGTGGCTCTGGGGAAGGCGGCACCCGACAGGCGGCCCAGACAGACGAATGCCCCGTGCACTCGAGAATCCGCCCTCGGGATCCTGTCGTGCACGGGGCATTCGGGGTAGGGCGTGAACCGCGTGTGTCGCGGCAAGATCAGCCCATTCGCGACTCAGGCGTCAGCACCTTCTGATAGAGCGAGGCGCCGTGGATATCCTTGAGCGTGACGGTCAGTGCTTCGCTCTCGGGATCGAGATCCACCTGACCGAAGAACTGGAACCCTTCGCTGGGCGACATGTTGGCACGGCCTTCTGGCGGTGCCTTCACGAATTCCAGCCTTGGCCCGAAGGTATTGTCCAGCTCGCCAGGGCCGTAGGTGCCGGCATGGATCGGCCCGCTGACGAATTCCCAGAACGGCGTGAACTCCTTGAAGACGGCGCGCTCGGGCGAGTAGTGGTGCGCGGCGGTGTAATGGACATCCGCCGTCAGCCACACCAGGTTCTGGATGTCGTGATCGCGCACGAACTTCAGCAGCTCCGCGACTTCCTGTTCGCGTCCCAGCGCCTCACCATCGCCATTGGCACCGTTCTCGAAATTGTCGCCGTCACGCACCAGCAGGCCGATGGGCATGTCGGAGGCGATGATCTTCCAGGTGGCGGTGCTGGCCTTGAGCGACTGCTTGAGCCATGCCAGCTGATCGCGCCCCAGGAAGTCGGTCTCGGGGCCACGCCCGGACTGGCGATTGGCGGAATTGGGGCCGCGGAAGCTGCGCATGTCGAGCATGAACATCTCGAGCCCCGGGCCGAAGCTGAAGTTGCGGTGGATGCGTTCCGGCGCGGCTGGACCGGTCCGCAGCGGCATGTTCTCGAGGAAGGCACGACGCGCATTGGCGGACAGCACGTCGAGATTCTTCTCGGTGTAGCGATCATCCTCGAGAATCTCGCCCGGATACCAGTTGTTGGTGGTCTCGTGGTCATCCCACTGGGCGAACATCGGCACCTCGGCATTGAAGCGACGCAGGTTGTCATCCATCAGGTTGTAGGCGTACTGACCACGATACTCGTCCAGGGTCTCGGCGACCTTGGACTTGGCCGGTGTGACGATGTTGCGCCACAGGCTGCCGTCGTGCTGAGTGACGCTCTCCTCGAGCGGGCCATCGGCGTAGATGGTGTCGCCGGAATGCAGGAAGAAGTCCGGCTTGACCTGACGCATCGTCTCGTAGAGGCGCAGGCCACCGAAATCCGGGTTGATCCCCCAGCCCTGGCCGACGGTGTCACCGGACCACACGAAACGCAGCGCGCGCGGTGTCTGAACGCCGGGCGGCAATACCAGACGCCCGGTGGTCGCTTCACTGATGGCGCGGTGGTCATCCAGTGCCGCATAGCGTACCCGGTAGAAGACTTCACCGCTGGCATTGGCGCGGGTGTTGATGCGGGTCAGATCCAGCTTGCTGATCAGGCCGTCGGCCGGCAAGGCCACGGGGCCGCGCATCTGGAAGGCGCCACGCATCTCGATGTTGTCGGCCAGCTCGATCAGCATGCGGGCCGGCTTGTCGGTCTGACTCCACAGCATGGCGCGGCTGGCGGTCACGTCGCCGCTCATCACGCCAGAGGGCATGCCCGGGCGACGGCCCTCGGCCATCACGATGGCCGGGGCGCCCAGCAGGCCTGAGCTTGCCAGCAGGCCCACGCCGGCACCCTGAAGGCCACGGCTCAGCAGGCGTCGGCGGTCCATTCGCGAAGGTGCGCCGGCGCGTGCGGCATGCGAGTCACCGGGGCTCGCGTTCGCGTCGTCCTGCGAGGTGGGCGAGGCAGGTGTCGTGCGCGAGGAGCGGGAAGGTAGCAGATCAGACAGACGGCGGGACATGAAGGGCTTCCTTGTTACGGTCTGGCATCAGGATGGCAGCGGCGGCAAAGGTGCCGTGGTGGCTGACAGGGCTCACGGGAGAGGCTACTTTCCATGCTCAAGATGACGATCAGGTGTCAGAACCATGATCGCCATGCAGTCCCGTGAACCGGCAGCGCGACGTCCGGCCGTCAGAGCCTCCTTGCGGTGTTGCGGATTCTCTTTGCCTTGTGGCCGCTCTCTCTCTTTCTCGCTCTCTTTCTCGCTCTCTTTCTCTGTTTACCTCTTCTTTTTGCGACTTGCTGTCACTTCATGCCACTCCCGGATCAGGACACCTTTCATGAGTCCCTCACGCCCCTCCAACCCGACACCTCCATCGTCTACCCCCGCGCCATCGGATGCCGACAGGCTGATCGCGGATAGCCATCATCAGGCACGGCCGGTGCTCGCACATTGGTTCACTCGACTGACGCCCAAGGACTGGTTTCGCAAGAGCGAGGCCCTCGATGCTCAGCTGCGCGAACGGTTCGCGGAGCTGCTCGAGCAGGCGCAGGCCTGTGAACTGTGGGAGTGGCGCACCACTCCCGGTGGTCGGCTGGCGGAAATCCTGGTGCTGGACCAGTTCGCGCGCAATATCCATCGCGATACCCCGCGTGCCTTCAGTGGCGACAGCCTGGCACTCGCGCTCTCCCAGCAGGCCGTGGCGCTGGGGGATCTCGAACGCCTCCCGCTGGCCTGGCAACCCTTCGTCATCATGCCGTGGATGCACAGCGAGTCGTTGCGTGTCCATGAACACGCTGAAGCGCTGTTTGCACGCCCCGGGCTCGAGGACACGCTGCGCTTCGAGCGACGGCATGCGGACATCGTGCGTAGATTCGGCCGTTACCCGCACCGCAACGCGATTCTCGGCCGTGTTTCCACGCCACAGGAGGAGGCATTTCTTCGCCAGCCCGGCTCCTCGTTCTGACAATCGGGAAATCTGACCCTTTTAATTTCGCGAGATCGTCTCCAAGACATGTTCATCGGGCGTACAGCGCCACTTCATCCGCAAGAAAGGAGACAGCAGATGGGTATCATTCTTGGATTGATCATCGGTGGTCTGGCTGGCTGGATCGCAGGCAACATCATGCGTGGCGGCAGCTTCGGCATTCTCGGCAACATCGTCGTCGGTGTGGTCGGTGGCCTGCTGGGCAGCGTCATCTTCAAGCTGCTGGGGCTGGCCTCCACCGGCATCATCGGCTCGCTGGTCGTCTCGATCGTGGGGGCGGTGGTATTGCTGTGGATCGTCTCGAAGGTCAAGTCCAAGGCCTGACGACGCGGCGCCGGCGAACATCGTCAGGCGTTCCACAGCAGTTCAGGTCGCAGGTGCATCAAGTCCCACGTGGGTGTCCTAAGGGATTCATTCGAGACACCCGCCGCATGGAAGTCGCCTGTCATCGGTTGCCCCTGACATCCAGACGGTCCTCGTGACCGTGGCAAGGCAGCCTGACAGGACATCGCAAGGCCGAATCAACTTCGACGCCATCCCGGATGGCGCGTTGCAGATCTAGCGAAAACAGGAGCGTTTGAGCATGGCGAGCAATGAGCACGATTCAGCATCCTCACCCCAGTCAAATGCCGACAGCGCCAAGTGCCCGTACCACGAGGGCCAGAACCGCTCGGCAGACGCGGAGAACCCCTATACCCATCCCAATCGCAACGGGCCACATGACACCCAGCCCAATGCCGGGGATGGCAAGGCCAAGGACGAGGCGCTGGAGACCTATCGCGCGGATGCCGAGGGGCATGACCTGCGTACCAATCAGGGATTGCGCATCGCGGACAACCACAACTCGCTGAAGGCGGGGGAACGCGGTCCGACCCTGATGGAAGATTTCATCTTCCGCGAGAAGATGAACCACTTCGACAACGAGCGTATTCCGGAGCGTATCGTCCACGCGCGTGGCGCAGCCGCGCACGGGTATTTTCAGGCGTACGACAATGCCGCCAGGTACTCCAAGGCCGGCGTGTTCCGTGATCCGTCGAAGAAGACACCGGTGTTCGTGCGTTTTTCCACCGTACAGGGCTCGCGCGGCTCCAATGACACCGTCCGTGACGTGCGCGGCTTCGCGACCAAGTTCTATACCGATGAAGGCAACTGGGATCTGGTCGGCAACGACATCCCGGTGTTCTTCATCCAGGATGCCATGAAGTTTCCGGACTTCGTGCACGCGGTGAAACCGGAGCCGCACAACGAGATTCCCCAGGGGCAGTCGGCCCACGACACCTTCTGGGATTTCGTGTCGCTGATGCCGGAAACCACCCACACCGTGCTGTGGACCATGTCGGATCGTGCCTTCCCGCGCCATTACCGCAACATGGAAGGCTTCGGCGTGCATACCTTCCGTCTGATCGACCGTGAAGGCGTGTCGCGCTTCGTCAAGTTCCACTGGAAGCCGGTGGCGGGTACCTGCTCGCTGATCTGGGATGAAGCCCAGAAGCTGTGGGGACGTGACCCGGACTTCAATCGCCGCATGATGTGGGATGACATCAAGAACGGTGCGCCGCTGGAGTGGGAACTGGGCATCCAGGTGGTGGAAGAGAAGGATGAACACAGCTTCGATTTCGACATCCTCGACCCGACCAAGCTGATCCCCGAATCGCTGGTGCCGGTGGTGCCGATCGGCAAGATGGTGCTGGATCGCAATCCGGACAACTACTTCGCCGAGACCGAGCAGGTGGCCTTCAATCCGGCCAACATCGTGCCGGGTATCGACTTCTCCAATGACCCGCTGCTGCAGGGGCGTCTGTTCTCCTATCTGGATACCCAGATGCTGCGTCTTGGTGGACCCAACTTCCACGAGATCCCCATCAATCAGCCGGTGTGTCCGTTCCACAACAACCAGCGCGATGCCCAGCATCGTCAGACCATCAACACCGGGCAGGCGTCCTACGAGCCGAACTCCATCGATGGTGGCTGGCCCTCCGAGACGCCACCTGCGGATGAACATGGCGGCTACGAGCCACATCATGAGCGCATCGAGGCGCACAAGGTGCGTGCGCGCAGTGCCTCCTTCGGGGATCACTACTCCCAGGCCACCCTGTTCTGGAACAGCCAGACCGAGGTGGAGAAGGAGCACATCATCGCGGCCTACACCTTCGAGCTCTCCAAGGTCGAACGCCCGTGGATCCGTGAGCGGGTGATCACCGAGATCCTGCCCAACATCGATCTGGAGCTGGCGCGTCGTGTCGGTGAGAACCACGGTATCGAGGCGCCCACCACCCAGCCGGCGCCGAAAGGGGAGCTGGGCACCAGTCAGGTCGAGAGCGACCCGGCGCTGAGCCTGATGGCGCGCATGCCCGACAGCATCGCGACCCGCAAGGTGGCGATTCTGGCGGCCGATGGCGTGACGATGGAAGATGTGCGCTCCATCCAGAAGCAGCTCAGCGATGAAGGCGCCGAAGGGCTGCTGATCGCGCCGAGCATGGCACCGATCAAGGCCAGCGATGGCAGCATGCTGGCGCCGGACGCGATGCTCAATGGTCTGCCGTCCGTGGCGGTGGATGGCGTGGTCGTGGCCGGTGGCGAGGGTAGCGTCAAGGCGCTGGCCGCATCAGGGCTCGGCCTCTACTACGTGCAGGAGGCTTACAAGCACCTCAAGCCCATCGTGGCGATCAGTGAAGGCAAGGAATTGCTGGCCGCCGCGCGCGTGCCGGTCGAGGAGGGCGTCATCCTGGTGGATGATGTGCTCGCCGCCAGCCTGCCACTGCGTGATGCCCTGTTGGCTCACCGTGTGTGGTCGCGTGATGCGCGTGCCAATCAGATGCCAGCATGAGGCGCTGACGCCCCAAAAGGCATGATGTGAGCCACCAAGCCCCCTGACCTTTGAAGGTCAGGGGGCTTTTTCATGGTCATGATGCGGTCATTTGTGGGCGTGAAGATGGGGTGGCGGTGAAAGGTGTAAACAAGGTTGGTGATGCCGTTGGGTTGAGTGCCGTCCTGCGGTTCACGCCGCTGAGAGTGGCTGATAGGCTCGGTGATAGGGGCTGATTATCGAAGGCATGCTGGTAATTGATTATCGCTAGAAGCACCAGGTGCGTAAGGTAAGCAGGCATCAAGGGGCCACAAGCCAGCACATGCCGGGCAGGCATCGGCCCCGACCCGATTCGACAATGGGCTGCAGGCTTTCACATCAAGCAGCGCATGAAAATGTGACATCAGCAGCATCTGGCCTTGCCAGTCGAGTTTGATAGCGCTTTTTTCTACCTGACAGGAGAACGTCAACATGTCCCAGACTCCACGCTATACCACTGGTAACGGCGCCCCGGTGCCTCACGATGACATCAGCCAGACAGCGGGCCCGAATGGCTCACTGACCTTCGACAACTGGCGTCTTTTCGAGAAGCTGGCGCACTTCAACCGTGAGCGCATTCCGGAGCGTGTCGTCCACGCCCGCGGCGTTGCCGCCTACGGCACCTTCACCCTGACCCGTGACCTGTCTGACCTGACCATTGCCCGCTTCCTGCAGGGCGTCGGCAAGCAGACCCCGATGCTGGCACGTTTCTCCACCGTGGCCGGTGGTCAGGACAGCGGCGACAACACTCGTGACGTGCGCGGCTTCTCCCTGAAGTTCTACACCGAGGAAGGCAACTGGGACATGGTCGGCAACAACACGCCGGTGTTCTTCATCCGCGAGCCATCCAAGTTCCCTGACTTCATCCACACCCAGAAGAAAGACCCGCGCACCAACATGGTCGACTGGCAGAACCGCTGGGAGTTCTGGGCCAACCATCCGCAGGCGCTGCATCAGGTCACCATCCTGATGTCCGACCGCGGTATCCCGAAGTCGTTGACCACCATGAACGGCTACAGCTCGCATACGCTGAGCCTGTGGAACGACAAGGGCGAGCGTGTCTGGGTCAAGTGGCACTTCAAGACCGACCAGGGCCACGAGACACTGACCGATGACGAAGCGGCACAGGTCGCACCGGACTTCCACCAGCACGACATGTTCACCCGCCTCGAGCGTGGCGAGCGTCCGAGCTGGACCGTCAACCTGCAGGTGATGACTGAGCAGCAGGCGCGCGACTACCACATCAACCCCTTCGATCTGACCAAGGTGTGGCCGCACGGTGACTTCCCGCTGATGGAAGTCGGCAAGATGGAACTCAATCGCAACCCGGAGAACTACTTCGCGGAGGTCGAGCAGTCCGTCTTCTCACCGTCCAACTTCGTGCCGGGTATCGGCGCCTCCCCGGACCGCGTGCTGCAGGCACGTCTGTGGGCCTACGCCGATGCACACCGCTATCGCGTCGGTGCCAACGCCGAGCAGCTGCCGGTCAACCGTCCGGTCTGCCCGGTCAACCACTACCAGCGTGATGGCGTGATGGCGGGCATGTGCCCGGTCACCGGTCACGGTGGCGGTCCGCTGGGCGGCCAGGTCGGCCAGGGCGTGCCGGGAGAGACGAAGGAAGGTGGCCAGTACTCGCGCACCAACTTCTACCCCAACGAGCGTGCCGATCACGGCGCCCCGGTGCCGGACGCCACTGTCGCCGAGCCGCCGATGCCGCTGGAGCAGAACGCCTGGATGGGCTATCACGACAACAGCGATGAGGATAACTACAGCCAGGCCGGCAATCTCTACCGCCTGTTCGATGAAGGTCAGAAGTCGCGCATCACGGACGTCATCGCCGGCACCATGGTGGGTGTCAGCCACGTCGTGCAGGACAAGATGATCGCGCACTTCCGCCAGGCGGATGCCGACTACGGCGAGCGTGTCGCGACCAAGCTGGCCAGACTCGATCCGCGCTGAGTCAGTCATGTTGCACCCTTCGTCAGGTCAGTCATGACCCTTTGAACTGACGAAAACCTCAAGGCCCCCGCCGGTTACCCGGCGGGGGCCTTGTCGTAGGCGAGTCGCAGAGCGCCGTGCGAGCGTCAGCCGTTGCTGCGGGCGGTCGTTTCGCTGCCTGCTTTCTCACACACGCCCAGTGCCCACAGCAGGAAGGCATCCTGCCGGGCGTTGTCACGCCAGGCCTTGAAGCGACCCGAGGCACCGCCATGACCGGAACTCATGTCGGTGCGCAGCAGCACCGGATGCGGCGTGCAGTCCATCTGGCGCAGGCGGGCATAAAGCTTGGCCGGTTCCCAGTAGGGCACGCGGGTATCGTGCCAGCTGCCCTGCAGGAACAGCGGCGGGTAGGGGGCGGCGCTCAGGTTGTCCAGCGGGGAATAGGCGCGGATGCGACGCCGCGCCTCGCTCTCGTGCGGGTTGCCCCATTCGGTGTATTCCGCGGTGGTCAGCGGCAGCTCCGGATTTTCCATGGTGCGCAGCACGTCCACGAAGGGCACATCGAGCACCGCGGCGCAGAAGGCCTCGGGGCGCTTGTTGAGGCTGGCCCCGACCAGCAGGCCACCGGCGCTGGCACCGTAGGCGGCAATGCGCTCCGCGGCCCCGACGCCTTGCTCGACCAGCGCATCCCGCGCGGCGAGGAAGTCATTGAAGCTGTTTTCCTTGTGCTCCAGCTTACCGGCCAGATACCAGGGCTCGCCACGATCCCCACCGCCGCGCACGTGGGCGACGGCAAAGGCAACGCCACGGCTGAGAAGCTCCAGCCGCGCGATGGAGAACCACGGGTCCAGTGTCTCGCCGTAGGCACCATAGCCATAGAGCAGTACCGGCAGCGGGGCGTGGGGGATACCCTCGCCATCACACAGGTCACGGCGCATCACCACCGAGACGGGCACCTGCTCGCCATCGTCGGAGGTGGCCCACAGACGACGGCTGATCAACTGCTCTGGCGCGAGATCGCCATGCACGGTCTGGCGCTTGAGCAAGGTGCGCTCACCCGTGTCAAGATCCAGCTCGATCCAGCTCGGCGGCGTGGTGAAGCTTTCCTCACGGATGCGCAGGCGGCGAGCGTCGAAGTGCGGGCAGTCGCCCAGCCCCTGGCTCAGCGGTTGCTCCGGCATCGCCAGGCGTTCGTCGCGGCAGATCGTTTGCGTAGGCGCCGTGCCCTCGAATTCGATCACGCGCAGCCAGGCCTGGGCCTGACGGTGATCGCGTTCATCGACCATCAGGCCCCAGGAAAACGCCTCCACGCCTTCCAGCGTCACGTCGTCGCGAGTGGTGATCAGCGGCTGCCAGTCGCCGGGGGCATGCTCGGCGGCGATATCCAGCTGGAAATGCGGCGCCTCCTTGTTGTGCAGCACATAGAAGTGGCCGGGGCGGTGATCGATGCCATATTCGACGCCGGTCTCGCGTGCGCGCACCAGCGTCATCTCGCCCAGTGGTGTCGCGGCCGGCAGCAGCCAGGATTCACTGGTGTCCTTGGACGCGGTTTCCAGTACCAGCCAGTCCCGTGAACGGGTCTTGCCCATGCCGACCCAGAATTCGCTGTCTTCCTCACGGTAGAGCAGCGTCTCGGCACGGCTCTCGATGTCCAGACACCAGATCTCGAAGGGGCGCTGGGTGCTGTCATAGCGCGTGAACAGCAGGTGCTGACCGTCCTCGGCCCACACCAGGTCCGGCCCGATATCCTCCAGCAGACATTCATCGTCCTGCCCTGCAGGCCGGGCCCGGCCAGGCTGGGCCTCGCCAGACCGGACCTCGCCACGCACTGGCGTGCGCGCGTCGCGGTCAACCGCGCTCAGTGTTGCAAGCCGCAGGCTGAACACCTCGTCGCCGCTGGTGTCCAGAGTCCATGCCAGTCGTTGCTCATCGGGCGAAATGGCCATGTCGCCCAGTTCGACGAAATCGTGATGGCGCGACAGGGCCTGCAGGTCCAGCAGACATTCATGGCGCGAGCGATCCGTGGGGTCCGCCTCCAGCGGATGGCGCCACCAGACGGGATACTCCGCGTCAGCGGCGGTCTCGCTCCAGTAGACGTGATGGTCGAGGGCTTCCGGCAGACTGGAAACGGCGAGTTCGCGACGGGCCAGATGTCCGGTGTAGAGGGCGTCAGTCAGTGACTCGAGTGGCGTGAACCAGGTATCGCTCTCGGCATTGGCGGCCTCGAGAAAGGCCTTTACCTCTGGTGTGTCGCGCGCTTCAAGCCAGTGCCAGTGGGGGTCTTCGGCACGATAATGACGCTGGACGGGGCTGTCGGACATGGCTACCTCTTGAATGTCGTGTGCCCGAGTGTGTCGGGCGGGCTTGGAGTGTAACATTGAGCCTGTCCCACAGCGTTCGCAAGCCCTTGCCGCGAGCGGCATGTCGCGTCCCTGGTTGGCGATGAGCCGTGTCTGACGTCATGCGGTGAGCGGCCCCCCTGAGTGGGGAGGATGTGATGGCTGGCCTTATATCGAAGACCTGACACAGGTCTCGCCAGGAAGTTCTGACAGGAGTGAAGGGCATGTTGATTTCGGATTCTCTGCCGCAGATGTGGCTGATCTATCTTGGCCTGGCGGCAGTGGTCTTGGTGACCGGGTATCTGGCGGTTCGCGCCTTGCCGCGCTTCGTACGCTGGATCGTGGTGGGAGCGGTGGCCGGCATGATCGCGGTGCCGACCGGTTTTCACGTGACGGCCAGCGTGCCGGAAGATTCCTATGGTGGTACGGCGCCAGCCATCGTGGCCTTCGCGGTGAGCCTGATCCAGAAGGATGGCAGCGGCATGGCCTCGGCCTTTGCCATGCTGGTACTGGGCATCGGAGCGGGCGTCGCGGCGGGTCTCGGCATCTGGTGGCTGGGTCGTGGCCGTGAGCAGCGTCGGCGTGAAATGGCCCGCTCGCGTCAGCGTCGCGCGTCAAGTGCCGACGAAGAAGAGAACGACGACCTGCACGGAGAGGGCCTGCGTGCCGAGCGTCGTGACATGTCCGCCGGTGGCGCCACACGCTCGCGCGCCGCGCGGGATCGTCAGGAACCTTCTCTCTGATCAACGCTGCCCGGGCTTGCCCATGGGTGGAACAAGGATCTGCAATGGCTCGTGATGTGAATGCCTCGTCTCTCGCTCGTCCCGTCGTTCGGCGCGCCCGCCGGCGCCCGTCAGATCCCCGTGCGTGGCGCCGGCGCCCGTCAGATCCCCGTGCGTGGCGCCGGGGGCTGGCCGGTCTGGCCATCTCGCTGCTGAGCGCTTTCTCAGGGCTGGGGGCCACCGCGGCATGGGCCGAAGAGTCAGCCTCTGCCCCCAAGGTCGCGGCTTCAGCGAGCGGGAGACAGGAAGGCGCAGAGGTGTCGCCCAGCGAAGTGTCGCCCAGCGAGGCGGCAGCGCCGGGCAAGACACCGGATCTGCGCCTGGCCATCGATGTCTCGGGCAGCATGAAGCACAACGACCCGGCCAATCTGCGCGCCAGTGCGCTGGATCTGCTGGTGACGCTGTTGCCGGAGCGCTCGCATGCCGGGGTATGGGGCTTCGGTGAGCAGGTGCAGTCACTGCTGGCGCTGGGAGCGGTGGATGCCGGCTGGAAGCGGTCTGCCCGCGGACTCGAGAGCCGTCTCGACGACTACGAGCAGTACACGGATCTGGAGGCGGGCCTGCGCGCCGCTGCTCGGGGGAATGATGCTGGCGTGGGTGGTGATGCACCGCGTCAGATCATCCTGCTCTCCGATGGCATGGTCGACCTGCGTGAGCCGAGCACCCGCAAGGCCGCCGCGGACAGCGCCTCGCGTCAGCGCATCACGGATGAGCTGACGCCGCAGCTTGCCGCCCACGACATCACGGTGCATACGGTGGCGCTGTCGCGCAATGCCGATGTGGATCTGCTTCAGCAGATCGCGGACGGTACCGGCGGCCTGGCGACGGTCGCCGAGAGCCCGGAAGACCTGTTGCGTGCCTTCCTCGCGGCGCTGGATCGCATCGTGCCCGGTGAGCAGGTACCGCTGAACGACAAGCGCTTCGTGATCGATGACAGCGTGCAGGAATTCACCGCCCTGGTCTTCCACGGCCCCGATGATCGCTCGCCGGTGCTGATTTCGCCGCAGGGCCAGCGTTACCGTCTCGCCGACCAGGCGTCACTGCCGGAAGGGGTGCGCTGGGAGCACCAGCCGCGTTATGACCTGATCACCGTGACGGATCCCCAGACCGGCAAGTGGCAGCTCGAGGGTGAGGTGGGGGCCGATAGCCGCATCACGATCGTCTCGGAACTGGCATTGGTATCACGGCCCCTGCCTGCCACGCTCTATCGGGGTTTCGACTACTCGCTGACCGCATCGCTGGTCGATGGCGCGCGCGCCGTCAATGATGAGGACTTCCTGGCGACGCTGGATGGCAATGCACGTCTGGTGCCGGAGCAGGACGTGCAGGAGGGAGAAGGCGCGGCGGAGGATGTCACCACCGCGCAGCAGCGAGGCCTTGAGCGTGACGGCGCCGACTTCCATGTCGACATGCCGGCCCCCGACCAGCTCGGTGGCGCCCGCCTGACCCTGACCGTGATGGGCTATCGCGACAATGCCTCCTTCGCGCGCCAGCTCAGTCAGCGTACCAGCGTGGTGGACCCGCTGCTGGTCGAGCCCGTCGGCGCTGACCCGCGTACCGGCAAGTCGCCTGACGCGCTGGAAGTCAGTGCGCGTCATCCGCTGCTCAATACCGCCAACACGCGTCTGGTCGCGACGCTGCATGGGGAGGCCCTGAGCGTGGCGGAGGATGGCGAGCGGCAATGGCGCATCGACCTGCCGCCCCTGGACTCGGACGTCCAGGCGGATGTGCAGATCAGCGCGCGTCTCGCGCTCGACGGAGCTCCGCCGGTGCTGGACCTCGCGCCCTATACCCTCAATGCGGACGCGGCGCGTCGGGCGGCCAATCTGGATCGCACGCCCATCGAAGGGGAGCGCTTCGGTGAGATCGAGGGGCTGGATCAGGCCGGGGAAGATGCGCCGGAAGACCTCAACGCCCTGTTGATGAAGGGCCGTCTGCCCATCGACAAGGTACCGGCATTGATCGGCCAGTGGTTCGAGGGCGCTTCCGACTTCGCGCGCCAGGAAGCCGGCTCTGCCCGGAGCCGCATGATCGCCTATGCCGTGGCCGGCGCATTCGGCCTGCTGATGCTGATCCTGCTGGTGCGCCGCATGACACGCAAACCGACCCGACGGGAGGAACCCCATGTGTGAGCTGCTTGGCATGAGTGCCAATGTTCCGACCGATATCTGCTTCAGCTTCGCGGGCTTTCTGCAACGCGGGGGTGGCACCGGCCCGCACCGCGATGGCTGGGGTATCGCCTTCTATGAAGAGGGTGGCTATCGCGAATTCCGTGACCCGCACCCTTCAGTGGATTCGCCCATCGCGCGGATGATTCTCGACTATCCCATCAAGTCACAGATGGTGATCAGTCATATCCGCCAGGCCAATGTCGGCCAGGTGACGTTGGCCAATACCCACCCGTTCACGCGGGAGCTGTGGGGGCGCCAGTGGTGCTATGCCCACAATGGGCAGCTGGCGGACTGGCAGACGCTTCCCTTGCCGTACTATCGCCCCGTGGGCAGCACGGACAGCGAGCATGCTGCCTGTTTCCTGCTCGGCGAGATCCGCCGTGCCTTCCCGGAACCGCCCTCTCGCTGTGAGGACCTGTGGCGTCACCTGCATGCCCAGTGCGAGCGTCTGCGTGCGCTGGGGGTCTTCAATCTGCTGCTCTCCGATGGCGTGCATCTCTACGCCTACTGCTCCACCAAGCTTGCGCACATCACGCGCCGAGCGCCCTTCGGGCAGGCGAGCCTCACCGATTTCGAGATGAGCGTCGACTTCCAGCAACACACCACCGATGCCGATGTGGTGTCGGTGATCGCCACCGACCCGCTGACCGACAACGAGCAATGGCAGCGGCTGCTGCCCGGGCAGCTGGTCGTGTTTCGGGAAGGTGAGCTGGTCGCCAGTCTTGGCGGTGAGTTGCCGCTGAGTCAGGAAGAGCAGGGGCAGGCCGAGAGCGGGGCGGTCGATCGCACCGCCACTGCGCGTCGCAAGCCGGACTGGCTGGCCTCGGACCTGAGTTGCTGATGCCTGAGCGCTAGAAAAGTCGTTCGATCGCCAGACACACGAAGGGCCGCAATCGCGGCCCTTCGTGTGTCTGGCTTCCCGGTCTTCACTGACGTTTGCGGTCAGCGGCAGGCATCAGATTCAGCCTTCGACATCATCGAACATGCCGGCGAACATCGGCGAGGACAGGTAGCGTTCGCCACTGTCCGGCAGGATGACGACGATGGACTTGTCGGCGTAGGCCGGGTCTTCGGCCAGGCGCAGTGCCGCGGTCATCGCCGCACCACAGGAGATGCCGCACATGATGCCTTCTTCCTGCATGATGCGACGTGCCATGGCCATGGCGTCTTCGCTGACCACCGACTCGACGCGGTCGATCAGCGTCAGATCCAGGTTATCGGGGATGAAGTTGGCACCGATCCCCTGGATCTTGTGCGGTGCCGGGGTGATGGGCTCGCCCTTGAGGCGCTGGGCAATGATGGCCGATTCCGCCGGCTCTACCGCCACGGCTTCCAGCGTCTGGCCACGCACCGTCTTGAAGTAGCGTGCGATACCGCTGATGGTACCGCCGGTGCCGACCCCCGCGACCAGCACGTCCATGTCGCCGTCCAGCGCATCCCAGAGCTCAGGGCCGGTGGTTTCCTCATGGATGCGCGGGTTGGCCGGATTGGAGAACTGCTGCGGCAGGAAGTAGCGCTCCGGCTCGGCCTTCTTGAGTTCGCAGGCCTTGTCGATGGCGCCCTGCATGCCCTTGGCGGGGTCGGTCAGCACCAGATTGGCACCCAGTGACTTCAGCACCTTGCGGCGCTCCATGCTCATGGAGGACGGCATGGTCAGGGTGACGGGGTAGCCACGCGCCGCACCGACGAAGGCCAGCGCGATACCGGTATTGCCGGAGGTCGGCTCGACGATCTCCATGCCCGGCTTGAGCTCGCCGCGCGCTTCCGCATCCCACACCATGCTGGCACCGATCCGGCATTTGACGGAGAAGGCCGGATTGCGGGCTTCCACCTTGGCGTACAGGCGCGGGTGGCGGCTGAGGCGGTTGATCTTGACCAGCGGTGTATTGCCGATGGCCTGTGAGTTGTCCTGGTAGATCTTTGCCATGGGGAAATCTCTCTGATCGATGAACAGTGACATGAGTGACGAGAAACAGACGCCGGGCATGCGGCTGCCACTGGCGTTCTGTGTGGATGGGCTTCAGAGTAAGAGGTAGCGCGTCGCGATTCAAAGGCCTTGAGAGCATAACGACATGTCAGCGTCGTCAGGGCCCCATGTGATGCATGCCGTCATGGCCGACAGCAGTCGATTCCCGTAATGTGAACGATGGTTTCAATCGATCGTTTTACAATCTCGAGGCGGCTGGTTAAGGTAGCCTGACAGCATGAGAGGGTGGGGTGGAGTGCCATCTCGGCATCCCCCGTCATTTCCTGCGTGTCCGTCCAGCTGCGGACACCACGTCCCGATAAAAACAAGTGTTGCGATCACTCGCGAGGGCTGTCGTCAAGCAGCCGCCAGCGGTCTCCACCGCCTCTCGGGGAATGCACCAGACGAACGATGCCATGGAGCCAAGTGCCATGCGTGATGCCAATCCTGCCGCCCCTGCGGCAGCCCATGATCCGCACCAGTCAGGCTCGGCAGAGGCCGCCGATTCCCTGATTCTCAGCGGTGAGCCGTTGTCCGGTCTCGAGGAGTACCCCTCGATTCTGGAGGTCTTCGAGGCCAGCTGCGCCAATTATGCCGAGCGTCCGGCCTTCAGCTGCATGGACAAGACGCTGAGCTACGCCGATGTGGATCGCCTGTCGCGCGACTTCGCCGCCTGGCTTGAGCATGAGACCGGCCTTGAACCCGGGGATCGTATCGCCATTCAGCTGCCGAACCTGCTGCAGTTTCCGGTGGCCGTGTTCGGGGCGCTGCGCGCCGGTCTGGTGGTGGTCAACACCAACCCGCTCTATACCGAGCGCGAGATGCAGCACCAGTTCCATGACTCCGGCGCACGCGCCATCGTGATTCTGGCCAACATGGCGGACAAGCTCGAGAAGGTGCTCAAGCGCACGTCCATCGAGGAGGTCATCATCACCGAGATCGGTGACCTGCATGATTTCCCCAAGCGCCCGTTGATCAACCTGGCCGTACGCTACGTCAAGAAGATGGTGCCGAAGTACCATCTGCCCGACGCCCATTCGCTGCGCAGCGTGCTCAAGCGCGGCGCGGGGCTCTCGCACACGCGTGTCACGCGAGAGGCCGACGACATCGCGGCTCTCCAGTACACCGGCGGGACCACCGGGGTCGCCAAGGGCACCATGCTGACCCATCGCAATCTGGTGGCCAACATGCTGCAGGCGCGCGGTGTGATCAGTGATGTGCTCAATGAAGGCCAGGAGGTGCTGATCGCGCCGCTGCCGGTCTATCACATCTATACCTTCACGGTGAATTGCCTCTACAGCATGGAGAGCGGCAACCACAGCGTGCTGATCACCAATCCCCGTGACATCGATGGCTTCATCAAGACGCTGGCCAGGACACCGTTCACCGCCTTCGTCGGCCTCAATACGCTGTTCTCGGCGCTGTGCCAGCGCGATGATTTCAAGGCGCTGGACTTCTCGAGCCTCAAGCTGACCATCTCCGGTGGCATGGCCCTGACGCGCAGCGCGGCTGAACGCTGGGAAGCCGTCACCGGCTGCCCGATCGCCGAGGGCTACGGCATGACCGAGACTTCGCCCATCGTCAGCTTCAACCCCCCGCGTGAGCTGCAGCTGGGGACCATCGGCAAGCCGGTGCCCGGCACCGAACTCAAGGTGGTGGATGCCGAGGGCGTGACGCTGGGGCGTGACGCGCCGGGTGAGCTGTGCGTGCGCGGTCCCCAGGTGATGAAGGGCTATTGGCAGCGTGATGACGCCACGCGTGAGGCGATGGATGACGAGGGCTTCATCCGCACCGGCGATATAGCGGTCATCCAGCCGGATGGCTTCGTGCGCATCGTCGATCGCAAGAAGGACATGATCATCGTCTCCGGCTTCAATGTGTTCCCCAACGAGATCGAGGACGTGGTCAGCGGGCATCCGGATATCGTCGAGGCCGCGGCGGTCGGTGTGCCGGACGAGCAGAGCGGTGAGGCGATCAAGCTGTTCGTCGTGTCCAGCAACCCGGATCTCGACCGCGACAGCCTGCGCAGCTGGTGCAAGGAGCAGCTGACCGGCTACAAGGTGCCGCGTTTCGTCGAATTCCGCGATGAGCTGCCCAAGACCAACGTGGGCAAGGTGCTGCGCCGTGAACTGCGTGACAGCGACGACGAAGGAGGCAATACCCCGGTGCGCGAGACCTGAAACCCGGCGTTGAGACGGGCCGCCGGCATGAGCGGGCGGCCACCAAGGTTGGGCGTGGCTACGCGCGGGGCTACAATGGACGGCCCGTCACTCGTTGGCGGGCCGTTTCGTCATTCAGGTCTCGTGGCTCGCTGCCCTGTGCAGTCGGGCGAGAGGCTGAGTTCCCGAGAGTATCCGGCTGCGCGCGTGGCGTGTGGTCGCTGGTTGAGAAGAGGCAGTCCTTGAGCGACACCGCTACCGCACCGTCCGAACATGCGCGTCTTGAAGCCCTTGCGGCTCGCCTCGAACGCGCCCTGAGCCGTGATCAGCGCGAGCTGGGCAAGCGCCTGGCTGGCCTGCGTCGGCGTCTCAAGGAAGGCAAGCCGGTCGATCGTGCCATCAACGATATCGAGAGCCGCCTCGAGGCGAGCATCGCCCAGCGTGCCGCGCGCGAGACGGCGCTGGCGCGCTGGCAGACACCGGCCGCACTCAACTATCCGCCGGAGCTGCCGGTGGTGGAGCGTCGCGAGGACATCCTCGCCGCGCTCGCCGAGCATCAGATCGTGGTGGTCGCCGGTGAGACCGGCTCGGGCAAGACCACCCAGCTGCCCAAGCTGTGTCTGGAGATGGGACTGGGGCGCAATGGCTTGATCGGCCACACCCAGCCACGCCGGCTGGCGGCGCGCTCTGTGGCGGCGCGTCTGGCCGAGGAGCTCGAGACGACCCTCGGCGAGACGGTCGGCTATCAGGTGCGCTTCAACGACACCACTGGCCCGTCGACGCTGATCAAGCTGATGACCGACGGTATCCTGCTGGCGGAAACCCAGCATGATCCGGACCTGAGCCGCTACGAGGCGATCATCATCGATGAGGCCCACGAGCGCAGTCTGAACATCGACTTCCTGCTCGGCTATCTCAAGCGCCTCACCGCGCGCCGCCCGGACCTCAAGATCATCATCACCTCGGCGACCATCGACGTGGAGCGCTTCAGTCAGCACTTCGCGGCCCAGGATGGCACGCCGGCGCCCATCGTCTCGGTCAGCGGGCGCAACTTCCCGGTCGAGACCCAATACCTGCCGCTGGTGCGTGATGCCGAGGATGAGGAAGACCTCAGCCTGCAGGAAGGTATCCTGCGCGCGGTGGAAGAGCTGTCGCTGATCGAGCGCGAGAAGGGCTGGATGCAGGGCCCGCGTGACGTGCTGATCTTCCTGCCCGGCGAGCGCGAGATCCGCGCCACCGCGGATACCCTGCGTCGCGCCCAGCTGCGCGATACCGAGGTATTGCCGCTGTACGCGCGGCTCTCGAACGAAGAGCAGAATCGCGTCTTCCAGCCGCATCGTGGCCGGCGCATCGTGCTGGCCACCAACGTCGCCGAGACCTCGCTGACCGTGCCGGGCATCCGCTACGTGATCGACCCGGGGCTGGTGCGCATCAGTCGTTACAGCTATCGCTCCAAGATCCAGCGACTGCCGGTGGAACCGATCAGTCAGGCCAGCGCCAATCAGCGCAAGGGCCGCTGCGGGCGTATCGCCGAAGGCCTGTGCATCCGTCTCTACAGCGAGGAGGATTTCCTCGCGCGCCCGGAATACACCGAGCCGGAAATCCAGCGCACCAATCTGGCCTCGGTCATTCTGTCGATGCTGTCGCTCAAGCTGGGCGACATCGAGAAGTTCCCCTTCGTCGATGCGCCGGATTCGCGCTTCGTCACCGATGGTTTCCGCCTGCTGCGCGAACTGGGCGCGGTGGATGAGCACAACCGCCTGAGTCGTGATGGTCGCACCCTGGCACGTCTGCCCATCGACCCGCGTCTGGCGCGCATGGTGCTGGAAGGCGCCTCGCGCGGCTGTCTGCGTGAAGTGCTGATCATCGTCAGTGCACTGTCAATCCAGGACCCGCGCGAGCGTCCCGCCGACAAGCGCCAGCAGGCGGATCAGATTCACCACGAGTGGGACGATGACAGCTCCGATTTCGTCAGCTGGCTGAATCTGTGGGAAGGCTTCGAGCTGGCGCGTGATGCCCTGGGAGCCAACCCGCTGCGTCGCTGGTGCAAGGCGCGCTTCCTCAACTATCTGCGTCTGCGCGAGTGGCATGACACCTTCCGTCAGCTCAAGCAGCTGACGCGGGATCTCGGGCTGGAGATGACCAGCAGCCAGCATGCGCGTGACGCCGAGGCACAGGCCGAGGTCACCGCGCGAGTGCTGGCGTCTCCGGGCCAGGGCCGTCGTCCGTCGGTGGCCATTGATCATGAAGCCCTGCATCGTGCGCTGTTGACCGGGCTGCTCTCCAATCTCGGCCTCAAGCAGGAAAATCGCGAGTATCTCGGGGCGCGCAACCGACGCTTCTTCGTGCACCCGGGCTCCGGTGTGGCCAAGAAGTCGCCCAAGTGGGTGATGGCGGCCGAGATGGTCGAGACCACCAGGCTCTACGCGCGACAGGTCGCGGCGATCAAGCCCGAGTGGGTCGAGCCGCTGGCCGAGCATCTGGTCAAGCGCAGCTACAGCGAGCCGCACTGGGAAATGAAGCGTGCCCAGGTGGTCGCCAGTGAGCAGGTCACGCTGTTCGGACTGCCCATCGTCACCGCGCGCAAGGTGCATTACGGCCCGCTGGCGCCACAGGAATCCCGCGAGCTGTTCATCCGCCGCGCGCTGGTCGAGGGTGAATTCCAGACCCGCGCGCCATTCTTCGCCCACAATCGTGGCCTGATGGAGGAAGTCGGGGAGCTTGAGGATCGTGCGCGCCGGCGTGACATTCTCGTCGATGAGGAGACGCTGTTCGCCTTCTATGCCGAGCGGATTCCGGAAGGCATCTACAACGGGCGCGGCTTCGACAAGTGGCGCAAGGATGCCGAGCGCGACAATCCGAATGTCCTGCATCTGGATCTCGATGACCTGATGGCGCGCGATGCCGAGGAAGTCACCGCCGCACGCTATCCCGAGCAGCTGCATCACAATGGCGTCGCCTACCCGCTGAGCTATCACTTTGCGCCCGGCGCGGTGGATGACGGCGTGACCATGACGGTCCCGGCGGCGATGCTCTCCCAGCTGCCGCGCTATCGCATCGAATGGCTGGTGCCGGGACTGCTGCGGGACAAGGCCATCGGCCTGATGAAATCGCTGCCCAAGCAGTATCGCAAGCAGGTGGTGCCGATTCCCAACTGGGTCGATGCCGCGCTTGAGGCGTTGACCCCGGACGACGTGCCGCTGACCGATGCGCTGGCCGAGTTCATGCGCGTCAAGACTGGCCTGCGCCTGCCGTCGGATGCCTGGGCGCCGGAGACGCTGGAGCCGCACCTGAACATGAACCTGCGCATCGTCGATCAGGACGGCAAGGTGCTGGGGGAGGGGCGTGATCTTGAAGTGCTCGAGGCGCGTTTCAAGGACTCGGCGGCCGCCGCGGCACGCGCCATGGCCAGTCGCAGCCGCGATGCCGACAGTGAAGTGCTGGAAGACCTGCCGGAGGCGCCGATCGCGACCTCCCACAGCACCACCCAGGCAGGCATTCGGGTCGAGGCCTATCCGGCGCTGGTGGTGAAGGCGGCGGCGCCCGCCGAGGGCGGCATGAGTGCCAAGGAACGCAAGCTGGCACGCAAGACCGGCAGAAACAGTGCACCGTCAAGTCACTCGCCCGCGAATGCTGCCGCCTCAAGCGAGCAGCAGCTGAGCGTGGAGCTGTTCGATCATCCGGCCAAGGCCGCCGCCGCGCATCGTGATGGCATCACGCGTCTGGCGATGGCGCGCCTGCCGGACCAGGTGCGCTATCTGGACCGGGAGTTCAAGGCACTGGAGCGCTGCGCGCTGCTGTTCGCCAAGGTCGGCACGCGTCGCCAGCTGGCGGATGACTTCCTCTACAGCGTCTTCGAGCAGGTGATGGCCGTCGAGCCGCTGCCGCGTTCGCGCGGTGAGTTGCAGGCGCGTCTGGATGACAAGCGGGCCGAGCTGGTGCCCCACGCCGAAGCACTGATCAAGCCGTTGGAGGCTGCGCTCACGCAGCATCTGGAGCTTTCCAAGCGCCTCAAGGGCAAGATCGACTTCTCGATGGCGCTGGTGGTGGCAGACCTCAAGGCCCAGCAGGCCCGCCTGGTGCACCCGGGCTTCCTCCAGGAGGCGGGTGCCTGGCTGCATCAGCTGCCACGCTATGTGGAGGCGATGCTGATCCGTCTCGACAAGGCCCCGCGTGAGCGCATGCGTGATCAACGTGACATGGAGGCGGTCAAGAGCTTCGAGACACGCCTTGATGCCCGCCTGAGCAAGGCCCGCGAGCAGGGCCTGCCCGATGCGGAGCTGGAGGAGTTCGGCTGGTGGCTGCAGGAGCTGCGCGTCTCATTGTTCGCTCAGCAGCTCGGCACGCTGGAGACCGTCTCCCCCAAGCGGCTGGAGAAGCGCTGGCAGGAATTGATGGCGCGGCGCTGAGTCGAGCCGCCATCCGCTTGCGTGACTGCTGCGTGGAGGCGTGATGCTCGCGTATGGCTCAAGCTGCATACAGAGAAAGCTGTTTAAGAGACGGCTGTTATCATGGGACGGATGCCAGGTTCAGGCGTCCGCCTGGCGCGAGACAGCGTACACTGAAGACAAGGGGGTGACGCTGTCTCGCTGCCGGCGCGGACCTGGAGGCTCGGCATCCGCCGCATGGGATGTCAGCCGCGACGTCACCCGATCAATCGGTGGTCTCCGACGAGAGGCCACTGTCAGGAGTGGATGCATGCCCAACAACGACAATCAGCACGCTGCCGACCCTCGCGCCACCACGGCGGAGCGCCAGCTGGACGCCACTGGCAATCACCGCGTGCTGATCACCGGCACCGGCCTCTACACGCCGGAACATGCCGTCAGCAACGAGGCGCTGGTCGCCTCCTTCAATGCCTGGGTGGCGGCGGACAACGCCGCCAATGCCGAGGCCATCGCTCGGGGCGAGCGCGAGCCGCGTACCGAGTCCAGCGCTGAATTCATCGTCAAGGCCTCGGGTATCCACAGCCGCTACGTGCTGGATGCCGAGGGCATTCTCGACCCTGAGCGCATGCGCCCGCGGCTGCCCGCGCGCGACAATGATCAACCCTCGGTGCAGTGCGAGATGGGCGTGGCGGCCGCGCGTGAGGCGCTGGCCGCGGCGGGCGTGAAGGCCGAGGAACTTGATCTGGTCATCGTGGCCTGCTCCAATCTCGAGCGCCCCTATCCGGCCGTGGCGGTGGAGCTGCAGGCGGCGCTCGAGGCCGGTGGCTATGCCTTTGACATGAACGTGGCGTGCAGCTCCGCCACCTTCGGGATCGAGACCGCGGCCAACGCCATCCGCAGTGGCAGCGCGCAGCGGGTGTTGATGGTCAATCCCGAGATCTGCAGTGCGCATCTGAATTTCCGTGATCGCGACAGTCACTTCATCTTCGGCGATGCCTGCACGGCCGTGGTGCTGGAAGCGGCGGATGTCGCCACGCGCACCGATGGCTTCGAGGTGCTCGGTACGCGACTGGTGACCCGTTTCTCCAACGCGATACGCAACAATTTCGGCTTCCTCAATCGCACCGCGGTGCTTGAGGATGATGTGGCATCTGCCACGACGCTGGAGAGCGCCACGCACCGTGAACAGGCCGATGACAAGCTGTTCATCCAGGAAGGTCGGCGCGTCTTCCGCGAAGTCTGCCCGATGGTGGCCGAGCTGATCACCACGCATCTGGGCGAGCTCGAGGCCGATGGCGGTGATCTTGATCGCATGTGGCTGCACCAGGCCAATCGCCACATGAACGACATGATCGCTCGTCGCGTGCTGGGGCGTGATCCGTCGAGCGAGGAAGCGCCGATCATTCTCGACCGCTACGCCAATACCAGCTCGGCGGGGTCGGTGATCGCCTTCCATCTGCATCATGCGGATCTGCCCGCTGGCAGCCTGGGTGTGCTTTGCTCCTTCGGGGCCGGCTACAGTGCGGGAAGCGTGCTGCTGAAACGCTGTGGATGATACGCGCTGATGGCGTGCTTGAGCGGATGGTGCACTGGCTCCTGGCGTGAGCGGAACGTATAAAGAAGACCGGACCTGACAGCCATGGATGTGGCAAGGACCGCTGCAGGATTCCAACAGACTTACAGGTGATGCGATGCACATGATCAAGACTTCCCTGCCGGCACTGCTGGCCATGTCTCTGCTGGCCGGTTGTGCCAGTACAGGTGACAGCGAGCCGAATCCCCAGGACCCGTGGGAGGGCTTCAACCGCAACGTCTACACCTTCAATGACACCCTGGATCGCTATGCGCTCAAGCCGGTGGCTCAGGGCTACGATTACGTGACGCCGGAGCTGGTTCAGGATGGCGTGGGCAACTTCTTCTCCAACCTCGGGGAAGTGCGCACCATGTTCAACTCGGTGCTGCAGTGGAAGTGGGCGAATGCCGGGATTTCCACGGGGCGCCTGCTGCTCAATTCCACCGTCGGTATCGGCGGGCTGTTCGATCCGGCCAGCGAGCTTGGCTGGACGGTCGACGAGGAAGATTTCGGTCAGACACTTGCCGTGTGGGGCGCCGGCCAGGGGCCTTACCTCATGTTGCCGCTGTTCGGTCCGAGCACGCTGCGTGACACTGCCGGCATGCCGGTGGATTACTTCAATGATCCGATCAACTACCTCGAGGAAGACAAGGTGCGCTATGGCCTGAAAGCACTGGATCTCGTCGATACCCGTGCCGGTCTGCTCGAGCAGGAGAAGTTGATTCAGGGAGATCGCTACAGCTTCATCCGCGATGCCTATCTGCAGCGTCGCAACTTCGAGATCAACGATGGCAAGCTCGGGGATGATCCCTTCGCCAGCGACAGTTTCGATGATGCGGATCTCGATGGTGCCTTTGCACCGGAAGATGACAGCCAGTAAGGGCTGCCGAGTGTCCTGGCGGCACGTCGAGGCACGCGGATAGTGCGATGGCGAGGCGCCAGGGTCTGGCAGTGGATTGCGGCACGGGACGGGCATGAGAGGTTGGCATGGCGGATGAGCAAGGCAAGCGTCTGTTGATCGGTCTGATCGATCTGGTCGGTTCGCGGCGTGATGCGCTGGCGACGCTGTTGACGGATGAGCGTTGTGCAGTGGCGGCCTGTGACAGCATTGCAACGCTGCCCAGTGGGGTCGCGGTGGTGGTGGCGCATGTCGAGGCCGTGGCCAGTCAGGAGTGGGCGCGTCTCGCCGAGTGCCTGCCCACGGTGGTCGTGGCCGAGAGTCGCGGCGATGAATGCCTGTTGCCCGCGGTGGAGGCGGGGCTGGTGGATTATCTGATCGCCCCGCGTGAGCATGGCTCGGTGTTGCGCAGTCTGCTCAAGCGGGCGGCGGAGCATCACCAGCTCGCGCATGAACACGCCAAGGCCCGCGCGCGCCTCGAGGAGCTCAATGAGCATCTCGAGACGCATCTGGCGATGCTGCGTCAGGACCAGCTGGCCGGTGGGCAGATCCAGCAACGCTTGTTGCCGGAAAGTGGGCAGAGAATCAATGGCATCCGCTATGACTATTGCCTGTCGCCCTCGTTGTATCTGTCGGGAGATTTTCTCGAGTATCAGGCGATCGATGAGCGTTTCAGTCTGTTCTATTTCGCCGATGTCTCCGGGCATGGGGCGTCTTCGGCCTTCGTGACGGTGCTGCTCAAGCTATTGTTCGCGCGTGCGATTCGCCACTGGGAGGAACATACGCCGGAAACCTTCGGTCCTGAATGGCTGGCGTTGCTCAACCGTGAGCTGCTGGACAGTGGCATCGGCAAGCACGCGACCGTGCTGTGCGGCGTGATTGACCGTGAAGCGGCCACGCTGCATTACACCCTGGGAGCCCAGCTGCCGATGCCGGTCCTGGTGACTCCGGAGGGTGGGATTCAGGTACTGGAAGGCAGCGGGCGCCCGGTAGGCCTCTTCCCAGGCACCCGCTATCCGGCGTATCGTGTGGCGCTTCCCGCGCGTTTCCGCCTGTGGCTGGCCAGTGATGGTGTGCTGGAGTGCCTGCCGGGCGAGGCGCTGGAGGAACGAACTCAAGCACTGCATCAACGGATACTGAGCAGTGAGGATGTGCAGGGATTGCGCCGCGGTCTGGCACTGGATGGTGAGCTGCCGGATGACCTTACCCTGATGACGCTGACAGGATTCCATGATGGATGAAGGACGTATCCAGGCCGTGTTCGATGACGGCCTGTTCGTGCTCAAGCTGTCGGGTGACGTACGCCTGACACTGTGTGCCACGCTGGACCAGCAGGTTCAACGCGTGGCAGCGGTCGATGGTCTGGAAAGCGTGATCATCGATCTGCGCGAAGCCACCAACATTGACTCCACTGCACTGGGCTTTCTGGCCAAGCTGGCACTGGCCGTGCGGGATCGTCTGATCCTGCCGGCCCAGGTGGTAGCGGCTCACCCTGATGTGATGACCATGCTCAAGGTCATGGGGTTCGATGAGGTGGCCAGTGTCGTGGATGCCAGTCAGCTGGCGGAGGCGGAGCAGGCCGAGCTGGACAGCTCGGGCTGTGATGACGCCACGGCGGAGGTGCCGGTCGAGGGTGGGGCAGAGGCCTCGGCGAGTCAGGAGCAGGCACTGCGCGGCCGTATTCTCGAGGCGCATCGTCTGTTGATGTGTCTCAATGGCCACAATCGCCTGCAGTTCCAGCCCTTGATCGAGCTTCTGGAGAGCGAGGAGCAGCGCCAGCCGCATTGACGATGCGGGGTATCGCCTGAACGCAAGAGCGCCTGCCGTGATTCACGGCAGGCGCTCTTCGTTGCTGCGCCAGAAACACGCCCTTGCTCGACAAGGGCGTGTTCTCGACGTCATGCTCAGTGGCTGCGCAGTTCGGCCAGCAGTGACTCGAGCTTGCGCTGATCCGCCATGAACTTGCGGATGCCTTCGCCCAGCTTCTCGGTGGCCATGGCATCTTCGTTCATGTCCCAGCGGAAGTTGGACTCGGTCAGCACTTCCGGCACGTTGCGCTCGGCATCGGCGGCCTGCAGGCGACGCGCCAGCGGGCCCGTGCTTTCGGCCAGCTCACCCAGCAGCGCCGGAGAGATGGTCAGGCGGTCGCAACCGGCCAGGGCTTCGATTTCGCCGGTGTTGCGGAAGCTGGCGCCCATCACGATGGTCTTGTAGCCGTGACCCTTGTAGTGCTCGTAGATGGCCTTGACGGACTTCACGCCCGGGTCGTTGTCGCCGCTGAAATCGGCATCCGGCTGGTTGGCCTTGTGCCAGTCGAGGATACGGCCGACGAAGGGCGAGATCAGCGTCACGCCGGCATCGGCGCAGGCCTGGGCCTGGGCGAAGCTGAACAGCAGCGTCAGGTTGGTACGGATGCCTTCACGCTCGAGCTTCTCGGCGGCACGAATGCCTTCCCAGGTGGAGGCGGTCTTGATCAGGATGCGCTCCTGACCGACGCCATTGGCGGCGTAGCGCTCGATGATGCGATGCGCGCGACGGATGGTCTCGTCGGCATCGAAGGACAGGCGGGCGCTGACTTCGGTGGAGACATAGCCCGGTACCAGACCGGCGATCTCGGTGCCGATATCCACGGCCACGGCGTCCACGGCATCGTCGATGTCGGTGGCCTTGCGCGCGACCTCGGTCAGGCGCTCGCGACGCGACGGGTCCTGGGCGGCCTGCAGGATCAGCGACGGGTTGGTGGTAGCATCTGTGGGCGCGAAGCGACGAATCGCCTCGAGGTCACCGGTGTCGGCGACAACGGTGGTCATGTCCTTGAGTTGGGAGAGCTTGTCCTGTGCCATGCAAGAGTTTCCTGTACTGAGCGCGGGTCGTCCGATGACGACCTTCATGAAAAGGGAAGACGTGAAGGTCTGGGCTACGAAGCGGGAACGACATGGCCAGAGCCTCGACGATGATACTCCATCGGCCGTACCGCGGGGATGTCGTCGCTGTCGGTGTGAACATGATCACATGGATGTGACAACTTCTTCACGTTCGTTACCTCAACTGTATCAATTGTATGGCGGCGCGCCCACTGTCGCGGTCTACCGGCAGACGTGTCCGCTCATGCCTGCGACAGGCTGGCACCGAGGTGTCGGGGACCCAAGGACGGTGAGGGAGCCGGTGAGCGGGCCGATGCCGGCTCCTGGGTCCATGACGTGCCGCATCGTGAAGGATTCTTCAGCAGGCGCATGATCGCGCCGTTATCGTGAAACTCTCGGGAGGGGATGTGGACAAGCGTCAAACCCGTCAGCTGGCCTTGCTGGTCGCTGCCAACACCGCACTGGCCCCCTTGGCCATCGATGCCTATCTGCCGGCATTGCCGGCCATGGCGGAAGCGCTCGACACCAGCGTCCATCATACGGAGCTGTCGCTGTCGATCTTCCTGCTCGGTTTCTCGCTGGGGCAGTTGATCTTCGGGCCGCTGTCGGACCGCATCGGCCGCAAGCCGGTGTTGCTCTCCGGGATCTTCGTCTTCCTGCTGGCGAGTCTGGCGATCACCCAGGTCGACAGTCTCGAAGGCCTCTATGCGTTGCGATTCGTGCAGGCGCTGGGCGGCGGGGCCTCGGTGGTGAATTCCTCGGCGATCGTGCGTGACTGCTTCAGCGGGCGCGAGGCGGCCAAGGTGCTCTCGACCGTCGCGGTGATCATGATGCTGGCACCGCTGATCGCCCCGGCGATCGGCAGTCTGCTGCTGGGCTTGGCGGGCTGGTGGCTGATCTTCGCCTTCCTGGCCGCCTATGCCGCCTTCCTGCTGGTCGTGCTGCCTTTCCGGCTGCCGGAGACACGCCGCCATCGCGAAGCGGATGAGCCTCCGGCCAGCATCGCGCAGGTCGCTCGCGATTACGTCAGCGTGATGCGCCATGGCCCGGCGATGGGCTATGCCATTACCCAGGCGATGGGCTTCGGTGGCATGTTCGCCTTCATCACCGCCTCCCCGTATGTCTACATGGAGCACTTCGGTGTCACCGCCTCCTGGTACCCGGCGCTGTTCGGGGCCAACATCCTGTTCATGTTCACCGCCAATCGCCTCAACGTGCGCCTGCTGTCACGCATGTCGCCTCCACGGCTGCTGCGCATCGGGATCGGTATCCAGCTGCTCGCGGCCTGTCTGCTGGTGCTGGCATTGGCGCTGGGGCTGGATCATCTGGCGCTGATGGCACCCTTGTTGATGCTCTTCGTCGGGGCCAACGGCATGGTCGCTCCCAATGCGATTTCTTCCGCGCTCGAGTACTTCCCCCGTATCAGCGCCACCGCCAACGCCCTGATCGGCAGCCTGCAATTCGCCAGTGGTGCCTTGATCGGCATGCTGATCGCAGGGCTGGCGCTGGACAGCCTGTGGCCGATGATCCTCGGCATGCTGGGCACGGCGCTGGTCAGCAATATCCTGCTGCGCGTGCTGGCGGGGCGTCGCGCCCTGGCGCGTCATGCCGCCCCCTCGGACTGAGGGTCATTGATCACACGGCGACTCGCGATGACTGTCACACGGTTGTCATGAATGCTTGGCAAAGTGCTCCTCGTAGACAAGAAGCCAACCTCAAGGCTCATTCTTTTCGCAAGGAGTTTCAGGCATGAAGGCGTTCCT
Source organism: Cobetia sp. MMG027 (assembly GCF_027947415.1). Lineage (NCBI taxonomy): Bacteria > Pseudomonadati > Pseudomonadota > Gammaproteobacteria > Oceanospirillales > Halomonadaceae > Cobetia > Cobetia sp. MMG027. Next base: position 416,111 of record NZ_JAQJIO010000003.1, read on the forward strand.
CAAGTCAGGTCTCGCAGTCGCTGTTCTCGCCGCATCCGTCGGTGCAGCAGAAGCCCGTGAACAGCTGCGCATCGTCGGCTCTTCCACGGTCTATCCGTTCTCCAGCTATGTGGCGGAAGAGCTGGGTGCCACCAGCGACTTCCCGACGCCGGTCATCGAGTCCACCGGTTCCGGTGGCGGCATGAAGCTGTTCTGTGAAGGGGTCGGGGACAGCACGCCGGACATCACCAACGCTTCCCGCCGCATGAAGACGTCCGAGTTCGAGCGCTGTGAAGAGAATGGCGTGACCGACATCACCGAAGCGATGATCGGCTTCGATGGCATCGCCTTCGCTCAGGCGGTCGGTGATGGCGACATCAACCTGACGCGTGAGCAGATCACCCTGGCGGTCGCCGCTCAGGTGCCGGTCGATGGCAAGCTGGTCGACAACCCCTACACCAAGTGGTCCGAGATCGATTCCTCCCTGCCGGATCGCAAGATCACCGTCTATGGTCCGCCTTCCACGTCCGGTACGCGTGATGCCTTCGAAGAGCTGGTGATGGAAGTCTCCACCGAAGAGATGGAAGGCTACGGCGGTGAGGGTTACACCAACATCCGTCAGGACGGCCACTACATCGCGGCGGGTGAGAACGACAACCTGATCATCCAGAAACTGGTCGAGAACACCGATGCCTTCGGTATCTTCGGCTACTCCTTCCTGGAAGAGAACGCCGACAAGGTCGTCGGTGCCTCCATCGATGGCGTCCTGCCGGAAGCCGATGCCATCTCCTCCGGTGAGTACCCGGTGTCCCGCTCGCTGTTCTACTACGTGAAGAACCAGCACAAGGATGACGTGCCGGCGCAGCAGGCCTACAACGACCTGTTCATGAGCGAGAAGATGATCGGTGAGCTGGGCTACCTGAAGGGCATCGGCCTGATTCCCTTGCCCAAGGATGAGCGTGAAGCCCTGCGTGAGCAGGTGAAGAACCGCACCAAGCTGACCCTGGCTGACCTCAAGAAGTAACTGACGCAGCTGACCCACGACGCGGCCGGTTGCCATTGGCAGCCGGCCCGTTTGCATGACGGTCCGCAGGGATATCGGACAGGCAAGTTGCCTTCACTTTGCGGATAACGCGACTCCGGGACTCGAAAGATGCAGACTCAGCAGATCTTTCTCTTCTTCATTGGCATCGTGGCGCTGTCTGGCCTGATTGCCTTCTTCGTCGGCCGAGGCAAGGCGCAGAAGGTGCGTGCCAGCGGGGCAGAGATGTACGCCCAGCCGGATCAATACGGTTGGTTCACCGCCATCTCCTGTGCCGGCCCGGCACTGCTGGTCGGACTGGCCGCCGTACTGGCGATCGCCACGGCCGGGGTATCCATCGAGGGCGCCGAGCTGCTGGCTGCCAGCCTCGTCGTCGCAGGTGTCGGCATGCTCATCGGTCTGGCGCTGGTGAAGCCTGATTTTCACGCGCGCAATGCGATCGAGACATTGATTCGTTATGTGCTGATCGGGGCGGCGATGATCTCCATCGTCACGACGTTCGGCATTCTGGCTTCCATCATCTTCGAAGCCATCCGCTTCTTCCAGATGGAAAGCTTCTGGACCTTCATCACCGGCACCACCTGGGACCCGGGCAACAGCTTCCAGCTGGCAGCCGGCCGTGGCGAGGGCGTCGAGAGCACCGCCAACTTCGGGGCGGTTCCGCTGTTCGCCGGTACCTTCATGATCACCCTGATCGCCATGCTGGTGGCCATTCCCATCGGCCTGCTGGCAGCGGTCTACATGTCGGAATTCGCCCCGGAGCGCGTGCGTACCGTGGCCAAGCCGGTGCTGGAAGTGCTCGCCGGCATCCCGACCGTCGTCTATGGCTTCTTCGCCGCCATCACCGTGGCACCGCTGATCGTCGACATCTTCTCGCCGCTGGGTATCGAGGCGTCCTACAACAATGCTCTGGCGCCGGGACTGGTCATGGGCATCATGATCATTCCCTTCATCTCCTCACTGTCGGATGACGTCATCACCTCCGTGCCGGACACCATGCGTCAGGGGTCTCTGGCGCTGGGCATGACCCAGGGCGAGACCATCCGCAATGTCATCCTGCCGGCCGCGCTGCCGGGCATCATCTCGGCGTCACTGCTGGCCATGTCGCGTGCGCTGGGCGAGACGATGATCGTGGTGATGGCGGCGGGCATGCGTCCGAATCTGACCGCCAACCCGCTGGAAGACATGACCACCGTGACGGTGCGTATCGTTGCCGCGCTGACGGGAGACCAGGAATTCGCGAGTGCCGAGACATTGTCCGCCTTCGCGCTGGGTCTGGTGCTGTTCGTCGTCACCTTGCTGCTGAACATGGTCTCGGTGGTTCTCATCCGCCGCTTCCGTGAGAAGTACAGCGCCAACAATCTGTGAGGCCGAGACAAGACATGAGCCATTCCTTCGACGATATCTCGGCCCAGCTCAAGGGCCGTCATCGCCGCACTCAGCGCCTGAAGTACATGTCCATGGCGGCGCTGGCCCTGGCGGCAACCTTCCTGGTGGTGTTCATCGGCGACATGCTGATGCGCGGCTATCCGGCCTTCCAGCAGGCGGAGCTCAAGGTACCGGTCACCTACAGCGAGCAGTCACGCGAGATTCCGCTCGCGGCGGTGGAAGAGGATGTGCGTGAGCTGGTCAGCCGCGGCTGGCTGCGTCAGCTGCCACGCGAGATGAAGGCCAACCCGGAGCTGCTGGGCCAGACCCTCGAGACCTGGGTGATCGCGGACGACCGGGTGGATCAGTACCTCAAGGGCCACAAGGCGCATCTCAAGCCCAAGCAGATCGCCGTACTGGATCGCATGGTCGAGAACGGCACGGCCGAGCTCAAGTTCAACATCAACTTCTTCACCACCGGTGATTCCAAGATGCCGGAATATGCCGGTATCTGGTCGGCGGCGATGGGCACGATCCTGACGTTGCTGGTCACTCTGGCCTTCGCCTTCCCGGTCGGCGTGCTGACCGCGGTCTACCTGGAGGAGTTCGCGCCGGACAATCGCCTCACCCAGGCGATCGAGATCAACATCAACAATCTGGCGGCGGTGCCGTCGATCCTGTTCGGTCTGCTGGGCCTGGCGATCTTCATCAACTTCTTCGGCATGCCGCGCTCGTCCCCGCTGGTCGGTGGTCTGACGCTGGGGCTGATGACGCTGCCGGTGATCATCATCACCACCCGCTCCGCGTTGCGCAGCGTGCCGGACACCATTCGTCAGGCAGCCTTCGGCGTTGGCTGCTCGCGCTGGCAGGTCGTGCGGGATCACGTTCTGCCGCTGTCATTGCCGGGTATCCTGACGGGGTCCATCATCGGTCTGGCGCAGGCGATGGGGGAAACCGCTCCCTTGATCATCGTCGGCATGGTGGCCTTCATTCCGGATGCACCGACCTCCATCACCCAGGCGGCCACCGTGCTGCCGGCCCAGATCTTCACCTGGGCAGGTGAGCCGGAACAGGCCTACGTCGAGCGGACTGCGGCGGGCATCCTGGTGCTGCTGTCAGTGCTGATCTTCCTCAACGCCGCAGCCGTCATGCTGCGCAAGAAATTCGAGCGTCGCTGGTAGGTCGATGGATCACGTCCCGCCGAGGCGGGACGCACGACATGACCAGACCCACGACTGAACAAGGAATACGAGACATGAACAGCACCGTCGCCACCCCCGCCAAGCCTGTCGCCATGGCACGCCCCGGCACACCGATCGTGACCAACGAAGAGGCCAATCATGAGCTGGCCATCCGTGTGGAAGACCTCAACCTGTGGTACGGCGAGAAGCAGGCGCTGAAGAACATCAACATCGACATCTTCCAGAAGAATGTCACCGCGTTGATCGGGCCGTCCGGGTGCGGCAAGTCGACCTTCCTGCGCTGCCTGAATCGCATGAATGACCTGATCCGCAGCGTGCGCATCGAGGGTCTGGTCGAGATGGACGGGCGTGACGTCAATGCCCGCAACATGGATGAAGTGGCACTGCGTCGCCGTGTCGGCATGGTGTTCCAGAAGCCGAACCCGTTCCCCAAGTCCATCTATGACAACATCGCCTATGCGCCGACCATGCATGATCTGGTCAGCCGTCGTGCCGACAAGGACGATCTGGTCGAGAGCGCGCTGCGTGATGCCGGCCTGTGGGAAGAGGTGAAGGACATTCTGGATCAGCCGGGCACCTCGCTGTCCGGTGGTCAGCAGCAGCGCCTGTGCATCGCGCGTGCGATCGCGGTCAAGCCGGACGTCATCCTGATGGATGAGCCGACCTCGGCGCTGGACCCGATTTCCACCGCGACCATCGAAGACCTGATGGACAAGCTGAAGACCCAGTTCTCCATCGTGACCGTGACCCACAACATGCAGCAGGCGGCGCGTGTCGCCGATTACACCGCCTTCTTCCACATGGGCGAGCTGATCGAGTACAACGACACCAAGACGATGTTCTCCAATCCGCACACCAAGAAGGCCGAGGACTACATCACCGGTCGCTATGGCTGAGGACTGGCGCCGTCTCGGCGCGAATGATTCCCGAAGATGACAGAAGGCCCGGATCATGGATCCGGGCCTTCTGTCGTGTCTGGCGCTTGTCATGTCAGACGTGCTGGAACGCGAGGTTGGCTCAGCCCCCGTTCCCGGCTCAGCCTTCCAGCTCGACGGCGATCGCGGTGGCCTCACCGCCGCCGATGCACAGTGCCGCGATGCCGCGCTTCTTGCCGCGGCGTTCCAGCGCATTGATCAGGGTGACGATGATGCGTGATCCGGTGGAGCCCACCGGGTGACCCTGGGCGCAGGCTCCCCCGAAGACATTGACCTTGTCGTGCGGGATGTCGTGGGCATCCATCGCCAGCAGTGTCACCACGGCGAAGGCCTCGTTGATCTCGAACAGATCGACATCCTCGGTGGTCCACTCCAGTCGCTTCATCAGCGAATCGATGGCCCCGATGGGGGCCAGCGTGAATTCGCTGGGGTGCTGGGAGTGGGTGCTGTGACCGAGGATACGGGCCTTGACGGCCAGGCCACGACGCTCGGCCTCATCACGTCGGGTCAGCACCAGGGCCGAGGCACCGTCAGAGATGGAGCTGGCATTGGCGGCAGTGATGGTGCCGTCCTTGGCAAATACCGGACGCAGCGTGGGAATCTTGTCGAGGTTGGCCTGGAAGGGTTGTTCATCCTGCTCGACGAGACTCTCGCCCTTGCGGCTCTTGACCGTCACCGGCGCGATTTCCGGGGCGATGTCGCCGGCCTCGGTGGCGGCCATGGCGCGCTTGAGTGATTCGATGGCGAAGTCATCCATGCGCTGACGATCGTAGCCACGCGCATCGGCCACTTCCTGGGCGAACACGCCCATCAGCTTGCCGGTCTCGGCGTCTTCCAGGCCATCGAAGAACATGTGGTCCTTCAGTTCTCCATGCCCGAGGCGATAGCCGCCGCGTGCCCGGGTGAGCAGGTGTGGGGCATTGGACATCGATTCCATGCCACCCGCCAGCATGATGCGGTTGGTGCCGGCACGGATCAGGTCGTGCGCGAGCATGGTGGCTTTCATGCCGGAACCGCACAGCTTGTTGATGGTGGTCGCGCCGATGCTGTCCGGGACTCCGGCCTGGCGCATGGCCTGACGTGCCGGGCCTTGCTTGACGCCTGCCGGCAGTACGCAGCCGAAGATGCCCTCATCGATATCGGCGGGTGTCAGGCCTGAGCGTTCGATGGCAGCCTTGATGGCCACGGCGGCGAGCTGCGGTGCGCTGAGGCTGGAAAGCGAGCCCTGCAATCCGCCCATCGGCGTGCGCGCCCCGGACAGGATCACGATGTCGTCAGCGGCGGTGGTGGGGCTTGGCGTGGTGCGGGAAGCGGTCGTCATGACGGTCTCCAGTGTCTTGTTATTGGAAGATCACCTGTGGCGTTCGGCGTTGTGATCACTGCGTGGCTGTGCTTTGATCCATTCAATCCCATAAACCAAGCAAGCGCTAGTTATACGATGAATGTAGCCACCGCCTCACCCCGTCGCAAGGAGCTGGTACGCATCGCCGCCCGTCTGTTCGTGGAGGAGGGCTTCGATCGCACCACCGTTCGCATGTTGGCCCAGGAAATGGGCATCAAGTCCGGCAGCCTGTTCCATCACTTCGCTGACAAGCAGGAAATCCTGTGCGCGGTGATCGAGGAGGGCATGTTCAGCGCACTGGCCATCGCGCGTGAGCATCTCGCGCGGCTGGAAGCCAGCTCAGCCCCCGCATCACGGCATCAGCAGGCGCGAGAGCGCTTGCTGGCATTGGCGCGGGCGCATCTGGAAACCCTGCTGACGGACCGCAATGCGCATGTCGTGGCGCTCTACGAATGGCGTCGCCTCGAGCAAGCCTCGCGGGAGCATCTCGTGCATCTGCGTGACGAGTATGAAGCCCTGTGGCGCGACGCCATCGAGGTGGCCGTCGCCGCGGGACTGCTCAAGGGAGACGCTCTGCTTCTGCGCCAGTTCATGCTGGGGGCGCTCAACTGGAGCGTACGCTGGTACCGTCCCGAGGGTGAGCGTTCCCCGGATGAGCTGGCCGAGGCGCTGGTCGACAGCCTGTGTCGTCTTCCCTGAGCGAGCGTCCGTTACACGGCGTCTGCTACACAGCGTCTGCAACTTTCGGCCAGTCGAGCGCCACAATGCTTGCCGCACGACAGGCTTGTCGCTAACTTGACGTTTACGTTAACTGTAGATGGCTGGCGCCCAGCCATCTCGATCCGCCCCGGAGCGCCACTCAGGAGCCAGTCACGCCATGACGCCAAGCGATACAACAACAAACCGCACGTCACGCGCCGCCTCTGCTGCATATGTCGCTACATCTGCCGCTACATCTGACGAACCTGCGAATTCATCCGCCATGCAACCCGCTGCCAGCCAGACGCTGAGCGAGTATCTGGAACATTTCGACATCGACGCGTTGCGCGATGAACTCCTGACGTCCTCCGGGCAAGGGCACATGGGCAATGCCTTTGACGCCTGCATCGGTCGGCACCTGCGCGCCGGGCAGGGCGAGCGCATCGCTCTGGTCCACGAGGACGAGCATGGCAAGGTACGCACGCTCAGCTACGCCGAACTGGATCTCGAGAGTGCTCGGATGGCCACGGCGCTGGCTGCGCAGGGCGTCGGACCCGGCGAGCGCGTGGCCTGCATGCTGTCGCGTACGCCTGAGCTTCTGATCGCGCTGGCCGCCACCTGGCGATTGGGCGCCATCTATCAGCCGCTGTTCACGGCCTTCGGAACGGATGCGCTCGCCTACCGTCTGTCGCGCGCCGAGACCAGTGTCGTGATCACCGAGTCCGGTCAGCGTGCCAAGTTCAGGGCGCTTGCGAGCCATCCACCGATCATCTGCGTGCGCGGGGAGGGGGAGGCACTGGATGAGGGGGATCTGGACTGGCAGGCCCTGATGCAAAGCGAGCCCCTGGCGCAACCGCCCGTACAATTGCCGAGTGATGCGCCCTTCCTGCAGATGTTCACCTCCGGCACGGTCGGCAAGCCCAAGGGGGTGGCGGTGGCACTGAATGCGCTGCCGGCCTTCTGGCTCTATCAGCGGCTGGCAGTGGATGTGCGACCCGGCGAGCGCTTCTGGAACATGGCCGACCCCGGTTGGGCCTACGGGCTTTACTACGGGATCACGGCACCTCTGTTGCTGGGTGCCACCACCTACTTCATGCAAGCTCCCTTCAGCGCGCAGGGCGGGCTGGACTTCCTGCAGCGCCACGCCATCGACAACTTCGCGGCGGCGCCCACGGCCTATCGGATGCTCAAGGCCTCCGGGCTCGGGGAGGGGGCCTTCGAGCGCCTGACGCTGCGCGTGGCGAGCTCGGCCGGCGAGCCGCTCAATACCGAGGTGGTGGGCTGGGTCGCCCGTGAGCTTGGCTGCACGGTGATGGATCACTACGGTCAGACCGAAGTCGGCATGGTCTGCTGCAATCATCATGCTCTGGCGCATGAGGTAGTCATCGGCAGCGTCGGCTTCCCCTTGCCCGGCTATCGCCTGGCCGTGCTGGACGCCGAATATCGGGAGCTTGCGCCCGGTGAACCGGGCGTGCTGGCGGTGGATATCGCCAATTCCCCTGCCTATTTCTTCTCCGGCTATACCTGGCAGGAGAAACAGCCCTGTGTCGAAGGCTATTACCTGACCGGGGATGTGGTCGTCGCGGAGCCTGATGGTCGCTTCACCTTCGCCGGCCGTGACGACGACATCATCACCACCTCGGGTTATCGGGTCGGCCCGGCGGATGTCGAGAACGCCATCCTTGCCCATCCCGCCGTCGCGGAATCCGCGGCGGTCGGCAAGCCGGATGACCTGCGCGGCGAGATCATCAAGGCCTACGTGGTGCTGCGCGACGGACATGTCGGGGATGAAGCCCTCGCCGAGGCAATACGCAGCGAAGTACGCCAGCGGCTATCAGGCCACAGCTATCCCCGCGAGATCAGCTTCGTGGACCACCTGCCCAAGACACCCTCGGGCAAGATCCAGCGATTCCTGCTGCGCGCCGAAGCTCGCGAGGAGTGAGACCCGCAGCTGCCGCTACGCCCCTTGCGGGCTGTCGCAGGATGATCGTCATTGAACGACCCGGCAGCGGATGCGCCGGGTGCCATCTGGAGAGTCATGCATGAAGATTGCCGAGCACTGCTTCCTGATCACGGGTGCCGCCTCCGGCCTGGGGGCTGCCACAGCGGACCGTCTGGTGGCCGCCGGTGGACGCGTCGTACTGGCTGACATCTCCGAGGCCGCACGCGAGCATGCCGCGGCACTCGGTGCGTCGGCACGCTTCTGTCATTGCGATATCACCGATTCCGAGAGCGTGAGCGCGGCGCTGGATGTCGCCGAGCAGAGCTTCGGAGCCCTTCATGGCGTGATCCACTGCGCGGGCGTGGTGAGCGTCGCCAAGCTGGTGGATCGCGAGGGGGAACCGGCGCCGCTGGAAGGGTTCGAGAAGACCCTGGCCATCAATCTGAGCGGTACCTTCAACGTGGCGCGTCTCGCGGCGGCCCGCATGGCGCGCAATGTGGCCGAGGGGGAAGACGGAGAGCGCGGCATCATTCTCAATACCGCTTCGGTCGCGGCCTTCGATGGCCAGATAGGGCAATGTGCCTACAGTGCTTCCAAGGCCGGGGTGGCAGGCATGACCCTGCCGATGGCACGCGAACTGGCGCGTCACGGCATTCGTGTGATGGCGATTGCCCCTGGCGTGTTCGAGACACCGATGATGGCAGGCATTCCGGAGCCTGCTCGCGAGGCGCTGTGCGAGGCCGTTCCGTTTCCCAAGCGCCTGGGGCGGCCCGATGAATTCGCTCGCCTGGCCGAACACATCATCACCAACGGCATGCTCAATGGGGAAGTGATCCGTCTCGACGGCAGCATCCGCATGGCCTGAGCCTGCCGTCTCGCGATCACGCACGACGACCTGAAAGCAAGGAATCTCTGGGGGAGATATTGCTCGACCACATGAGTGGTCGGGCTTTTTTGTGTCCGCGTGCCACCAATGTCTCACGGCCACGATCAAACGATCGCTTGACTGACGATCGGGGTGGCGCTAATTTCAAACGAATGTTTGATAGTGGTCGGGTCGATCCCGCGAAAGGATCCCGCTGCCACGCCCCCATTCATGTGCATAGCCACCATTTCCCGCTTTCAGATGCTCGGAAGTGGCTGTGTCAGGTCATCGCCGCCGCGTCGCGACGGCACAAGGAGTACAGCATGCCCGACTATCAGGCGCCCTTGCGCGATATTCGCTTCGTGATGAATGAGCTGCTCGACTACCCCGCGCATTACGCCCGCCTGCCGGGTGGCGAAGATGCCAGTGATGACATCGTCAGCGCGATTCTCGAGGAAGGGGCACGCTTTGCCAACGAGGTGCTGACGCCGCTCAACCAGTCGGGCGATCTCGAGGGCTGTACCTTCGAGGGGGGAGAGGTGAAGGCGCCGCGTGGCTTCAAGGCCGCCTATCAGCAGTATGTCGAGGGCGGTTGGCCGAGTCTGGCAGCCTCACCGGAGCATGGTGGCCAGGGCCTGCCGCCGTCTCTGGCGATGGTGCTCTCGGAAATGGTCGCCTCCGCCAACCTCTCGTGGGGCATGTATCCGGGGTTGTCACATGGCGCGATGAACGCCCTTGAGCACCATGGCAGCGAGGTGCTCAAGCAGACCTATCTGACCAAGCTGGTCGAAGGCCGCTGGACCGGCACCATGTGCCTGACCGAACCGCACTGTGGCACGGATCTGGGGCTGATCAAGACCCGCGCCGTGCCACTGGATGACGCCGATGGCAGCAAGGGGTACGCCATCAGCGGTACCAAGATCTTCATCTCCGCCGGCGAACACGATCTCTCGGAGAACATCGTGCATCTGGTGCTGGCCAAGTTGCCGGACGCGCCGGAAGGCTCACGCGGCATCTCGCTGTTCGTGGTGCCGAAGTTCCTGCCGGATGCCAGTGGCGAGGCCGGAGAGCGCAACGGTGTCAGCTGTGGCTCCATCGAGCACAAGATGGGCATTCACGGCAACGCGACCTGCGTGATGAACTTCGACTCCGCGATCGGTTATCTGGTCGGCCCGCCGCACAAGGGGCTGGCCTGCATGTTCACCATGATGAATGCCGCGCGGCTTGGCGTGGGCATCCAGGGCGTGGCGCTGGCCGAGGCCAGCTTCCAGAATGCGCTGAGCTATGCGCGGGACCGTCTGCAGATGCGAGCTCTCTCGGGGGCCAAGGCGCCGGAGAAGGCAGCCGACCCGATCATCGTGCACCCGGACGTACGGCGCATGCTGCTGACCCAGAAGGCCATCGCCGAGGGCGGACGCATGCTGGTGATGTACGCCGCCCAGCTCAATGATCTTGTCGAGAATGCGTCGGACAGCGAAGAGAAGACTCGTGCCGACACGCTGTTGGGCCTGCTGACGCCCATCGTCAAGGCCTTCCTGACCGAGACCGGCTTCGAGGCGACCAACCATGGGGTGCAGGTGTTCGGTGGCCACGGCTTCATCCAGGAGTGGGGCATGGAGCAGTTCGTGCGCGATGCGCGCATCACGCTGCTCTATGAAGGCACCACCGGTATCCAGGCGCTGGACCTGCTGGGACGCAAGATCCTGATGAGCCAGGGCGAGTCGCTCAAGGTCTTCACCAAGGAGATCCACAAGTTCTGTCAGGCCAGCGATGGCAGCGAATTTTCCTCGCCACTTGCGGAGCTCAACCGCGAATGGGGTGAGCTGACCATGGCGGTGGGCATGGGGGCGATGCAGGACCGCGAGGCGGTCGGTGCTGCCAGTGTCGATTATCTGATGTATGCCGGTTACGTCACGCTGGGCTACCTGTGGGCGCGTGCCGGTGAGACCGCCAGGGCAGCGCTGGCATCTGGCACGGGAGACGCGACCTTCTACCAGGCCAAGCTGGATACCGCACGCTTCTACTTCCAGCGCATCCTGCCGCGTACCCAGGGGCATGCCGCGATGATTCGTGCCGGCGGCGAGACGCTGATGGCACCTGCGGTGGAGGGCTTCGGCAGCGGGTTCGAGATCTGATCTCACGTCCACACGCTGAATTCGGTCTGTTTGTCAGGCAATCATGTGCCTCCAGTCAGTGCGCTCTGACTCGGATTTCTCGGGGAGACTTCGGTCTCCCCTTTTTTGTGGCGGGTCATTCATGCACGGGGTCGCGCCGGTCTGCAGAACATTCTCTTCTCTTTGTGTCCCGCGCTTGGCTTGTGACGGTCAGACGCCCAAGATAGTCGCAGTGACAGCCTGTCCCGCCCAGTGCGCGGGAGATGACATGCGGGTCTCAATTTGCAGTAACTGACAGGATAGGTGGCGCAGGATGCAGGCTAACGATACCCCTGAAGAGGCCGCGCAGGAGTCAGGGCGGTCCTCCCGCTCTGAGCAGGCCTCATCGAGGCCCGAAGTGCCGAGCAGTGAGGGCGGCGACGACGCGCATGACATGATGGTGGGTGAGCCGAGCAGTGTCAGCGAAGGCACTTCCGCCGAGGAGGCCGTGGCACGCATGCAGGTGCCGCGAGACGAGCGTCAGCAGGAAGCGCTGGAGCTTTCCGGGCGTTCTCGCCATGTCCCCAAGGTCCGCAAGGCGCTGGAGATCCATCCGCTGCTGGTCGGCATGGCCGCGCTGGTGGTGATCATCGGTGGCCTCAAGATGGCGGCAGACCTGGTGGTCCCCCTGCTGATGGCGGTGTTTGTCGCGGCGGTCTGTGATGCGCCGGTGCGCTGGCTGGCCCGACACGGCATCGGCCAGCGTTTCGGGGTGCCCATCGTCATCCTGACGGTCTGCATCCTGTTTTCCTCGCTGGCGGCCTTGCTGGTCTCACGCTTCACCCTGTTCAGCGATGAGATGCCCAAGCTGGAGGAAAGTCTGCGGGAGCAGTATCAGAGCATGCTGGAATGGCTGGCAGGCCACGGCGTCTCCATCGCGCCGGCGCGCTTCAGTGAGCTGGTGGATCCGGCATCGCTGACACAATGGGTGCCCAACCTGCTCACCGGGCTGGGCGGCCTGCTGTCTTCCAGTGTCATCATCGTGCTGACGGCCACCTTCCTGTTGTACGAAGCCCTGTCGCTGCGCGACAAGCTGATCACCACTCTGCGTAGCCCGCATGTCAGTCTGCGTCGCTTTACGCTGTTCTCGTTGACGCTGCGACGTTATCTGGCGGTCAAGACGTTGATCAGTCTGGTGACCGGTGCGCTGGTCGGCATCAGCTGTCTGGCACTGGATGTGGAGTTCGCCTTCCTGTGGGCCACGCTGGCCTTCTGCCTCAACTACATTCCCAATATCGGGTCGGCGCTGGCCGCGGTGCCGGCAGTATTGCTGACGCTGGTGATGCCGGAGGGTGGGGCAGTCAAGGCGTTGATGCTGGGCGGCTGCTACCTGGCGATCAATTTCATTCTCGGCAACATGATCGAGCCGCGCGTGATGGGGCGGACGCTGGGGCTGTCGACACTGGCCGCCTTCCTGTCACTGGTGGTGTGGGGCTGGGTGTTCGGCCCGGTGGGGATGCTGTTGTCGGTGCCGATCACCATGACGCTCAAGATCGCCTTCGACTCGCACCCGGGCACGCGCTGGGCGGCACGCCTGCTGGGACCCTCCGCCAGACGCATTCGACGTCGCCGACGCATGGCGGAGGAATAGCGCGTCGGCAAGGCGTTTAGCCCGCGCCCCCTGAATGCAGAAGGGAATGCAGAAGGCCCCGTCACGTTGAGCGTGACGGGGCCTTCTGGTGTTCATCTCGTGCCTGGTGACTGCCGGGGCAGCCAACTTCGAGCGGACCGGTTTAGAGGTTCTGCTCGATGAACTGGCTCAGTTGTCCCTTGGACTGGGCACCGACCAGCGAGGCGACCTTGGCGCCGGACTTGAACAGGATCACGGTCGGCACGCCACGCACGCCTTGCTCGGCGGCGATTTCCGGTGCGTCATCGACATTGACGTTGACGATCTTCAGGCCTTCGCCCTTCTCGTTGGCGACTTCTTCGACGACCGGCGCCATCATCTTGCACGGGCCACACCAGGGCGCCCAGAACTTCAGCAGTACCGGGGCTTCAGCGTTGAGAACTTCCTGTTCGAAGTTGGCGCCGGTGACATCGACGTGATTGGACATCTTGTTTCTCCAGGGGATTCGTTTCGCTGTCTGCGGCATTGCCGGACATGCAGGCTGCGTCCGATGGTAGCGCCACTTTCCATCACTGACAAATGGGCATTGTCCATCGACTCAATAGCACGGGGTTATGATCGTTGGTATTTTTATAGCTGTTTTATTGGTTGGAGGGAATAGCCACGCAGCAGGCAATCACGATTGCCTGCTGCGACATTGGTCTGGATTACGCGTGCAGCAGCAGAGGAAGGGCGGGATCAGAAGAAGGCGTAGCGGATGCCAAGCCCCAGCAGCAGGGTGGTGAGCAGCCCCTGCAACAGGCTGCCGGGCATGTGGCGCGTCAGGCGTGCGCCAAGGCTGATGGCAGGCAGGGAGCCGACCAGCAATGCGCCGAGCAGCAGGAAATCGACATTGCCCAGCCATAGATGCCCCAGGCCTGCGACCAGTGTCAGTGGCACGGCGTGGGCGATATCGGTGCCGACGATGCGTGCGGTACTCAGAAGCGGGAACAGCATGATCAGCACGGCCGCCCCGAAGGCACCGGCGCCGACGGAGGACAGGGTGACGCATACGCCCAGCACGATGCCCGACAGCACGGTCAGCGGTGCCGCATGCCGCACGATGAAGCTTTCCGGACTGATCAGGCCCAACAGGCGTTTCTTGAACAGCAGCACGCCGGCGGTGAGGATCAACATCACGCCCAGCATGCCCTTGATCAGGCCTGCGTAGGCGGTGGGGTCCGTGAAGAAGGCATGCAGCACGCCGATGGTCACCAGCGCGGCGGGGATGGAGCCCAGGGCCAGACGACGGGTGATGGTCCAGTCCACATGCCCCTGGCGATGGTGCGCGAAGGCACCGCCGGCCTTGGTGATGGCGGCGTAAAGCAGATCGGTACCGACCGCGACATGCGGCGGAAAGCCGAACATCAATAGCAGCGGTGTCATCAGTGAGCCACCGCCCACGCCGGTGACACCGACCGCAAAGCCCACTCCGGCGCCTGCCAGTACGTATAGCAGCAGCTGTGTGACATCCATCCCTTGTCTACCCCTTGTCAGGTTACTGCCGTCAATCTACTCTTGACTGTATATTCCCGAAAGGAATCATTGTTCATGATTTTATCGCCCGATCATCTTAGCAGGGTGAACGGCCATGTCCGGGCCACTGTCGCGCTCTCCCGCGTCGACGGGGCTTCTCAGGAGAGTGAAGTCGCATGAAACTCCAGCAGTTGCGTTACATCTGGGAAGTGACCCGACACAATCTGAACGTGTCAGCGACCGCTCAGAGCCTCTATACCTCACAGCCGGGGATCTCCAAGCAGATTCGTCTGCTGGAGGATGAGCTGGGCGTCGAGATCTTCGCGCGCAGTGGCAAGCATCTGACGCGCGTGACGCCGGCGGGTGAGTCGATCGTCGAGCTGGCAAGCCAGGTGCTGCGCACGGTGGAGAACATCAAGCATGTCGCGCAGGAGCACAGCGATGATCGCCGTGGCAGTCTGGCGATCGCCACCACCCACACCCAGGCACGCTATGCCCTGCCGCCGGTGATCGCCGATTTCACGCGCAAGTACCCGGATGTCGCGTTGCACATGCAGCAGGGCACCCCGAAGCAGATCGCCAACATGGTCAGTGAGGGGCAGGCCGATTTCGCCATCTGCACCGAGTCGCTGGAGCTGTTCAACGACCTCATCCTGCTGCCGTGCTACCGCTGGAATCGCTGCGTGCTGGTGCCGAAGGATCATCCGCTGGCCAATGGCGAGGAGCTGACCCTCGAGACACTGGCCAGCTATGCGCTGGTCACCTACACCTATGGCTTCACCGGGCGCAGCCAGCTGGATGATGCTTTCAAGTCACATGGCCTGGCACCCAATGTCGTGCTGACCGCCTCGGATGCCGATGTCATCAAGACCTATGTGCGCCTGGGCATGGGTATCGGCATCGTCGCGCACATGGCGGTGGACGAGGTGGCGGACGAGGACCTGGTGGCGCTGGATGCGACGCATCTCTTCGACAGCTCGACGACCAAGATCGGCATTCGTCGCGGCACCTTCATGCGCAGCTACATGTTCGAATTCGTCGAACGCTTCGCGCCGCACCTGACACGCGATCGTGTCGAGGCGGCACTGGCCGCCGGCCCGCGTCATGAGCACGAGATCTTCCACGATATCGAGCTGCCGGTGCGCTGAGTGCCGGTGGGCTGAGTGCCGCTCGCCTGACCTGCCATTGCGCAAATGAAAACGCCCGCCTCCTGAGAGGCGGGCGTTTTGCGTGTGGCCGACAGTATCAGTGCGCCAGGTGCAGGCCACACTCACGGTTGTCTTCCGCCTTGGTCGGGTCGACGTAGTCGAACTCGTTGGGCAGGTCGTGGGCGACCAGATACTCGTGCATCTGCTTGGAGGACCAGTGGAGCACCGGTGCGACCTTGATCAGGCCATCGCCGTTCAGCGAGACCGGCTGCATGCCGGCACGGAAGGCGGTGTCACTGGCGCGCACGGCGGTGAACCACATCTCGGGGTTCAGCTCACGCAGGGCACGCTCGAAGGGCTCGAGCTTCACTTCACGGGTGAAGGCCTCGTGGCGCGGGTCATCGATATGCGGCGTGAGGCCATCGACGGCTTCACGGTGCGCGCGGGTACGCTGCGGCAGATAGATGATGCGATTCAGGTTCAGCTTGCGCGTCACCTCATCGGCGAAACGATAGGTGGCATCGGTGTTGTAGCCGTTGTCCATCCACACGATGGGGATGTCAGGACGGAAGCGCGTCACCATGTGCAGGATCACCGCCTCGAAGGGGCGGAAGTTGGTGGTGCAGATGGCGTGCTTGTCCAGCGACAGAGCCCAGCGAGTCAGGGCTTCGGGGTCGTTGCCGAATTCGGCATTGATGCGGGCGAGATCGAAGGTATCGGACATGAGGAGTCTCCAGAACGAGGGCACGTCCGATGGAGCGGGGCGCAGGGCTGATCAATGGCCAAAAAAGGCCATCAGCAGAGGCGGGTAGCGCTCAAGGAGACGTGCAGGAATGCGCCTACCCTATCAAAGGCGGGCACTGCTTCCCCAATACGAATTCGTTCGATCGTTATATGCCATCGAGTTATGGCGCTCATGACGCCTTATAACGCAGTCTGTCAGCCGAGTGCTTCCATCAGTCGCTGGATCTTGGCCAGGCTTTCGCGGTATTCGGCCTCTTCCTCGGAATCGGCGACCAGGCCGCCGCCGCCCCACAGGTGTACCTGGCCCTCGGCGATCACCGCCGTGCGGATCGCGATGGAGGTATCCATGTGCCCGCGGATGTCCAGGTAGCCGAGGCTGCCGCAATAGGCGCTGCGGCGAACCGGCTCCAGCTCCTCGATGATCTGCATGGCTCGTATCTTGGGCGCGCCGGTGATGGAGCCACCGGGGAAGGCGGCGCCGAGCAGATCCAGCGCATCGCGCCCTTCCTCCAACGTGCTGGTGATGGTGCTGACGGAATGGTGCACGTTGGCGTAGCTCTCCAACGCGCACAGCGATGGCACCTTGACGCTGCCGGGCGCGGAGACACGCCCCAGATCATTGCGCAGCAGGTCGACGATCATCACGTTCTCGGCGCGGTCCTTGGGACTGGCCAGCAGCTCGGCGGCCAGTCGGGCGTCCTCTTCCGGTGTCGCGCCACGTGCGCGGGTGCCCTTGATCGGCTTGGTCTCGACCGCGCGGTGATTGACCTCGACGAAGCGCTCCGGCGAGACGGAGACGATGGCCATCTCCTCGCCCTTGGCGTCCTGCCAGCTCAGATAACCCGCATAGGGCGTCGGCGTGGCCTGACGCAGGCGCAGGTAGGCATCCCAGCTGTCGCCACTGCAGTCGGCGGAGAAGCGCTGGGTCAGGTTGATCTGGTAGCAGTCACCAGCGTGCAGATACTCCATCACCTGACGGAAGCGTTCGCCGTAGCCCGCGCGATCCAGCAGCGGCGAGAAGGGGGTGTCGAGGGCGAAGTCGGCGCGGCTCGGCGCCGGTTGCTCCAGCCACTCAAGCACCTGCCTGCGCCGTTGGGGCGAGGCGATCAGCCAGCTCTGCTGACGCTGATGATCACTGATCAATGCCCAGTCGTAGAGACCGAGGCGTGACCAGGGCAGGGCGATGTCGTCCTCGGCCGTGGCGGGCAACGTCTCGAGTGCGCGCCCGAAGTCATAGCTCCAGTAGCCCAGCAGGCCGGCGATGAACGGCAGGTCCTCGGCGCTCAGGTCATGCTGGGCGAGCTCTTCGCCTGCCAGCGTCTGCGGCAGCAGGGTCAACAGCTGGCGCTGGGCCTCGATCACCGGCAGGCGGGCGAGGCGCTCCAATGCTTCACTGAACTGGCTCAGGTCACGCATCGACTCCGGCAGTGGGCCGGTGAGCTTGCCGCCATGCGCGCCTTGCTCCAGCACGGCCAGCGGGTCGCTGCTGATGATGTCGAAGCGACCGCCGGCCAGTGAAGGCTGGCCGCTGTCGAGCAGCACGGCGTCGGGGCGCGTACGCAGGCGTGCGAAGCGCGACAGTGTGGAGGCCTCGTCCTCGGCGGAGAGGGCGTAGGGCAGGGCAGTGATTTCGAGCGAGATGGTCATGACAGCTTCCGTTGGCGGACAGGGCATTCTAGGCATCCAGACGCGTTTTGTCCGCCCATGCGTGCGGATTCCGATGAGGGGCTGTCCTTGTTGGCTTGCCGTTCTCCCGTGCGCTGATTAAGGTGCCTGCCTCTGAACGCCCTGCGCCGTCATCGACGACTGCCCCGACGCGTGTGCTGACGTTTGCCCAGTCCTCTTGCCCAGTCGCTTGCCCAGCCCCTGGCACCCTACCGGAGCCCTGCATGCATCCCGAGTTCGAACATGGCCAACATCTGCTGTCACGTCCTGACCAGACCCTCTTCTGGCAGCGTCTGACGCGTCGTGAATCAAATGGTGGGCGTCGCTTGCTGATGCTGCACGGCGCCGGGGTGGCCGGCACGCTGACCTGGGCGCCGCTGGTCGGGCATCTCACGGCCCATGACGAGCTGATCATTCCTGACCTGCGCGGCATGGGGCAGACGGTGTCACCCGATGGCGGTGAACCTCCCTTCACCCTCGAGCAGGTGGTCGAGGATGTGATGGCCTTGATCGAGACGCAGCGCATCACGCATTTCGACCTGATCGGCTACAGCTTTGGCGGGCTGGTCGCCATGCGTCTTGTCCAGCGTCTGCGCGCCGAGCGCCCGGAGGTGAAGGTCGGCGACATCAGCCTGCTGGAACCGGCGCTGCTGGAGCGCGAATGCCACGCCACCATGATCCAGGTGCGCGATGGCTACGCCGAGGCTGCGCATGCGATGCGCGAGGCGGCAAGCCCCGAGGCGGGGATCACCGCGTTCCTCGACCTCATTTCCCCGCATCGCACGCGCAACCCGCGTGCCGAGCGCATGATGGTGGCGCGCCTGGCGCATCGTCATCTGGGCTTCGCCAATGCCCTGGACTGTGTCACGCATGCCGTGCGCGAGATTGACCGCGAGGCTCTGCTGGCTGACGTGCTGGCGGCAGGCGGCGAGGTACGCAGCATGGTCGGTGGCAAGAGCCCCACGATCCTGCGTGACTATCATGCGCTGCTGGCCGAACGTCATCCGGGTTGGCAATCGCTGGAAATCCCCGGCACCGATCATTCGCTGCCCTTCCAGAAACCCCGCCGTATCGGCGCGGAGCTCAGCTTCGGCTAAATCTGAAGGATTGTCGACAAGCCTGCCGATGAAAGGGCGAGTCCCCGAGAGTCGAACGCCCCGTCAGCTTGCGCTGGCGGGGCGTTTTTCGTGCCGTTCATCGTGCCTTGTCGTCCCGCCCGACGGTGCTGGCGGGTTGGCTTGCATGGCGAGGTTCAGGGCAGTTCAGCCTTGTTCTGACAGCAGTTTGTTCAGCAGGGGAGCCGTGTCTAACGCCAAAGGTGTAGAGGATTTGGCGGATTGCATCTTGACCCACACAGGCGCGCTGGCTAGTCTGGCATTCAGTGAATGATTGTCGACAATGGTGCTGAAAGTCCCTCGCCGCCATTGCCTTGCCTCTGTCCCTTGCCAGCCGGATTGCCTGACCGCCATGACCACCGATGCCTTTCACAATGCCACCACCGCTCGAAGCCTTGCGCGCGGCGCGACTGCCGAGCAGGCAGGTCACACCGCTTCCGCGACGGCAGCGACCCCCGAGGTGCGCACCCTGGCCGAGCGTGTCTTCCATCAATTGCAGGACGCCATCGTGCGTGGCGAGCTGGCACCGGGCAGCAAGATCACCGAGCCCGGCCTGGCGCAGGCCTACGGGATCTCGCGCGGACCGCTGCGCGAGGCCATGCGCCGCCTCGAGGTCCATCGTCTGATCGAGCGCGTGCCCCACGTCGGCGCGCGGGTGGTCAAGCTCTCGATGACCGAGCTGCTGGAGCTGTTCGATGTGCGTGAGGCACTGGAAAGCATGGCCGCCCGTCTGGCCGCACGCCACATGACACCGGAAGAGGTCGCGCGGCTGCGCAGCGTGCTCAAGACCCACGAACAGCAGTCGGACCTCAAGACCGGTACCGCCTACTTCCAGAAGGAAGGCGACCTCGATTTCCACTATCAGATCGTGCTCGGCAGCCACAACCACATGCTGATGACGATTCTCTGTGATGACCTCTATTACCTGGTACGAATGTACCGCACCCAGTTCAGCGCCAGTGGATCACGCCCGCAGAAGGCCTTCGTCGAGCATCATCGCATCGTCGATGCCATCGAGTCAGGCGATGAGGAACTGGCGGAGTTGCTGATGCGCCGCCATGTCAGCGCCTCGCGGGAGAACGTCGCCCGCCGCTATGCCGCCACGCTCAAGCAGGAGCAGGGCGAAGAGTGAGCTGACGCACCGCTCACGACTTGAACCGACCGAACAATTCCAACCCCGTCATGGGCCCAGCCCGGGAGATGTCATGTCACGCCATCTGAGTTCCACCGCCCTGCCAAGCCCCGGTGCCCGCTTCCGCGCGGCGCTGGAGGCCAATCGTCCGCTGCCCATCGTCGGCACCATCAATGCCTACACCGCCATCATGGCCGAGCGCGTCGGGCATCAGGCGATCTACCTGTCCGGTGGTGGCGTGGCCAATGCCTCCTACGGTCTGCCGGATCTGGGCATGACCAGCATGAATGACGTGCTGGAAGATGCGCGTCGCATCACCGCCGCCAGCGAGCTTCCGCTGCTGGTGGACATCGATACCGGCTGGGGTGGCGCCTTCAACATCGCGCGCACCATTCAGGAGATGGAGCGTGCCGGCGTGGCTGCCGTGCACCTGGAGGACCAGGTCGCCCAGAAGCGTTGTGGACACCGCCCCAACAAGGCGATCGTCTCCAGCCAGGAGATGGTCGATCGCATCAAGGCCGCTGCCGATGCGCGTCGTGATGACAGCTTCTATCTGATCGCGCGCACCGATGCCTTCCAGAAGGAAGGGCTCGAAGCCGCCGTCGCACGTGCCAACGCCTGTGTCGAAGCCGGTGCCGACGCCATCTTCGCCGAGGCGGTGCATACCCTCGAGGACTACCGTGCCTTCTGTGAGGGCGTCGACGCGCCGATCCTGGCCAACATCACCGAATTCGGCGCCACGCCGCTGTTCAACCAGCGCGAGCTGGGCGATGTCGGCTGCCGGATGGTGCTCTATCCGCTGTCTGCCTTCCGCGCCATGAACGCCGCCGCCCTCAAGGTCTACCAGAACATCCACGACAAGGGTGATCAGAAGGATGTCGTCGACGACATGCAGACCCGCATGGAGCTCTACGACTTCCTCGATTACCACACCTTCGAGCAGAAGCTGGACACCCTGTTCGAGGCCGAAAGCCGCAAGGATTGATGCCAGACGCTCGAGACGGACGCCATGTCTCGCCTCTGGAGGTCATCGGCTTCACGGGCCGGCACTCTCGGCCCGACCGTTTCTCCCTCGCTGGCAGACGCCTGGCCGGCGAGGGGCTTGACGCTTTATGCCCTACAAGAAAAAGAACAACTCAATGACGTCACTGCCAAGGAGATCACGCCATGTCAGATACCATCGCCAACCCGACCACCGCTACTTCGAGCACCAGCGCCCCCAGTGGTCTACGCGGCCAGAGTGCCGGTGAGACGGCGCTGTGCACCGTCGGCAAGTCCGGTTCCGGTCTGCGCTATCGCGGTTACGACTTGGAAGACCTCGCCAGTCACGCAGCCTTCGAGGAAGTTGCCTATCTGCTTCTCAAGGGCAAGTTGCCCAATCAGGCGGAGCTGGATGCCTACATTGCGCGCCTCAAGGGGTTGCGGGGTCTGCCGGACGCCTTGAAGGCGGTGCTTGAGCAGATTCCGGCCAGCGCTCACCCGATGGACGTGATGCGTACCGGGTGTTCGATGCTCGGCAATCTGGAGACCGAAGAGAGCTTCGAGGAGCAGTCCGATCAGGCCGACCGCATGCTGGCCGTGTTCCCGTCGATCATCAATTACTGGTATCGCTTCAGCCATGATGGCGTGCGCATCGACACCGAGACCGATGACGACTCCATCGGCGCGCACTTCCTGCACCTATTGCACGGCGAGGCCCCCAGCGAGTTGCATGCTGCGGTGATGAATACCTCGCTGATCCTCTATGCCGAACACGAATTCAATGCCTCGACTTTCACCGCACGTGTCTGCGCCTCGACGCTGTCTGATCTGCACTCCTGCGTGACGGCAGCCATCGGCTCGCTGCGCGGACCGCTGCATGGCGGTGCCAACGAGGCGGCGATGGCGATGATCGAGCACTGGCGCTCACCGGAGGAGGCCGAGCGCGAGATTCTCGGCATGCTGGAACGCCGCGAGAAGATCATGGGCTTCGGCCACGCCATCTACCGTGAGCGTGATCCGCGCAATGCCATCATCAAGGAGTGGTCTCGCAAGCTGGCGGACGATGTGGGCGATACGCAGCTCTACGCCGTCTCCGAGCGCGTCGAAGCCGTGATGTGGCGCGAGAAGAAGCTGTTCTGCAACGCCGACTTCTTCCACGCCAGCGCCTATCACTTCATGGGCATTCCCACCAAGCTGTTCACGCCGATCTTCGTCTGTTCACGCCTGACCGGCTGGGCGGCACATGTCTTCGAGCAACGCGCCAACAATCGCATCATCCGCCCGAGCGCCGATTACACTGGCCCGGAGCACTGCGACTGGCTGCCCATCGAGCAGCGCGACTGACCCTTTCCTCGGCCAGTCAGCGTGCTGGCCGATCGTTTTCCTGATCGCCTGATGAGTCCGGATGCCCATGAATACCGAGTATCGCAAACCCCTGCCTGGCACGGCGTCACCGGGTACCCCGGTCGACTACTTCGATGCGCGTGCCGCCGTGGAAGACATCGCCCCCGGCGCCTACGCCGGTCTGCCCTATACCTCACGCGTACTGGCCGAGAACCTGGTGCGCCGCTGCCCGCCGGATCAGCTGCGTGACAGCCTCGTGCAATTGATCGAGCGTCGGCGTGATCTCGATTTCCCGTGGTACCCCGCGCGCGTCGTGTGTCATGACATCCTCGGTCAGACCGCGCTGGTCGATCTGGCTGGCCTGCGTGATGCCATCGCCGAGCGCGGCGGAGACCCGGCCAAGGTCAATCCGGTGGTGCCGACCCAGTTGATCGTCGACCACTCGCTGGCGGTGGAGCACGCCGGCTTCGACAAGGACGCCTTCGCCAAGAACCGCGCCATCGAGGAGCGTCGCAACGAGGACCGCTTCCACTTCATCGACTGGACCCGTCAGGCCTTCGAGAACATCGACGTGATCCCACCGGGCAACGGCATCATGCACCAGATCAATCTGGAGCGGATGTCGCCGGTGATCGAGTCGCGCGCCTATGAAAAGGGCCATCAGGTCGCCTTCCCGGATACCCTGGTGGGCACCGACAGCCACACGCCACATGTCGATGCGCTGGGCGTGATCGCCGTCGGCGTCGGTGGGCTGGAGGCCGAGAGCGTGATGCTGGGGCGTGCCTCCTACATGCGCCTGCCCGACATCATCGGCGTGCGCCTCACCGGGCGCCCGCAGCCGGGCATCACCGCCACCGATATCGTGCTGGCGTTGACCGAATTCCTGCGCGCCGAGAAGGTCGTCTCCTCCTATCTGGAATTCTTCGGCGAAGGCGCGGCCAGCCTGACGCTGGGTGATCGCGCCACCATCTCCAACATGACGCCGGAGTACGGCGCCACGGCGGCGATGTTCTACATCGACCAGCAGACGCTGGACTACCTGACCCTGACCGGACGCGAGCCGGAGAACATCGCGCTGGTCGAGCGTTACGCACGCGAGACTGGCCTGTGGGCAGATGAGAGCGGCCATATCGAGGGCGCGGTGGAATATGAGCGCGAGCTGACCTTCGATCTGTCCTCGGTGGTGCGCACCCTGGCGGGGCCCTCCAATCCGCACAGTCGCGTGCCGACCAGCGAGCTGGCCGCGCGCGGCATCTCCGGCGTGGTCGAGCATGAGCAGGACGAGGACGGGCGTGATCTGATGCCGGATGGCGCGGTGATCATCGCCGCCATCACCAGCTGCACCAATACTTCCAACCCGCGCAACGTCATCGCCGCAGGGTTGCTGGCTCGGCGCGCCAATGCGCTGGGACTGACGCGCAAGCCGTGGGTCAAGACCTCGCTGGCGCCGGGCTCCAAGGCGGTGCAGCTGTATCTGGAAGAAGCGGAACTGCTGCCGGAACTCGAGCAGCTCGGCTTCGGCATCGTCGGCTTCGCCTGCACCACCTGCAACGGCATGAGCGGTGCCCTGGACCCGGCGATCCAGCAGGAAATCATCGAGCGCGATCTCTATTCCACCGCGGTGCTATCCGGCAATCGCAACTTCGATGGCCGTATCCATCCCTACGCCAAGCAGGCTTTCCTGGCCTCGCCGCCGCTGGTGGTCGCCTACGCCATCGCCGGCACCATCCGCTTCGATATCGAGAAGGACGTGCTGGGGCATGCGCCGGACGGCTCGCCGATCATGCTCAAGGACCTGTGGCCGAGCGACGAGGAGATCGACGCCATCGTCGGCTCCAGCGTCAAGCCGGACCACTTCCGTCAGGTCTATATCCCGATGTTCGAGGCCAGAGACGACCGCGATGCCTCCACCAGCCCGCTGTATGACTGGCGCGAGATGAGCACCTACATCCGTCGTCCGCCGTACTGGGAAGGCGGCCTGGCCAGCGCGCCGACGCTCACCGGCATGCGGGCACTGGCGGTGCTGGGGGACAACATCACCACCGATCACCTGTCGCCCTCCAATGCCATCATGGCCAGCAGTGCGGCGGGCGAGTATCTGGCCGCGATGGGCCTGCCGGAAGAGGACTTCAATTCCTACGCCACTCACCGTGGGGACCACCTCACCGCGCAGCGCGCCACCTTTGCCAATCCCAAGCTGATCAACGAGATGGCGGTGGTGGAAGGGGCGGACGGCAAGCGCGAGGTCAAGCAGGGCTCGCTCACGCGTCTGGAGCCGGAAGGCAAGGTAGTGCGCATGTGGGAGGCCATCGAGACCTACATGCAGCGCAAGCAACCGCTGATCATCATCGCGGGTGCGGATTACGGCCAGGGATCTTCACGTGACTGGGCGGCCAAGGGCGTGCGGCTGGCGGGCGTCGAGGCCATCGTCGCGGAAGGCTTCGAGCGTATCCACCGCACCAATCTGGTCGGCATGGGCGTGATGCCGTTGCAGTTCGCCGCCGGTACCACGCGCAAGACGCTGGCGCTGGATGGCAGCGAGATCTACGCCGTCGAGGGCGAACCGGCCCCGGGGGCAGCGCTCACGCTGGTGATCGAGCGCACCGCCGGCGACAAGGCAGGCCAGGTCGAACGCGTGCCGGTCACCTGTCGCCTCGATACCCGTGAGGAGGTCTCCATCTACTCCGCGGGCGGTGTGCTGCAGCGCTTCGCTGAAGACTTCCTCAGCTCACAGGCACCGGGCGAGACGGCGGCGGAGGTATCGGCATGAGCCAGCAGGCACAGCTCAGGATTCCCGCCACCTATCTGCGTGGCGGCACCAGCAAGGGCGTGTTCTTCCTGCGCGATGAACTGCCGGAAGCGGCGCAGGTGCCGGGTCCGATGCGTGACGCCCTGTTGCTGCGCGTGATCGGCAGCCCCGACCCCTACGCCAAGCAGATCGACGGCATGGGGGGCGCGACCTCCAGCACCAGCAAGACGGTGATCATCAGTCGCAGCGAACAGCCGGATCATGACGTCGACTACCTGTTCGGCCAGGTCTCCATCGACTCGCCCTTCGTCGACTGGAGCGGCAACTGCGGCAACCTCTCGGCGGCGGTCGGGCCCTTCGCCATCGAGAAGGGCCTGGTGCCGGCCGAGCGCCTGCCGCGTGATGGTATCGCCGAGGTGCGCATCTGGCAGGCCAACATCGCCAAGACCATCATCGCGCGGGTGCCGATGTGCGAAGGGCGCGTCCAGGAAACCGGCGACTTCGCCCTGGATGGCGTGACCTTCCCGGCCGCCGAAGTGGCGGTCGCCTTCCGCGACCCTGCCGCGGGTGAGGGCAGCATGTTCCCCACCGGCAATGTGGTCGATGCGCTGGAGGTGCCGGAATCGGTGGTCGCTGGCGGGCAGATCCAGGCGACCCTGATCAACGCAGGCATTCCGACCATCTTCGTCAATGCCCGCGACCTCGGCTATCAGGGCACCGAGCTGCAGGAGGCGATCAACTCGGACGGCGAGGCGCTCGCACGCCTCGAGACATTGCGCGCCCACGGCGCACTGCGCATGGGGCTGATCAATGATCTCGCTGAGGCGGCCACGCGCCAGCACACCCCCAAGGTCGCCTTCGTGGCGCCGCCGGTGGATCACGTCGTCTCCAGCGGTCGCGAGATCAAGGCCGACGAGATCGATGTGCTGATTCGCGCCGTGTCGATGGGCAAGCTGCACCACGCCATGATGGGTACCGCGGCGGTGGCCATCGCCGCGGCGGCTGCGGTACCCGGCACGCTGGTCAATCTTGCCGCCGCTGGCGGAGCCGATGCTGAGTCTGGGGCTGGGCAGACTGACGCGGCGCGTGACTCGGTGTGCTTCGGGCATCCCTCCGGCACACTCAGGGTCGGCGCGAGTGCCCATCGGCAGACAGAGGCAGGCCAAGTCAGTGATGGCCAGCAAGGCGAGGGCGAGTGGACCGTCAGTGAAGCCGTGATGAGTCGCAGCGCGCGTATCCTGATGGAAGGCTGGGTGCGGGTGCCGGCGGAGACCTTGATGCGCTAGCGCCGGCATTGGCAGGTGATGGTCTACTGTCAATATATCCCTCTTGATATCCCTCCTGCGGCATCTCGATGAAAGCCGGCCTGGCATGCATATGCAGAGGGCCGGCTTTCGCGTCTCTGTGGTATGTGTGCAGGTAGTGGGGGGAAGTACAGGTGTGACGGGAGTCGCATGCGGGCAAAGACGATCCACGACAGGAGGTCATGTATGAACACGCCATCCTCTGAACAGACGGATGAAAGCCGTCTCAGCGCCACTCAAGCCAGTACAAGTCAGGCCAGCGCCAATCAGCGCCCGGACTATGACCCGGAGCTTCAGCAGATCGCCGACTATGTGCTGGGGTATTGCGACGACCCCCCTGTCGCGAATGCGGATGCGGATTCGAATGTGGACGGTCTGGCTGGCAAGCACGAGCGCTCAGGTCCCTCGGCAGAGGCGATGGACACCGCTCGTCTGTGTCTGATGGATACTCTCGGCTGCGGCATCCTGGCGCTGCGCTTCCCGGAATGCACCAAGCATCTCGGGCCGCTGGTGGCCGAGACGCTGGTGCCGCATGGCGCGCGCGTGCCCGGCACCTCCTTCAGTCTCGATCCCGTCAAGGCGGCATGGGACATCGGCTGCACCATCCGCTGGCTGGATTACAACGACACCTGGCTGGCGGCGGAGTGGGGGCATCCCTCGGACAATCTCGGCGGCATTCTGGCGGTGGCGGACCATCTCTCGCGCCAGCGTGTCGCGCTGGGCAAGCCGCCCCTGGTGATGCGCGATGTGCTGGAGAGCATGGTGATGGCGCACGAGATCCAGGGTGTGCTGGCGCTGGACAACAGCTTCAACCGCGTCGGTCTCGACCATGTCATGCTGGTCAAGGTGGCGACCACCGCGGTGACGGCGCGCTTGATGGGGGCGAATCGTGAGCAGTTGCTGTCGGCGCTGTCGCACGCCTTCGTCGATGGCCAGAGCCTGCGCACCTATCGGCATGCGCCCAACGCGGGCTCGCGCAAGAGCTGGGCGGCGGGAGACGCCACCTCACGCGGCGTGCGGCTGGCGGACATCGCCCTGCGTGGCGAGATGGGCGTCCCCGGCGCCCTCAGCGCGCCGCAGTGGGGCTTCAATGATGTCTCTTTCAGTCACGGCAACCGCGATCTCGCCCTCAAGCCTGAAGGCGAGCGACGTCTGACGCTGGCGCGCCCTCTGGGCAGCTATGTGATGGAGAACGTGCTCTTCAAGGTCTCCTTCCCGGCCGAATTCCATGCCCAGACCGCCGCCGAGGCAGCCATCCAGCTCCATCCCGAGGTGCGCGGCCGGCTCGAGGAGATCGAGCGCATCGAGATCACCACCCACGAATCGGCGATCCGCATCATCTCCAAGCAGGGCGCGCTCGCCAATGCGGCGGACCGCGATCACTGCCTGCAATACATGGTCGCGGTGCCGCTGATCTTCGGGGAGTTGAACGCGGATCACTATGAAGATGGCTTCCATGCCGCTCACCCGGAGATCGACCGGCTGCGTGACAGGATGATCGTCAAGGAAGAGGCGCGCTTCACCCGCGAGTATCTGGAAGCCGACAAGCGCTCGATCGCCAATGCACTGCGGGTGGTCTTTTGCGATGGCAGTGCCACCGAGCAGGTGACGGTGGAATACCCGCTGGGACATCGCCGGCGGCGTGAAGCGTCGCTCGTTCCGCTCGAGGACAAGTGTCGGGCCAATCTGGCCACCTGCTTCCCGCCCTCGCGTTGCGACACCCTGATGGCGTTGCTGGCCGATCGCGAACGACTCGACGCACTGCCCGTGCACGAGTTCATGGCGCATTGGGTGCCGTGAGGCTGCCAGCCGCATGATGTCCCGTTGGCAATCAGTCATCCAATTGACTGGTGCCGTCATCCGGTATGGGTAAACTGGAAGCGGATTGCACAGGGCGATCGACTGGGGCGCTTGCAAAGACTCGCCGAAGAGCGGGGCAACGCCTGCCGAGTCTTCATTGCAAAGGCTTCATTACAAGGGGACGCATTCATGAAAACATTTCTGCTGCTGGGCGGAATCGCGCTGATCGTCATCTACGTGATCTCGATCTACAACAAGCTGGTCAGCCTCAAGGCGCGCTTCGAGAATGCCTTCGCGCAGATAGAGGTACAGCTCAAGCGGCGCTACGACCTGATTCCCAATCTGGTCGAGACGGCCAAGGGCTATCTGAGCCATGAGCGTGGCACTCTGGAAGAAGTGATCAATGCCCGCAACAAGGCAATGGCGGCCTTGAATGCCGCAGCGGCGCACCCCGGCAGCATGGACAAGCTGGCCAGTCTGGCCGGCGCCGAGCAGGGACTGGCGGCGAGTCTGGGCAAGCTGGATGTGGTGGTCGAGGCCTATCCGGAGCTCAAGGCCGACCAGACCATGAGCGACCTGATGGAAGAGCTGACCGCCACCGAGAACCGCGTCGCCTTCGCGCGTCAGGCCTACAACGATGCCGTCACCGACTACAACGTCTACCGCCAGAGCTTCCCGCAGGTGATGTTCGCACCGACCTTCGGTCACCGCAGTGATGCAGGCCTGTTGGCCTTCGATGACAGCGTGAAGATTCGTCAGGCCCCCGATGTCAGCTTCTCATGAGCCGACCGACGGATGCTTTCTCCTCAGCGGCTTTCCGGCTGTGATTCTGGTTCGGTAGATGGCGGGCGCGAATGAATTTCTATCACGAGCAGGACAGCGCGCGTCGTCGAACGCGGCTATTGCTGCTGGCCTTCACGGCCATGTCGCTGGTGGTGTCTCTTGCCGCCGGCGCCGTGGTGCATGTCGCGATCAGCAGTTTCCTGGGGCGCCCGGCCACCACGACGTTTGAGTATGTCTGGCCGGTGGCGAGCATCATCTTCCTGTGCAATGCACTGGTCGCCGCGCGTGAGCTGCGGCGTCTGCAGCAGGGCGGTGCGATGGTGGCCGCACGCCTGGGTGGCAAGCTGGTGGATGTCGAGACGCAGGACTCGAGCGAGCGACGGGCACTGAATGTGGTGGAAGAGATGGCGATTGCCGCCAACCTGCCCACGCCGCAGCTGTTCCTGCTGCCGCATGAGGCGATGATCAATGCCTTCGCGGCGGGCTATCGGCCACAGGATGCGGTGATCGCGCTGAGTCGCGGGGCGTTGGAGCAGCTGGATCGCAACGAGCTGCAGGGCGTGGTCGCTCACGAGTTCGCCCATATCGCCAATGGCGATATTCGTCTCAACCTGCGTCTGGCGAGTGCAGTCCACGGCCTGGTGTTTCTCTCCGAGGCGGGGCGCTTCCTGATGGGGGCAGGGCGCATCGGCTTCGTGTTGGGCAGGGGGCGCTCCTCCGGTTCCGACAGGAAAGGCGGCATGCCACAGCTGATGCTGGTGGGTGTGGCGCTGTGGTTGCTCGGCAGTCTCGGCGGGCTGGGAGGGCGACTATTGCAGCGCGGGGTCGCGCGCTCACGCGAATATCTCGCCGATGCCAGTGCGGTGCGCCTGACCCGCTTCCCGGATGGCATCGCCTCGGCCCTCAAGCGTATCGGTGGCATGGGTTGGCAGGGGCGTATCCAGCATCCGCGCGCCATGACCTACAACCATCTCTTCTTCGTCGAAGCGCGCCCGCCATGGCTGACAGGCTGGTTCGACTCGCATCCTCCGCTGGATGAACGCATCAAGCGCCTGGAACCTCGCTGGGACCGGCAGTATCTGAGTGCGCGCCAGCAGCCGGTGCATACCTTCGAGCAGCAGGGCCCCATCGGGGCAGACGTGCTTGGCGGGGTCATGGCGGGTATCGCCGGCGCGGCGGTCATAGGGGAGCTCTCGCGCTCACGAGGAGAACTCGAGAGCCTGACGCTGTCGAGGTTTCTCTGTCCGCAGCTGGTGGTGGCGATGATCGCCCCCTCGGAGCTGACCACACGCGGTGTCTGGCTCACCGAGCTTGAGCGTCAGCATGACTGGCTGGACGGCAAGCGGGCGCGTGAGGCACGGCGCAGGCTCGAGTCCTTGCCGCGGGTCGAGTGGATCCCCTTGCTCAACCGGTTGATACCGCGCTGGCGGGAAGCGGATGAGCGCGCGCATCGCATGCTCAAGGCGCAGACACCTCCGCAGGACATGTTCGTCTGGTGTCTATGGCAACTGCTGCTGGAATCACTGGACCCGCGGATCGATCGCAAGAGCGACTCGCTGGCCCTGCAGCAATGCCAGCCGGCCTGTCAGCACTGGCTCGTGCTGATGGTTGGACTCATCGACGATGAAGCACTGCGCAAGGACATCTTCCTGGACGCCAGTGCGGAACTTGGTCTGGCGCTGGAGTATCCGCAGTCGCAGCCGGGTGGGGATAACCCTGCGCTGCGCTGCCGTCATCTCACGCAGCTGGCGCACCTGCGCCCCATGGACAAGCAACGCTGGTTCGCGGCGCTTGCTCAGGTAGTGCATGCCGATCAGACACTGGCCGATGAAGAGGTGGCCTTGCTGACACTCTTGGCGCGCGTCATGCAGCTGCCGGAAGCACGCCTGGAAGCCGCTCTCGAGATGCAGTCGCAGTCTCGTGGCGGATGGCGGGCGCAGCCGGTATCCCGGCCGGCGGAAGGATGACGCCTTGAGTGGCCACGTCCGTGACAGCGTGATGACAATCTCTTGAAAAAGCCCTTGTGCTCAGCCCGGATCGTGCGTAAAGTACGCATCCGCTGCCGGGGACGCATGGCGTTACCAGCGGTGAAAGAGGTTTGCAGGTGG